>DATILH010000130.1:0-37484 GCA_035476655.1 Variovorax sp.
GTGCGCCACTCGCGCCTGAGCCTTGTGACCCACTGGAGTTCCCGTCGAAAGCGGCACAGGGGCGCCGCGACGGCCCTGATCAGGTCTTATTTGGCGCCGCCGCCAATTCGTCCGCGAAGCCCGAGCGCCGGATCAGGTCGAGCGGCTGCGGCTGCAGCGACTCCAACCGCAGCAGTCCGCCCTTGGCCAGCACTGTCTTGTGCAGCTGGCGCAGCGCATCCAGCCCGGTGGTGTCGAGCTGGATCATGTGCATGGCGTCCAGCACCACCGTCATGCCGCGCGGCGCCCGCTCCACTGCCTGGATCGCCTCATCCAGCTTGGCCGCGGCGCCGAAGAAGAAGGCGCCGTAGAGCCGGTAGGTCAGCACCGGCGGCTGCAAGGACACCAACTCGACCCGAAACAGCGTGTTCATGCGCCGGATGAAGAGGGCGCAGGCCAGGATGATGCCGGCCTGCACCGCCACCGTCAGGTCGAACACCACCGTGAGGAAGAAGGTGCCCAGCATCAGGAGCCGGTAGTGGCTGGAAAAGCGCCGCAGCATGTAGGGCGCGAATTCGCGCCATTCGCCCATGTTCCAGGCCACGAAGACCAGGATGCCGGCCAGCACCGACAAGGGCACCAGCCGCGCCAGCGGCGCTGCCGCCAGCACCACCACCAAGAGGGTGATGGCATGCACGATGCCGGCGACCGGCGAAGTGGCGCCGGCCCGCACATTGGTCACGGTGCGGGCGATGGTGCCGGTGGCCGGCATGCCGCCGAAGAAGGGCGTCACCAGGTTGGCCACGCCCTGCGCCATCAGTTCCTGGTTGGGGTCGTGGCGCGGCAGGCCGCTGACCTGGTCGGCCACCCGCGCACACAAGAGCGATTCAATGGCGCCCAGCAGCGCGATGGTGAGGGTGGGCGTCACCAGCTGCTTGACCGTTTCCCAGCTGAACTCGGGCAGGGCGAAGGCCGGCAGGCCCTGCGGGATGCCGCCGAAGCGGCTGCCGATGGTTTCCACCGGCAGGTCCAGCGCCCAGGCCAGGGCCGTCAGCGTGACCAGCGCCACGATCGGGCCTGGCACGCGCGAGCCCATCTGGACGGCGCGCAGCTCGGTCATCCGTCCGAACAGCAGATGTACCGCGTAGCCAAAGCGCGACTTGTCGTGCAGCAGCAGCGGCCAGGCAAAAAGGCCCGCGATGCAGGCCGTGCCGAGCCCGAAGGCGTAGGGATTGAAGGTGGGTAGGGCTTGGGCCAGCGTGTGCAGTTGCGAGAACATGTCGGCCGGCATCTTTTCAATGGAAAGGCCCAGCCAGTCGCGCAGCTGCGAGATCAGGATCAGCGCCGCAATGCCGTTGGTGAAGCCCACCACGATCGACACCGGCACATAGCGCACCAGCGTGCCGAGGCGGAACAGCCCCAGAAGAATGAGCAGCAGCCCGGCGCAGGCAGTGGCGATCAGCAGATTGGCCAGCCCGTAGCGCTCCACGATCCCGTAGACGATCACGATGAAGGCGCCGGCCGGCCCGCCGATCTGCACTGCGGAGCCGCCCAGGGTGGCGATCAGGAAGCCGGCAATGATGGCGGTCCAGATGCCGGCCTCGGGCTTCAGGCCCGAGGCAATGGCAAAGGCCATGGCCAGCGGCAGGGCGACGATGCCGACGGTGGCGCCGGCGCCCAGGTCTTTGAGAAAGCGCGCTCGGTCGTAGCCGCGCAGGGCATCCAGCAGCCGAGGCCGGAATTGGAACTGAAGTGACACGAAGCCTCCGGAAACGAACGGAACGACAGCGAGAAAACTCGGGTTCAGTTCAGATCCGGGGCGGCCCGCAATGGCGCAGCCGCATGATGAAGCGCCGGCGGCGCGACAGGGGCGGTGCGGGCAACGGGGCCATGTGCCGAGTATGCGCTCGGCCTCCATGCGCGCGCCAGCGCTGGCGGCGCTTATTTGTCCGGGCTGGGGCTCTCGTCCGATCCAGGCAACATCGCATCGGCCGCCGCGCCCACCGCCTTGCCGGTGATCTTGGCGGTGCCGATGGCGGCATCGGCGGCCAGGCCGACGGCGCCCGCGCCCACGCTCACGGCAGTGCTGGCGACGCTCACCGCGGCACCGGCCACGCTGACGACGGCGCAGCCCGACAGGGCGGCAGCCAAGGCGACAGCCGCAGAAAGAAGGAAGAAGCGATGCAGGGCCATGGCCTCAGCGTACCCGCATGCCCGGCGTGGCGCCAGGCCAGGGTTCCAGCACATGGATGCCGGGGTTGGCCTTCTCGTCGGCGTGACTGGCGGCCAGCACCATGCCTTCGGAGATGCCGAACTTCATCTTGCGCGGCGCCAGGTTGGCCACCATCACGGTGAGCTTGCCCACCAGTTGCTCGGGCTCGTAGCACGATGCGATGCCGGAGAAGACATTGCGCGTCTTGCCCTCGCCCACGTCCAGCGTCAGGTGCAGGAGCTTGGTCGAGCCTTCCACCTTCTGGCAGGCCACGATCTGAGCGATGCGCAGGTCGATCCTGGCGAAGTCGTCGATGGCGATGGTGGGCGCGATGCCTTCGCCGGCGGGCAGGGCCGCTGCAGGCTGCGCCGGGGCGGGCGCTTCCGGCGCCTCGAACAGCGCGTCGAGCATCTTGGCGTCGACCCGCTGCATCAGGTGCTTGTAGTCGCGGATGGCATGGCCCTCGCCCAGCAGGCGCGCCGCGTCGCTCGACTGCAGCGGCGCGCAGCCGAGGAAGGCCTCGACCTGCTCGGCCAGCAGCGGCAGCACCGGCTTGAGGTAGATGGTCAGCAGGCGGAAGGCCTCGATGCAGGCGCTGCAGACGTCGTGCAGGCGCGCCTCGGCTCCTTCCTTCTTGGCCAGTTCCCAGGGCTTGTTCTGGTCGACGTATTCGTTGACCTTGTCGGCCAGCGCCATGATCTCGCGCAGGACGCGGGCGAAGTCGCGGGTGTCGTAGAGCGCCTCGATGGCCTGCGATTCGGCCTGCAGCGTCTTTAGCAGCGCGGCGCCGTCGGCCGACACCTCGCCGAGCTTCCCGCCAAAACGCTTGGCGATGAAGCCGGCGGCACGGCTGGCGATGTTGATGTACTTGCCCACCAGGTCGGCGTTGACGCGCGCCATGAAGTCGTCCGGGTTGAAGTCGACGTCTTCCACCTTGGCGTTGAGCTTGGCCGCGATGTAGTAGCGCAGCCATTCCGGGTTCATGCCGATCGAGAGGTACTTGAGCGGGTCGATGCCGGTGCCGCGGCTCTTGCTCATCTTCTCGCCCGAGACGGTGATGAAGCCGTGCACGTTCACCTGAGAAGGCGTCTTGCGGCCGGAGAACTGCAGCATGGCAGGCCAGAACAGGGTGTGGAAGTACACGATGTCCTTGCCGATGAAGTGCACCTGCTCGACCTTCGGGTCGGCCACGAACTCCTCGAAGCTCTGCGCGGTGCGCGAAGCCTCGTGCCAATGGTCCTTGGCCTGGCCCTTGTCGAAGTGGTTCTTCAGGCTGGCCAGGTAGCCCACAGGCGCGTCCAGCCAGACGTAGAAGTACTTGCCCGGCGCATCCGGGATCTCGATGCCGAAGTAGGGCGCTTCGCGCGAGATGTCCCAGTCGGCCATGCCGGCGTCGAACCATTCGCTGGCCTTCTTGGCCATCTCGGCCTGCAGCTTGCCGTCCTGCGTCCAGGTCTTGAGAAAGTCGACCACCTTGGGGTCGGAGAGCCGGAAGAAGAAGTGCTCGGAGCTGCGCAGTTCGGGCGCGGCGCCGGTCAGCGTCGAATAGGGCTTGATCAGCTCGGTGGGCGAGTAGACGCTGCTGCACACCTCGCAGGAATCGCCGTATTGGTCCTTGGCATGGCACACCGGGCATTCGCCCTTGATGTAGCGGTCCGGCAGGAACATGCCCTTGACCGGGTCGTAGAACTGCTCGATGGTGCGGTTGGCGATCATGCCGCCTTCGCGCAGGCGCTTGTAGATGCCTTGCGCCAGCTCGGTGTTCTCGGCGCTGTCGGTGGAATGCCAGTTGTCGAAGCGGATATGGAAGCCGTCCAGGTATTCCTTGCGGCCGGCCGCAATCTCGCCGACAAACTCCTGAGGCGTCTTGCCGGCCTTTTCGGCCGCGATCATGATCGGCGCGCCATGCGCGTCGTCGGCACCCACGAAGTGCACCATGTGCCCCCGCATGCGCTGGAAGCGCACCCAGATGTCGGCCTGGATGTACTCCATGATGTGGCCGATGTGGAACTTGCCGTTGGCGTAGGGCAGGGCGGTGGTGACGAAGAGTTTGCGCTGGGTCATCGGGCGGGCGCTTCTGGTGGGAGAGAAAAAAGGGCGAGACGCCGGACAGCCGGCAGCCTGGCGCCGGCGAAGGGACGCTTATTTTAGTTGCCGGGGCTATAGTCATTGGCCACCGGGCCCATTCGTGATTACCGAACACGACATCACACTCGCGCGCACCACCGATGCACTGGCCATCGCCGAACTCTCGCGCGATGCCGTGGAGTACGGCCTGTCGTGGCGCTGGACGGCGCGCCGGGTGATGCGCTGCATCCACGACCCGGACACCAATGTGGTGGTGGCGCGCCGCGGCACCGGCGTGGCGGGCTTTGCCATCATGCAGTACGGCGAGGAGGAGGCCCACATCGCCCTGTTCGCGGTCCAGGCCTCCCAGCGCCGCGGCGGGATGGGCTCGGCCCTGCTCAACTGGCTCGAGGCCACGGCGCGGGTGGCCGGCCTCGCCGCCATCCGGCTTGAAGTGCGCATCAGCAACCTCGCCGGCATGGCCTTCTACAGCCGCCACGGATTCGAGGAGGTGGGCGTCAGCGTCGGCTACTACGAGGGGGTGGAGGACGCGGTGCGCATGATCAAGCGGCTGTCCCCCCCGCGCGACTGAATCTGCTGCCCGGGACATCTGCGGATTGCCAATACCGGGGATCCAACCGACCATGGCGCGAACCGGCCCCGATTCTTGCTTGCAGACCGCGCATGTCCGACTTCCACTACACCCAGGTGCAAACCCGCGATGCGCAGGAGCATGGGGCCAGCCTGAACACCTGGGAGCAGCGCTACGAGCAACTCTCCAGCGGCGCCTTCGAAGCCAGCCTGGAAGACTTGCGCATCGGTCCGGTGCAGGTCTTCCGGGAGTTCGCCAACCGTTCGGTGCTGCAGGACGGCACGCCGCGCCCCGGTACCGTGGCAGTGGGCTTCGTCAGCACGCGCGAGGCCGACAGCCAGGGCTGGTGCTGCGGCCACCGGCTGGCCGCAGGGCGCGCCGTCGCGGTCGGCACCAACAACGAGTTCGAGTTGGTCACCGGCGCCGGCATGGCGCTGCTGGGCCTGTGCGTCGACAAGACGGAGTTGGCGCGCCGGGCCGCCGAGGTTCTCGGCCCTGCGCAGGCGCTCGACCTCGATCTTTCCAGCCCCGCACTGCTCAAACCCGACAAAGTCGACCATGAGGAGGCGAACTCGCTGATCGAAGGCGCGATGTTGCTCGCGCGCGAGCAACCGGCGCTGCTGGCCGAGCCCGAGAAGAGGCGCCGGCTGGCCGAGTCGCTGACCGACGCGCTGCTGGCCTGTTTCGTCCCGGGCCATCTGCAGTCCGAGTTGCGGCCGAGCGCGGCGGCCCGCCATCGCATCGTCTCGCGCGCCTGGGACTACATGCGCGCGCACGCTGACGAGCCGATCAGCGTGCCGCAACTGTGCGCCGCCGCCGGCGCCTCGCGGCGCGGCCTGCAGTACGCCTTCGAGGAAGTGGTGAACCTGAGCCCGGTGAGCTATTTGCACGTGATGCGGCTCAATCGCGTGCGCGCCGAGATCCGCTCGCGCCGCGAGGACAGCGTGGGTGACATCGCTACCCGTTGGGGCTTCTGGCATCTGTCGCGCTTCGCCGCCGAGTACCGCCAGCTTTTCGGCGAATTGCCCTCGGCCACCCGCCAGCGCAGCCTTGCCCCCGGACAAACCCTGGGCACGCACAACTTTGCCAAAAGCGGATAACGCCCACGCGTGACGCCCTCCGACACTGCGTCGGGCCAGCTTCCTGTTGGCGCCAGACACAGGACTAGAGGGATTCGTCACGATGCCAGACCGCCAAGCGCCCGCCGCGCCCCGCCACCGTTTCGCCGCACTTGCCATCGCCCTGGCGGCGGCCTGCATTGCGCCTGCCGCCTTGGCGCACGGCGGCCACGCGCACATGGTCCCACTCAAGAAGACGCTGGAGGACTTCGGTGCCGGCGTGCGCTGGGACGCCTTTGCCGGCGTCTACACGCTGACGCGCAACAGCACGGTGGTGCGGGTCAAGCCCGGTTCGCGCAGCGCGCTGGTCAACGGCAAACCGCTCAAGCTCACGGTGCCGGTCACCTTGCGCGGCGGCCAGCCCTTTGTGGAGAAGGGCTTCATCAACGAGGTCTTCCAGTCCGGACTGGACAGCACCTTCCAACTCGAGCGCACCCCGAACCCGCTCAACCCCCTGAGCGCCGACGAGATCAAGGCCACAGTGGCCATCCTGAAGGCAGCCGGCCGCTACCAGGAGGGCATGCGCTTCACCGAGATCAGCGTGAAGCCGCCGCCCAAGGAGCAGGTCTGGAACTTCGCGCTCAACAAGCAGCCAGTGCAGGCCAGCCGGCAAGCCGCCTTCGTCATCCTGCAGGGCAAGAAGGTGGTCGAGGGCACGGCCGACCTCGGCGCGCGCCGCGTGCTCGACTGGAAGGAAATCGAGGGTGCCCACGGCATGGTGCTGCTGGACGACTTCATGGCGGTGCAGACCATCATCGAAGGCAGCCCCGAGTACGCCCGGGCGCTGGCCAAGCGCAACATCGACAGCGTCAAGAAGGTGGTGGCCACGCCGCTCACCGTTGGCTACTTCGACGGCAAGGACCAACTGCGGCAGGAAGAGCGCCTCTTGAAGGTGGTGAGCTACCTGGACGTGGGCGACGGCAACTACTGGGCACACCCCATCGAGAACCTGGTCGCCGTGGTCGACCTGGTGAGCAAGAAGGTGGTGAAGATCGAGGACGACGGCGTGATCCCGGTGCCCATGAAGCCCACGCCCTACGACGGTCGCGACCGCAGCCCGACGCCCGCCCCCAAGCCGCTCGTCATCAGCGAGCCGGAAGGAAAGAACTACACCATCGCCGGCGGCCACAGCCTGCACTGGCGCAACTGGGACTTCCACCTGCGGCTCGACTCGCGCGTCGGCCTGGTCCTTTCCACCGTCACGTACAACGACAAGGGCACCAGACGCAAGGTGATGTACGAGGGCTCGCTGGGCGGCATGATCGTGCCCTACGGCGACCCGGACGTGGGCTGGTACTTCAAGGCCTACCTCGACTCGGGCGAGTACGGGATGGGCACGCTCACGTCGCCCATTGAGCGCGGCAAGGACGTGCCCGACAACGCGGTGCTGATGAACGCCACCCTGGCCGACTACAAGGGCGAGCCGACCCAGGTGCCCAACGCCATCGCCGTCTTCGAGCGTTATGCCGACCCCGAGTACAAGCACCAGGAGATGGGCCAGCCGAACCTGAGCACCGAGCGGCGCGAACTGGTGGTGCGCTGGGTCAGCACGGTGGGCAACTACGACTACATCTTCGACTGGGTGTTCGCCGAGAACGGCACCATGGGCATCCACGCCGGCGCCACCGGCATCGAGGCGGTAAAGGGCGTTCGCACGCGCACCATGCAAGATGCCACGGCCGCCGAGGACACGCGCTTTGGCACATTGCTGGACCACAACATCGTCGGCACCACGCACCAGCACATCTACAACTTCCGGCTCGACCTGGATGTGGATGGCGAGGGCAACTCGCTCACCGAGGTCGACCCGGTGGTGGCGCCCAATCCGCGCGGGGGCCCGCGCACCAGCACCATGCAGACCACCCAGCGCACGGTCGCCAGCGAGAAGCAGGCGGCGCAGAAGTTCGATGCGTCGACCATCCGCCTCTTGAGCAACCCCTCGCGCAGCAACAAGGTGGGCAACCCGGTGAGCTACCAGCTCATTCCCTACGCCGGCGGAACGCACCCCATCGCCAAGGGCGCCAACTTCGCCAAGGACGAGTGGATCAACCACCGCCTGAGCTTCATGGACAAGCAGATCTGGGTCACCCGCTACAACCCGGACGAGATGTTCCCCGAGGGCAAGTACCCCAACCGCTCGAGCAAGGACACGGGCCTGGGCCAGTTCACCGCCGACGACCAGCCGATCGTCGACACCGACAACGTGGTGTGGCTCACCACCGGCACCACCCACGTGGCGCGCGCCGAGGAGTGGCCGATCATGCCCACCGAGTGGGTGCGCGCGATGCTCAAGCCCTGGAACTTCTTCGACGAGACACCGACCCTGGGCCTGAACCGGCCGGCCGCCGCCGCCAAGGCGAAATGAATTCACCCACTCCCGCGAGACCATGATGCAAGAAGACTCCCAATCAGGCGGCCGCACGGCCAATCGGCGCGATGTTCTCAAGCTGGGCGCGGCCGCGCTGGCTGCGCCACTGGCGGCCACCAGCAGTTACGCCGCCACGGCACGCAGCACTTCGGAAATCACCGGCTGGACGGCGATCGACTTGTCCAAGGCCATCCAGTCGCGCAGCGTCTCCTGCGTGGAAGTGATGAGCGCCTACCTGGCGCAGATCGAGCGCTTCAACCCCCAGGTCAACGCCATCGTTTCGCTGCAGGGCCGCGAGGGCCTGATGGCGCAGGCCACCGAGCGCGACACGCAACTGGCCAGCGCCAGGAAGGCAGGGCAGCGGGTGGGCTGGATGCACGGCTTTCCGCAGGCGCCCAAGGACCTGGCGGCCACGGTGGGCATCGTCACGACCCAGGGCTCGCCGATCCTGAAGGCCAACATGCCCAAGGCGGACGCCATCGTCGTCGAGCGTGCACGCAAGGCCGGCGCGGTGCTGGTCGGCAAGACCAACACGCCGGAGTTCGGCCTGGGCTCCCACACCTACAACGCGGTGTTCGGCACCACCGGCAACGCCTACGACCCGAGCAAGAGCGCCGGCGGCAGCAGCGGCGGCGCGGCGGTGGCACTGGCCCTGGACATGCTGCCGGTGGCCGACGGCAGCGACATGATGGGCTCGCTGCGCAACCCCGCGGCCTGGAACAACGTCTTCGGCTTCCGCCCTTCGTTCGGTCGCGTGCCCTTCGGCCCGACGCCCGAGGTCTTCGTGCAGCAACTTGGCTACGAAGGGCCAATGGGCCGCACCGTGGCCGACCTCGCCATGCTGCTGTCGGTGCAGGCCGGCTTCGACGCTCGCGCGCCGCTGTCCATCGACCAGGACCCGGCGCAGTTCGCCAAGCCCCTTGCGCGTGACTTCAAGGGCAAGCGCATCGGCTGGCTGGGCGACTTCAACGGCTACCTGTCGATGGAGCCCGGCGTGATGGAGCTGTGCACCCAGGCGCTGAAGAACTTCGAGACCATTGGCTGCACGGTAGAGGCCGCCAAGCCTGACTTCCCGATGGAAAAGCTGTGGTCCACCTGGCTCGCCATGCGCGGCTTCATCATCGCCGGTGTGGCCGGCGGGTTGTATGCCGACCCGAAGCTGCGCGCCATGATGAAGCCCGAGGCGGTGTGGGAGGTCGAGAACGGCCTCAAGCTGAGCGGCCAGGACGTCTTTCGCGCCTCGGTCGACCGCTCGGCCTGGTACCAGGCGCTGCGCCAGCTCTTCACCCGCTTCGACTACCTGGTGCTGCCATCGGCCCAGATCTTCCCCTTCGACGCCAAGCTCGATTGGCCCAAGAGCATCAACGGCAAGCCCATGGACACCTACCACCGCTGGATGGAGGTGGTGATCGCCGGCACCCTGGGGGGCGTGCCGGTGCTGGACGTGCCGGCCGGTTTCGGCGCCAACGGCCTGCCGATGGGTCTGCAGATCCTCGGGCCGGCGCAGGCCGACCTGGCGGTGCTGCAACTGGGCCATGCCTACGCGCAGGCCACGCGCTACACGCAGCGCCGCAGTCCTCTGCTGGGCGCCTGAACTCACTCACCCCAACAACACGAGACAAAGAGCCATGCATCAAGCCACCATGACCATCGGCGGACGCGCCTTCACCGGCGACCAGAGCTTCGAGGTCCGCAACCCATCTACTGGCGCCGTGATCGGCCGCGTGCCCAACGGCAGCCAGGCCGACCTGGATGCGGCCGTGGCCGCCGCGCAGGCGGCCTTCAAGGCCTGGTCGCGCAAGTCCGACGAGGAACTGGCCCAGGCCTGCCGCGATGTCACCGCCAAGATCCAGGCGCATGCCGAGGAGTTGGCGCTGCTCACCACCCAGGAGCAAGGCAAGCCGCTCAACGGGCTGGGCTCGCGGTGGGAACTGGGCGGCGCCGCCGCCTGGGCCGGCCACACGGCGGGCCTGTCGCTGCCCATGCGCGTGCTGCAGGACAACGAGGCCGGCCGCGTCGAGTTGCACCGCAAGCCCCTGGGCGTGGTGGGCTCCATCACGCCCTGGAACTTCCCGGTGCTGATCGCCGTGTGGCATGTGTTGCCGGCGCTGCGCACCGGCAACACGGTGGTGATCAAGCCCTCGCCCTACACGCCGCTGGCGACGCTGCGCTGGGTCGAGTTGCTCAATGAAGTGCTGCCGCCGGGCGTGATCAACAGCGTGAGCTGCGACGACCGCACGAGCAACCTGGGTGCGGCCATGTCGGCGCACGAGGGCATCCGCAAGATCGTCTTCACCGGCTCTTGCGCCACCGGCCAGCGCGTCATGCAGTCGGCCGCCGCGACCATGAAGCGCCTGACCCTGGAGCTGGGCGGCAACGACGCCGGCATCGTGCTGCCCGACGCCGACCCCAAGGCGATTGCCGAGGGCCTCTTCTGGGGCGGCTTCATCAACAACGGCCAGACTTGCGCAGCGATGAAGCGGCTGTACGTGCACGAGCGCATTCACGACGACGTGTGCGAGCACCTGGTCGCCTTCGCGCGCCGCATTCCGGTGGGCGACGGCATGGACGAGAAGAGCATCCTGGGCCCGGTGCAAAACCGCATGCAGTTCGACAGGGTGGCGCGGCTGGTGGCGGACGCGAAGAAGAAGGGCAGCGTGCTGCTGGGCGGCGAGCCGGGCGAGGGCCTGTTCTTCCCGCCGACCATCATCGCCGGGCTGTCGAACGGCGACACGCTGGTCGACGAAGAGCAGTTCGGCCCGGCCCTGCCGGTGATTCGCTACAGCGATGTCGAGAAGGCCATTGCCGCCGCCAACGATTCGAAGAACGGCCTGGGCGGTTCGGTCTGGTCCAGCGACATCGAGCATGCCAGGCGCATCGCGATGCGAATGGAATGCGGCTCGGTCTGGATCAACAAGCACGGCATGATCCAGCCGAACGCGCCTTTCGGCGGCGTCAAGTCCTCGGGGCTGGGGGTGGAGTTCACCGAGGAAGGGCTGCAGGAATACACCGATGCGCAGGTGCTCTTCAGCTGAACGGGCCTGGATTGCGGCCGTGGCGGCGCTGGGCTTCGCAGCAGTGCCCGCCGCTGCGCTGGCTCACGACCACGGGCATGGCGGCGTTGCCGCCGTTGCGCAGCAACATGCCGCCATCGGACAGCCTGGCCTGGCGACCCGGGTCGGCCGCACCATCGCCGTCGACATGTCCGACGGCATGCGCTTCACGCCTGCGCGGGTCGAGGTCAGGCAGGGCGAAACGGTGCGCTTCGTCATCCGCAACTCGGGGCGCCTGCAGCACGAGTTCATCCTGGATTCGGCGAAGGGGCTGCGCGCGCACCACGAACACATGAAGAAGCACCCCGAGATGGAGCCCGCCGAGCCCAACATGCTGACGCTGGCGCCCGGCAAGAGCGGCGAGATCGTCTGGCAGTTCAGCCAGGCGGGGCAGGTGGATTTCGCCTGCCTTCAGCCGGAGCACTACGAGGCGGGAATGAAGGGAGCGGTAGAGGTGACTCCCGGGGCTTCGAGGGCAGCGCTGGCCGGCACAAGGTAGTGGCTGCGCAGACCTGGCCGGGGGATGACAATGGCCTGCCGCACACAACCCCCGGAGACAAGCGATGGCCGATACCTACGTCCTCATCCACGGCGCCTGGCACACCGGCGCCGAACTCGAAGCCGTTGCCGTCGGCATGCGCAAGGCCGGCCACACGGTGCATTGCCCCACCCTGGCCGGCAATCGGCCAGGCGATGACCGCAACCGCAGCGGGCTCGAGGACGCGATCGCCTCCGTCACCGAATATCTCGAAGCCAAGGACCTGAGCGATGTGCGCCTGGTCGGCCACAGCTACGGCGGCATGGTGATCTCCGGCGTGGCGGCCCGCGTGCCGCAGCGGCTGAAGCGGCTGGTCTACGTCAACGCCTTCGTGCCCCTCGATGGCCAGTGCCTCAACGACATGGTGCCGCCGCACTACGTTGCCATGTTCGACGCGGTGGCGGCCGCCAATGCCAACGCGGTGACCTTGCCCTTCGAGATCTGGCGCGAAGCCTTCATCAACGATGCCGACCTCGCGCTGGCGCAGGCCAGCTACGCCAAGCTCAATCCGCACCCGTACCGCACCTTTACCGACAAGATCGCGCTGGCCCAGCCGCTGGCGGCACTGGCCATGGGCAAGTCCTACGTCAACTGCCAGCAGGACATCGCCCTGCCGCATGGCATGCCCTGGCATCCGCGGCTGTCCGAGCGGCTCGGGCTGTTCCGCCTGGTCGAGTGCCCGGGCAGCCACGAGATGTGGTTTTCCAACCCCACCCGGCTCGCGCAGGCGCTGATCGAAGCTGGGAGAGACTAGTCACGCTGCTAGACTGCCTTCGGGTATCCGCCCGGAGGAGACAAAGACTTCATGGACGACAGCAGCACGCAGCCCGCCATCCCCGTCAAGCCCGATGCCATCGGCCACTACCCCGTCGAATTCAGCGGCGACGGCGGCGAGTACTTCAGGGTCTGGATCGTCAACGTGCTGCTCTCCATCATCACGCTGGGCATCTACACCCCCTGGGCGCGGCGGCGCACGGTCCAGTACTTCTACAGCCACACCCATGTGGCGAATGGGCCGCTGGAGTTCACCGCCAGGGTGCGCAACATGGTGATCGGCTTTGTGCTGTTCGCGCTGCTGTATGTGGCCTTCAACGTGGCCTCCGAGACCGGGAATCAACCGGTCGTGGCCTTCCTGACTGTTGCCTGGGTGGTGGGCATGCCGTGGCTGTGGGGCAGCGCCATGCGCTTTCGGCTCGGCAACACGCGCTGGCGCGGGCTGCGGCTTCGCTTCGACGCGAGCTGGGGCGAGATCTATCGCGCCAGTTGGCCGGTGTTTGCCGCCTTCGGCCTGTGGGCGGTACTGGGTTTTGCCCTGGCCGTGATGGCGCCGGCCGCCGCAGCCAAGTCGGCGCTGCCCAAGCTCAGCGGCCCGATGTGGATCCTGGCCCTGCTGGGCTTGACGATCACCTTCGTGTTGGTGGTGCGCCTGGAATACAACTACAAGCTTCTCTTAGCGCGGCGCGCGCAGATCGGCGGCCAGGCCGGGCGCTGGTTCCCTGGCTTCGGCGCCTTCCTGCGCGTCTGGCTCGGGACCTTGGCCGTGTTCCTTCTCTCCGCCTTGCTGGTGGCGGGCCTGGCGATGCTGTTGGCGATGTTGTTTGGCGGCGCGCAAGCCTTGGGTGCGCGAACCGGCGTGATGCGGGTGGTGTTCCTGGTTTTCTTCGGCATCGTGGCCGGCGCGGCGGGCGCCTTCCTGGCAATATCGCCAGCCATGGCCTACCGCGAGGCGCGCATGTTCCAGCTCTTGTGGGACAACATCGGCGTGAGCCGCATCGCGCGCTTCAAGACTAGCCTGCGCACCGGCGCCTTCGTCTGGCTGCGCATCAGGAACGTGCTGCTGACGGCGCTCACGCTGGGCTTGTACCGGCCCTTTGCGCGCGTTGCCGAATACCGGATGAAGGCCGAGTCGACCATGCTCTACCTCAAGGGCGACCTGGCGCCCTTGGTGGGCCAGCTCATGCAGCAACAGCAAAAAGATGGCTTCGGCGACGCCATGGCCGATGCGCTGGGGCTCGATCTGGTCGGATAGCCCTGTCATGGTGCCTTCTCGCGCATTGCTGCTGCGCGCGCGCTGGTTCGACGGGCGAAGCAGCCAGCCGCGGCCGGTGCTGGTGAGCCTGCAGCCGGGCGCTGCAGGCCCCTCGCTGCACCTGCATCCGCTGGCCGCAGCCGATGCTTCGGCGGCGCCCCGCGTCTTCGAGCATGGCCAGGTCGAGTGGCCGCAGGCCTGGAGCGCAAGGCGCGCACCCAAGACCGTGGCGGTGGACCTTGGCGATGCGGGCAGCCTGCAGGTCGATGACGGCGTGCAGTGGCATGCGGCGCTGGCCGCGGCCGGTGGACGGCCCGGCCTGGCGCAGCGCATGCAGACACGCTGGCGCGTGTTCCTCGTGGTGCTGCTGGTGGCAAGCGTCGGCCTGTGGGCCTTCTACCGCTACGGCACGCCCTGGGCCGCGGCCCATCTATCGCGCCACGTGCCGCTGGATTGGGAGATCAGCCTGAGCGAGCGCGCGCTGCAGCAGCTCGACGGCGTCTACCTGAAGCCGAGCAAGCTGGCGCCGGAGCGCCAGGCCGAACTGCGCTCAGCGTTCGAAGCGCTGGCGGCGCAGATCGAGGCGCGGCACAAGCGCTATTCGAACTATGCGCCGCGCTTCACGCTGGTCTTCAGGTCGGGCTTGGGTCCCAACGCCCTGGCGCTGCCCGGCGGCACGGTAGTCATCACCGATGCACTGGTGGAAGCCGCGCGCGAGGCCAAGCTCGACGATGACGCCTTGCTGGGCGTGCTGGCACATGAAATGGGCCATGTGCTGCATCGCCACGGCACGCGCATGGTGGTCGAGCAGGGCGTACTCAACATCGGCCTGGGGCTGGCGCTGGGCGATGTGTCGAGCCTGGTGTCGACCGGCAGCGCATTGCTGACCGGCCTGGCCTACCAGCGCAGCCATGAAGCCGAGGCCGACTGCTTCGCGGCCCAGTTGATGCAGCGCGCCGGCCGGCCGCTGGCGCCGATGGCCGATCTGCTGCTGCGCATCGACGGCGGCGCCGACGGCGAGAAGAAGAGCCACCCGAGCGCAGAGCAGGAGGAATCGTCCTTCGCCTGGAGCAGCCTGCTGGCCAGCCACCCGGGCACCCCCGAGCGTGCCCGGCGGATGAAGTCGGGGCAGGGCTGCGCCCCCGGCTAAAACCCTTGGATCAACAAGCCCTAGACTAGCTCTCATTAGGAGCAATTACCCATCATGGCAGCAACCCAAGAGGCGCTAACCCAAGCGCTCAAGTCCGTCCTCGACCCCAACACCGGCAAGGATTTCGTCAACACCCGGGCGTTGAAGAACGTCCAGATCCATGAAGGCGATGTCTCCTTCGACATCGAGCTGGGCTACCCGGCCAAGAGCCAGGCCGCGGCCCTGCGCAAGGCGCTGGTGGCGGCGGCCAAGACGGTGCCGGGGGTGGACAACGTCTCGGTCAACATCACGACCAAGGTCATCCCGCACGCGGTGCAGCGCGGCGTGCAACTGATGCCCAACGTGAAGAACATCATCGCCGTGGCCTCCGGCAAGGGTGGGGTGGGCAAGAGCACTACCGCGGCCAACCTGGCACTGGCGCTCGCCGCCGAAGGCGCGGCCGTGGGCCTCTTGGACGCCGACATCTACGGCCCCAGCCAGCCCATGATGCTGGGCATCAGCCGCCGTCCCGAAAGCGAAGACGGCAAGACCATGGAGCCCTTGGAAAACCACGGCGTGCAGGTGATGTCCATCGGATTCCTGGTCGACCAGGACGAGGCCATGATCTGGCGCGGCCCGATGGCCACCCAGGCGCTGGAGCAACTGTTGCGCCAGACCAACTGGAAAGACCTGGACTACCTCATCGTCGACATGCCGCCCGGCACCGGCGACATCCAGCTCACGCTCTCCCAGCGCGTGCCCATGACCGGTGCGGTGATCGTCACGACGCCGCAGGACATCGCCCTCCTGGACGCGAAGAAGGGCATCAAGATGTTCGAGAAGGTCGGCGTGCCGATCCTGGGCATCGTGGAGAACATGGCAGTTCACGTGTGCTCCAACTGCGGCCATGTGGAACACATCTTCGGCGCCGAAGGCGGCAAGAAGATGGCGGCGCAATACAACATGGACTACCTGGGCGCGCTGCCGCTGGACATCAACATCCGGCTGCAGGCCGACAGCGGCAAGCCCACGGTGGTGGCCGACCCCGACGGCGAAGTGGCCGGCATCTACAAGGCGGTGGCACGGCGGGTGGCGGTGGGCATTGCCGAGAAGGCCAAGGACTTCTCGGCCAAGTTCCCGACCATCACGGTCAGCAAGAACACCTGAAGGAGGCGGCGCGCAACGCGCGTCCGCCTTTTCCATTCAAGTTGTGAATCGATCCAATCGCCGATTCAATTTGACGCTCCGCACCCGGCCCGCCGACACTGGAATTGATTTGCATAGGTCCCTTTCCACTTCAAGGAAAAGGGCCTTCGCAAAGACGATGATCCGGAAAACGAGACAAGAGGCGCCCAAATACGGCGCGCAAGGCCAAGGCAGATGCAGCACCCAGGCTCCACGACGACAGGAAAACAAGAGGTCCAGGCGATCCCGCTTGGCACCGTAGACGATCTGCGCGAGCGCATTCGCCGCAAGAGCAAGCTCAAGGGTCGCCAGCCCGAAGCCGACGCCCTGGCGCAGGTTCAGGAGCTCATCGGCCCCAAGCCCGAAGACGGCCATCGCCGCGACCTGCTGATCGAGCACCTGCACAAGGTCAACGACGCCTACCTCGGCCTGCACGACCGCCACCTGGTGGCACTCGCTTCCTTGATGAACCTGCCGATGGCGGAGGTCTACGAGGTCGCGACCTTCTATCACCACTTCGAGATCCTGCACGGCGACGAGAAGACGCCCGGGCTCACGGTGCGCGTGTGCGACGGCCTGGCCTGCGAGCTGGCCGGCGCGCAGGATCTGCTGACGCGCCTGCCGCAACTGCTGGGCCTGGCCGGCCAGAAGGATGTGCGCGTGATCTCGGCGCCCTGCATCGGCCGCTGCGAGCAGGCCCCGGCCGTGGCGCTGAACCAGCGCGCGCTGCCGCTGGCTTCTGCCGACAAGGTGTTGCAGGCGCTGGAAAGCAAGCCGGCGCCGCGCGCCACCGCCAACTTCAACCCGGCCGAGCTGGCCGAGCAAAGCGTCTCGCCTGAACTGGCGCACACCGAAGCAATCCCGGCATTCGCCGACTACGCCACTTACCGCGCCCATGGCGGCTATGCGCTGGCGGCTGCTGTGCTCAACGGCGAGCAGGAAGTTGAAAGCATCATCAAGGCCATGGAAGACTCCGGCCTGCGCGGCCTGGGCGGCGCAGGCTTCCCGGCCGGTCGCAAGTGGCGCATCGTGCGCGACCAGCCGGCGCCGCGGGTGATGGCGGTGAACATCGACGAGGGCGAGCCCGGCACCTTCAAGGACCGCACCTACCTCGAGCGCGACCCGCACCGTTTCCTGGAAGGCCTGGTGATCGCCGCGCAATGCGTCGGCATCGATGCCTGCTATGTCTACCTGCGCGACGAATACCACGACTGCCGCGCGCTGCTGGAGGCCGAACTGGCCAAGCTGCAGGCCGACCCGCCGTGCCCGCTGCCCAAGATCGAACTGCGCCGCGGCGCCGGTGCCTACATCTGCGGCGAAGAGTCCGCGATGATCGAGAGCATCGAAGGCAAGCGCGGCGAGCCGCGCATGCGCCCGCCCTACATCGCCCAGGTCGGGCTGTTCGGCCGGCCCACGCTGGAGCACAACTTCGAGACCCTCTACTGGGTGCGCGACATCGTGGAGAAGGGCCCGCAGTGGTTCAGCGGCTTCGGCCGCAACGGCCGCAAGGGGCTGCGCTCCTTCAGCGTGAGCGGGCGGGTGAAGTACCCCGGCGTCAAGCTGGCGCCGGCCGGCATCACGGTGCGCGAACTGATCGACGAATACTGCGGCGGCATGCTGGACGGCCACCAGCTCTACGCCTACCTGCCCGGTGGCGCCTCCGGTGGCATCCTGCCGGCGAGCCTGGACAACATCCCGCTGGACTTCGACACCCTGCAGCCCTACGGCTGCTTCATCGGCTCGGCCGCGGTGATGATCCTGAGCCAGCACGACAAGGCACGCGATGCGGCGCTGAACGTGATGCGCTTCTTTGAACACGAGAGCTGCGGCCAGTGCACGCCATGTCGCGTCGGCACCGGCAAGGCGGCGGCGCTGATGCAGGCCCCGGTGTGGGACAACGCCATGCTGGAAGACCTGGCTCAGGTGATGGGTGACGCGTCGATCTGCGGCTTGGGGCAGGCCGCGCCCAACCCCATCCGCAGCATCCAGAAGTACTTCCCGCAGGAAATCTCGCAATGAACGCGCCGACCAAGCTCAACGAACTGATGCCCCAGACCATCGAGTTCCAGCTCGATGGCCGGACCGTCCAAGCCTTCGAAGGAGAGACCATCTTCACGGCCGCCAAGCGCGCCGGCGTCGACATCCCGCACCTTTGCTACAAGGAAGGCCTGCGGCCCGACGGCAACTGCCGCGCTTGCATGGTCGAGATCAAGGGCGAGCGGGTGCTGGCCCCCAGCTGCTGCCGCTCCGCCACCCCCGGCATGGAAGTTCAGGCCTGCAGCGACCGCGCGGTGAAGAGCCAGAAGATGGTGGTCGAGATGCTGCTCTCGGACATGCCGGATCAGGGCTACAAGTGGAACGATGCGGAAGAAGGCGTCGACAAGCGTGGCCAGCACGGCGAGCTGAGCGCCTGGGCCGACAAGCTCGGCATCGAAGTGCGCACTGAACTTAAAGCGCTGCGCCGCGAGCAGCCGGCTGCCGACATCTCGCACCCCGCGATGGCCGTCAACCTCGACGCCTGCATCCAGTGCAACCGCTGCGTGCGCGCCTGCCGCGAGGAGCAGGTCAACGACGTGATCGGCTACGCGATGCGTGGGGCGGAGTCCAAGATCGTGTTCGACCTCGACGATCCGATGGGCGAGAGCACCTGCGTGGCGTGCGGCGAATGCGTGCAGGCCTGCCCCACCGGCGCGCTGATGCCCAAGACCCAGATCGGCTCGCAGATCGTGGACCGCAAGGTCGATTCGGTCTGCCCCTTCTGCGGCGTCGGTTGCCTCATCACCTACAACGTGAAGGACGAGCAGATCGTCAGCGTCGACGGCCGCGATGGTCCGGCCAACCATGGCCGCCTGTGCGTCAAGGGGCGCTTCGGCTTCGACTACGCGCACCATCCGCAGCGCCTGACCAAGCCGCTCATTCGCAAGCCCGGCATCCCCAAGAGCATCGACGACGGCCAACCGCTGAACTGGAGCGACGTGTTCCGCGAAGCGACATGGGAAGAGGCGCTGGAACTCGCCGGTGGCAAGCTCGCGCAATTGCGCGACACCTACGGCGCCAAGAGCCTGGCCGGCTTCGGCTCGGCCAAGGGCAGCAACGAGGAGGCCTACCTGTTCCAGAAGCTGGTGCGCACCGGCTTCAAGAGCAACAACGTCGACCACTGCACCCGCCTGTGCCATGCCTCCAGCGTGGCGGCGCTGCTGGAGGGCGTGGGCTCGGGCGCGGTGAGCAACCAGGTGAACGACGTCGAGAACGCGGACCTCATTTTCATCATCGGATCGAACCCGACGGCCAACCATCCGGTGGCCACCACCTGGATGAAGAACGCCGCCAAGCGCGGCGCCAAGATCGTGCTGGCCGACCCGCGCCGCACCGACATCAGCAGGCATGCCTGGCGCACCCTGCAGTTCAAGGCCGACACCGATGTGGCGATGCTCAACGCGCTGATCCACGCGGTGATCGACGAGGGCCTGGTCGACGAAGCCTTCGTGCGCGAGCGCGCCAGCAACTTCGAGGCGCTGAAGGAGAACGTGAAGGGCTACAGCCCCGAAGCCATGGCGCCGATCTGCGGCATCCCGGCCGAGACGCTGCGCGAAGTGGCGCGCGCTTTCGCCACCGCCAAGGGCGCGATGGTGCTGTGGGGCATGGGCATCAGCCAGCATGTGCACGGCACCGACAACTCGCGCTGCCTGATCGCGCTGGTGACCGTCACCGGCCAGATCGGCAAGCCCGGTTCCGGCCTGCACCCGCTGCGCGGCCAGAACAACGTGCAGGGCGCCAGCGACGCGGGCCTGATCCCGATGATGTTCCCCAACTACCAGCGCGTGGACAACCCCGGCGCGCATGCCTGGTTCGAGAAGTTCTGGGACATGCCGCTGGACGCCACGCCCGGCTACACGGTGGTGGAAATCATGCACAAGGCGCTGGCCGATGACAGCGACCCGCACAAGATCCGCGGCATGTACGTGATGGGCGAGAACCCCGCCATGAGCGACCCGGACCTGAACCATGCCCGCCACGCGCTCGGCGCGCTGGAACACCTGGTGGTGCAGGACATCTTCATGACCGAGACTGCCTGGCTGGCCGACGTGGTGCTGCCCGCCAGCGCCTGGCCGGAGAAGACCGGCACGGTGAGCAACACCGACCGCATGGTGCAACTGGGCAAGCGCGCCCTCAATCCGCCGGGTGATGCCAGGCCGGACCTGTGGATCATCCAGCAGTTGGCCAAGCGCCTGGGCGTGGCCTGGAACTACCAGGGCGAGGAATGCGGCGTGGCCGAGGTCTACGACGAGATGCGCCAGGCCATGCACGCGGCCATCAGCGGCATCACCTGGGAGCGGCTGGAGCGCGAATCCAGCGTGACCTATCCCTGCCTGAGCGCGGACGATCCGGGTCAGCCCATCGTCTTTGTCGAGGACTTCCCGACCGCCGACGGGCGCGTGAAGCTGGTGCCGGCCGACATCATCCCGGCGGCGGAGCGACCCGATGCAGAGTACCCCTTCGTGCTCATCACCGGCCGTCAGCTCGAACACTGGCACACCGGCAGCATGACGCGCCGTGCCACCGTGCTCGACGCGCTGGAGCCGATCGCCACCGCCTCCATGAACCAGGCCGACCTCGACAAGCTGGGCCTGTCCCCCGGCGACGTGATCACCATCCAGTCGCGCCGCGGCGAGGTGGCAATCCATGTGCGGCGCGACGACGGCACGCCGCAGGGCGCGGTGTTCGTGCCCTTCGCCTACTACGAGGCAGCGGCCAACCTGATGACCAATGCGGCACTCGATCCCTTCGGGAAAATCCCTGAATTCAAGTACTGCGCAGTGCGATTGACGCGCGGCGGCACGCCGGCCGCGGTTGCGGGCTATTCTCGGGAGGTCCAAGTCGCGACTCCCTGAGCCATGCAAGTGCCCCCGCTGCCCAACGAAACTCATCCCACTCTCGAAGTTGCCGTGGTGATGCGCCGGGAGCGGGTGCAGGGTGCGGCTGCGCGCTGGCAGCCCTGGCGCTGGGTGCTCGACAGCGTGCTGCCCGACGAGCCCGGCTTCGGCAGCGCGCCGCACCTGCTGCGCGACGACGGCGACACGCAGCACTGGCTGCACCCCGGCTTCAAGGTCGAGCTCTTCGATGACGACGCCGAGGGCTACTACCTCAATGCCACCACCGATGCGCCCTGCTGGTTCGTGCTGTGGCGCATGGAGGAAGAGGCCAGCGTCGCCGCCGAACCCATCGCTCGCCCGATCGTCGTGACCGTGAGCTACCACGACGCCGGCCGCTGGCTCGATGCGCAGGAGACGGTGGAACAGGTGCCGGCGCCGACCGAGGTGGTGGCCTGGATGAGCGAATTCGCGCAGACGCACTATGTGGTCGAGCCCAAGCGCCGCAAGCGGCCGGAAAGTTTCAAGCCGCTGCAAGACCGCTTCGGCAATGCCGCCAGCGTGAGCACCGAGAAGAAGCGCGGAGGCGGCGATGTCTGACAGCTTCTTCGAACGCTGGTCGCGCCGCAAGCAGCAGGTGCGCGAGGGCGAGGTGCCGCCGCCGGAAGTGCCCGCACCTGCCGCTGCGCCAGCGGTGCCGGCGGCCGCGCAGAGCGTCGTCGAAACCGAGACGCCCGAGGCCCCGCCGCCGCCGACCCTGGCCGACGCCGAGGCCCTCACGCCCGAGTCCGACTTCAAACCCTTCGTCGCCCGCAACGTCGCGCCCGAAGTGCGCAACGCCGCGATGAAAAAACTCTTTGCCGATCCGCATTTCAACGTGATGGACCGGATGGATGTCTATATCGACGACTACTCGCAGACGGTGCCGCTGCCCGCTGCTGCGCTGCGTCAAATGGCCAGTGCCGCCTTCCTGAACCTGGTCGACGACGACGAGGCCACGAAGAAGAAGGACCTGCTAGAAACCCCTCCCACGGAATCGGTTCAGGACGTGGCACAGTCGGAGCATCCCAGCCCGCCGACTGCACAAGAAGATGCGCAGTCGGCCAGCCAAGAGACCGATGACCACCACGCTGATCTGCGACTGCAACAAGACGATGCCGCTCGAGCCGAAGACCCTCGGCACCGCGCTGGCTCCTGATAAGAAAGAACTCCCCCTCCACTCGACCCTGTGCCGGCGTGAAGCGCCGGCCTTCCAGCAGGCCATCACAGGGAGCAGCGGTGAAGACGTGGTGGTGGCCTGCACGCAGGAGCAGCGCCTCTTCACCGAGTTGGCCGGGCAGACACCGGGCGCAACGTCCCCGATCCGCTTCGTCAACATCCGCGAGACCGGAGGCTGGAGCCGCGACGCACGCGCAGCCATGCCGAAGATCGCTGCGCTGCTGGCTGCCGCGCATCTGCCCGAGCCGGAGCCGGTGGCCACGGTCACATACAAGAGCCAGGGCCGCCTGCTGATCGTCGGTGCGCTGGATGCGGCCGAGCAGGCGGCAACGCTGCTGGCCGACAACCTCGACATCACGATCCTGTCCACCGGGCCGGGCGAGCGGGGCGGGGCGCAGGAGCGGCGCTACCCGGTGATCGCAGGCCGCATCGATTCGATCCAGGGCTGGCTCGGTGCCTTCAAGCTCGACTGGACCCAGGACAACGCCATCGACCTGGACCTGTGCACCCGCTGCAATGCGTGCATCGCCGTATGCCCGGAACAGGCCATCGGCTTCGACTACCAGATCGATGCGTCGCGCTGCGACTCGAATGGCGAATGCGTCAAGGTCTGCAAGGTGGCCGGGGCCATCGAACTGCAGCGCGAGGCGCAGGCCCACGACGCGGAATTCGACCTTGTGCTGGACCTGGGCACCGCGCCGCTGATCGACTGGCACGCGCCACCGCAGGGCTACTTCCATGTGGCAGGAGGCCTGGCCGGCCGGCCCGAGGCCTTGCAGACCCTGCTGCGCCTGCGCGAGATGGTGGGCGAATTCGAGAAGCCCAAGTTCTTCGACTACAAGCAGAAGCTCTGCGCCCACAGCCGCAACGAACAGGTGGGCTGCAATGCCTGCATAGAGGTGTGCTCGGCCCATGCGGTCAGCAGCGACAAGGAGCGCCAGCGCATCGTGGTCAACCCCAACCTGTGCGTGGGTTGCGGCGCATGCACCACCGTCTGCCCGACCGGTGCACTGGGCTACACCTACCCGCGCACGCCCGACCAGGGCCGCAAGCTGCGCACGCTGCTGTCGACCTATGCCGGCGCCGGCGGGCGTGATGCCGCGCTGCTGCTGCACAGCCAGGAGGCCGGCAAGGCGCTGGTCGAACAACTGGGCCGGCAAGCGCAACTGGGCAAGGTGCAGGGCGTGCCAGCTCATGTCATCCCGCTGGAGCTGTTCCACAGCGCCAGCACCGGCATCGACCTGTGGCTCAGCGCTGTCGCCTTTGGCGCCACGCAGGTCGTGGTGCTGTTCACTGGCGAAGAGGCGCCTGCCTACCGGGAGGCCGTCGGCCGCCAGATGGAGATTGCACAGGCCCTGTTGCGCGGGCTGGGCTACGCCGGCACGCACTTCCTGGCCATCGACGCCGCCGCGCCGGATCAACTGGATGCCGCGCTCGCCGGCCTGCGCGCCACGCGCCAGCAGGTGCCGGCCAACCCCGCGCGTTTTGCCGTTGCTGCCGAGAAGCGCAGCACGCTCGAGATGGCGCTCGACCATCTGCTGGAAGATGCGCCCGCCCTGAAGGCTGCATCCGAGGCACCGATCCCGCTGCCGGCCGGCTCGCCCTTCGGCGCCATCACGGTCGACAAGGACAAGTGCACCCTGTGCCTTGCCTGCGTCAGCGCCTGCCCGGCCAGCGCGCTGCAGGACAACATCAACGCGCCGCAGTTGCGCTTCATCGAGAAGAACTGCGTGCAGTGCGGTCTTTGCGCCAGCACCTGCCCGGAAGATGCCATTGCCCTGGTGCCGCGCCTGCTGACTTCGCCGGAGCGCGCCCAGCCGGTGGTGCTCAACGAGGCCAAGCCCTGGAGCTGCATCCGCTGCGGCAAGCCTTTCGGCACGCAGAAGGCCATCGAGGCCATGCTGGGCAAGCTCGCCGGCCACGCCATGTTCCAGGGCGAGGCGCTGGAGCGGCTGAAGATGTGCAGCGACTGCCGCGTCATCGACCTCTACACCGCGACCAACGAACTGAAGATCACAGAGCTATGAGCCAAGCGCCCACTACTTCCGCGCTCGACGAGGAAATTGCGCGCGCCGAACTCTATGGCCTCCTGGCCCGCCTCTGGTATGGCGCGCCGGACGCCGAGCTGTTGTCGGCCTTCCAGGTGGCCGCGACCGAGGCGCCGGCTGCCGGCAGTTATCTGGAGGAGCCCTGGCGCCAACTGGTGGGCGCGGCGCGCGAGACCACGCCGGCATCGGCCAAGGCCGAGTACGACGCGCTGTTCGGCGGCCTGGGCAAGCCCGAGGTCTACCTGTTCGGCTCGCACTACCTCAGCGGCTTCCTGAACGACAAGCCGCTCGCACAGCTGCGCAGCGAACTCGCCCGGCTCGGGCTGGCTCGCGACGAGGCCGTGCCGGAGACCGAAGACCACGTGGCCTGCCTGTTCGAAGTAATGCGCTACCTGATCGCCGGCGACGATGTGGCCGTTGCAAACTTGACACAGCAGCAGGCCTTTTTTGCAACCCAGTTGCAGCCCTGGCTGTCCGACATGTGCGAGGCGGTGGCGGTGCACCCGAAGGCGCGTTTCTACGCCGTGCTGGCCCGCTTCACCCAGGCCTTTGCGCAGGTGGAAACACAAGCTTTCGACATACTGGTTTGATTGGTCGAATTGGCCTGATGGCCTGACCAAATAGTGCGGCATTGGTTGCTAGTGGGCCCTAGGGTCTTGTCTACTATGCAAACCTATGTAATTGCGTTCATATCTTCTTTCCATTTCAGCCAATCCTGGAGTTGACATGCAGGACAGCCACATGGCGGACAAAAAGAAATCTTCGCGCCGGAGCTTCTTTGCCGGCGCGGCCGGGGTCACCGCCGCGGCAGCCGCGGTGGCGGTGCTGCCCAAGGTCGAGAGCGACGCTGCGCCAGCAGCCGTGAGCAACAAGCCGGCGCCCGCCAAGGGCGGCGGCTACTCGCTGAGCGAGCACGTCAAGCACT
Source organism: Variovorax sp. (assembly GCA_035476655.1). Classification (GTDB taxonomy): domain Bacteria; phylum Pseudomonadota; class Gammaproteobacteria; order Burkholderiales; family Burkholderiaceae_C; genus Variovorax. The sequence continues at coordinate 25,333 of DATILH010000130.1, forward strand.
ACTACCGAAGCACTTCTGCCTGAGGACGGACCCACGATGCTGCTGACTCGCAAAACCACCGGCACCGACAGGACCGGCGTCTCCGCCACCCCCACTTCCAGCAACTCCCCCTTCGTCCACAGCCTGCGGCGCGGTCTGGCCAATGCCATGCCGACCATGGACCGGCGCGCGTTCCTGCGGCGCTCCGGCCTGGGCGTTGGCGTCGGTCTGGCGGCGGGCCAACTCACTTTGATGCGCAAGGCCAAGGCGGCCGAAGGCAAGGGCCCGGCTGTCGGCGCCGGCAAGGTCGAGGTCAAGCGCACGGTGTGCACTCACTGCTCGGTCGGCTGCGCCTCCGACGCCATCGTCGAGAACGGCGTCTGGGTGCGCCAGGAGCCGGTGTTCGACTCGCCGCTGAACCTTGGCGCGCATTGCGCCAAGGGCGCGGCGCTGCGCGAGCACGGCCATGGCGAGTACCGCCTGCGCTACCCGATGAAGCTGGTCAATGGCAAGTACGAGCGCATCAGCTGGGACACCGCGCTCGACGAGATCAGCGCCAAGTTGCTGGAGCTGCGCAAGGCCAGCGGGCCCGATTCGGTGTACTGGGTCGGCTCGTCCAAGCACAACAACGAGCAGGCCTACCTGATGCGCAAGTTCGTGAGCTTCTTCGGCTCGAACAACTGCGACCACCAGGCGCGCATCTGCCACTCCACTACGGTCGCCGGCGTTGCGAACACATGGGGCTACGGCGCCATGACCAATTCGTACAACGACATGCGCAACGCCAAGGTGGCGCTGTACATCGGCTCCAACGCCGCCGAGGCGCATCCGGTGAGCATGCTGCACCTGCTGCACGCCAAGGAGAACGGCTGCAAGGTGATCGTGGTCGACCCGCGCTTCACCCGCACCGCGGCCAAGGCCGACGAGTACGTGCGCATCCGCTCGGGCTCGGACATTCCCTTCCTCTTCGGCCTCTTGCACCTCATCTTCAAGAACGGCTGGGAAGACAAGAAGTACATCAACGACCGCGTGTTCGGCATGGAAAAGGTGCGCGAGGACGTGCTGGCCAAGTGGACGCCCGACAAGGTCGAGGAAGCCTGCGGCGTCAAGCCCGAGCAGATGCTCAAGATCGCCACCTGGCTCAACGAGAACCGCCCCGGCACCATCGTCTGGTGCATGGGCCAGACCCAGCACACCATCGGCAACGCGATGGTGCGAGCCTCCTGCATCCTGCAGCTGGCGCTGGGCAACGTCGGCCGCTCGGGCGGCGGGACCAATATCTTCCGCGGCCATGACAACGTGCAGGGCGCCACGGACGTCGGCCCCAATCCGGATTCGCTGCCTGGCTACTACGGCATCGTCGAAGGTTCCTGGAAGCACTTTGCCGCGGCCTGGGGCGTGGACTTCGAGTGGATCAAGAAGCAGTTCTCATCGCCCGCGATGATGAGCAAGCCCGGCATCACGGTGTCGCGCTGGATCGACGGCGTGCTCGAGAAGAACGAGCTGATCGACCAGGACTCCAACCTGCGCGGCGTGGTCTTCTGGGGCCACGCGCCCAACTCGCAGACCCGCGGCCTGGAGATGAAGCGGGCGATGGACAAGCTCGACCTGCTGGTGGTGGTCGATCCGTACCCCTCGGCCACCGCCGCCATGGCTGCCATGCCGGGCCGGCCGGAAGACCAGAACGCGAATCGCGCCGTCTATCTGCTGCCGGCGGCCACGCAGTTCGAGACCAGCGGTTCGGTCACTGCATCGAATCGCTCGCTTCAATGGCGCGAGAAGGTCATCGAGCCGCTGTGGGAAAGCCGCACCGACCACATGATCATGTACCAGTTCGCGCAAAAGCTGGGTTTCGGTCCGGAGCTGGTCAAGAACTACAAGATGCAGAAGGTCAGGGGCATGGACGAACCCATCCCCGACGACATCCTGCGCGAGATCAACAAGTCCTGCTGGACCATCGGCTACACCGGCCAGAGCCCGGAGCGCCTGCAGGCCCACATGCGCAACATGGGCGCCTTCGACGTCACCACGCTCAAGGCCAAGGGCTCGGTCAAGGACAAGGTCAACGGCTACGACCTTTCCGGCGACTACTTCGGACTGCCGTGGCCCTGCTACGGCTCGCCGGAACTCAAGCACCCGGGCAGCCCGAACCTGTATGACACCTCCAAGCACGTGATGGACGGCGGCGGTAACTTCCGCGCCAACTTCGGCGTGGAGCGCGACGGGCAGAACCTGCTGTCCGAGGACGGCTCCTGCTCGCTGGGCGCCGACATCACCACCGGCTACCCCGAGCTCGACCATGTGCTGCTCAAGAAGCTGGGCTGGTGGAACGAGCTGACCGACGCCGAGAAGGCCAAGGCCGAGGGCAAGAACTGGAAGACCGACCCCACGGGCGGGATGATCCGCGTGTTCATGAAGAACCACGGCTGCCACCCCTTCGGCAACGCCAAGGCGCGCGCGCTGGTCTGGAACTTCCCGGATCCGGTGCCGCAGCACCGCGAGCCGCTGTACGGCACCCGGCCGGACCTGATGGCTAAGTACCCGACGCACGACGACAAGATGGCCTTCTGGCGCCTGCCCACGCTCTACAAGACGGTGCAGCAGAAGAACATCGCCGACAAGATGCACGAGAAGTTCCCCTACATCATGACCTCGGGCCGGCTGGTCGAGTACGAGGGCGGTGGCGAGGAAACCCGATCCAACCCCTGGCTGGCCGAGCTGCAGCAGGAGATGTTCGTCGAGATCAATCCGAAGGTGGCGGCCGAGAAGGGCATCCGCAACGGCGAGCGCTGCTGGGTGAACACGCCCACCGGCGCCAGGCTCAATGTGCAGGCGCTGGTCACCGAGCGCGTCGGGCCCGACACGGTGTTCATGCCCTTTCACTTCTCCGGCCGCTGGCAGGGCGCCGATATGCTGCCCTACTACCCGGCCGGTGCGCATCCGGTGGTGCGCGGCGAGGCGATCAACACCGCCACCACCTACGGCTACGACAGCGTGACCATGATGCAAGAGACCAAGACGACGATTTGCAACGTCGAGAAAGCGTAAGGAACCACGATGGCAAGAATGAAATTTGTCTGTGACTCCGAGCGTTGCATCGAGTGCAACGGCTGCGTCACCGCCTGCAAGAACGAGAACGAGGTGCCCTGGGGCGTGAACCGCCGCCGGGTGGTCACGCTCAACGACGGGGTGCCGGGCGAGAAGTCGATCTCGGTGGCCTGCATGCACTGCTCCGACGCGCCCTGCATGGCCGTGTGCCCGGTGCAGTGCTTCTACCGCACCGAAGAAGGCGTGGTGCTGCACGACAAGGACGTCTGCATCGGCTGCGGCTACTGCTCCTATGCTTGCCCCTTCGGCGCCCCGCAGTTCCCGACGCAAGGCACCTTCGGCGCGCGCGGCAAGATGGACAAGTGCACCTTCTGCGCCGGCGGCCCTGAGGCCAACGGCACGCAGGCCGAGTTCGAAAAGTACGGCCGCAACCGCCTGGCCGAAGGCAAGCTGCCCGCCTGCGCCGAGATGTGCTCGACCAAGGCTCTCCTGGCCGGCGACGGCGACGTGGTGGCCGACATCTTCCGCACCCGCGTGCTGCATCGCGGCAAGGGTGCCGAGGTCTGGGGCTGGGGTACCGCCTACGGCTCGCAGAAGGCCGGCACGCCCAACGGCAACGGAGTCCAGAAATGATGCGCGGCGTTGTCCAAGCGAGCCTGCTGCTGGCAGCCCTGGGCCTGCTGGCCGCCTGTGGCGAAAAGCCGCAGACCAACGCCGAAGGCGTGAAGCACGATGCCGCACCCTGGAGCGGCACCTCCACCGGCGGCGAGAAGCAGGCGGGCGCGAGCACCGCCTTTACGGCCGCCGGCTACAAGCCGGGTGACAAGGCGGCCTGGGAGCAGCAGCTCAAGACCCGCGCCCAGGGGCAGAACGAATACATCCGTCAGCAATAACGCGGAGGCTGCAGCATGACTACAAAGCTGAGCGCCTTCGTGCTGGCCGCGTTGCTGGGCACCGCCCTCCTGAGCAGTGCACAGACACAGGCTCCGGTCGCGGCGGGCCCGGTCACCGCAGCACCGGCTTCCAATGGCGCCCCTGGCGGCATCCAGAGCCAGAACATCCTCGACGTGAAGCCCGAGGCCAGCGCCGATCCGGGCTACCTGCAGCAGAACAACGGCGAGCGCATGAAGGTGCAGCCGGGCAACAACGCGCCGATGTGGCGCCAGGTGGGCCAGGGCGTCACCGGCTACAGCAGCCTGCCGGCAAGCCAGGCGCCGGAGGCCGGCAACCTGATCCAGCCCTTCGTGAAGTACCCGGGCTCCAGCTACACCAACGCCGGCGAAGCCTGGCGCCAGGTGCGCAACAACTGGATCATTCCCTACGGCGCAGCGCTGCTCTTCGTGGTGCTGCTGGCGATCGCCATCTTCTACTTTACGCGCGGCTCGATCGGGTTGCACGGGCAGGAGACCGGCCGCAAGATCGAGCGCTTCACGCCCTTCGAGCGGGCCGCCCACTGGTCGAACGCGATCGCCTTCGTCACCTTGGCCATCAGCGGCCTGGTGATGGCCTTCGGCAAGTTCTTCCTGCTGCCGATCATCGGCGGGGCGCTGTTCGGCTGGCTCACCTACGCGCTCAAGACGGTGCACAACTTCGTCGGCCCGCTGTTCGTGGTGACGCTGGTGATCATCTTCATCACCTTCGTGCGCGACAACCTGCCGCGCAAGGGCGACCTGCATTGGCTGGCGCGCGGCGGCGGCTTGTTTGGCGGCAAACACGAGCCGCCTTCGCACCGCTTCAACGCCGGCGAGAAGGTGGTGTTCTGGGGCGGCGTGCTGTTCCTGGGCAGCATCGTGGTGGTCTCGGGCCTGTTCCTCGACAAGCTCCTGCCGGGCTTCGTCTACACCCGCGGCGAGATGCAGGTCGCGCACATGGTGCATGCCGTGGCCACCTTGTGCATGATGGCGCTGATCATGGGCCACATCTACATCGGCACGCTGGGCATGAAGGGCGCCTACAAGGCGATGCGCGAAGGCTACGTGGACGAGACCTGGGCGCGCGAGCACCACGAGTACTGGTACGAGGACATCGCGGCCGGCAAGATCCCGGCGCAGCGCAGCCAGCAGCCGGATGCGCCCGCCGCTGCGGCGCGTACGATGGCGACGGAAGGAAGCAACCCATGAAGAGCATGCCCCTGGCGCGCGGCGCCGCCCTGCTGGCGATTGGCCTCGGTGCCTCCCTCGCCATGGCCAAGCTGCCGGCGCCGACCCCAAGCCCTGAAGCCAAGGCCAAGGCGGCCGAGGCCGCCGCCAAGACCGCCTGGTCCGGCAAGGTCGATGCCTACAAGCTGTGCCTGTCGCAGGACAAGACGGTCGAGAAGTACCGCGCCAGCATGAGCGCAGCGGGCAAGCCGGTGCCGGCGCCGATCGCCACCGCGGCCTGCGCCGATCCCGGCCCATTTGCCTACGCGCCGCCGCCGCTGGAAGCCGCAGGCGCGCATTCGCCACCCGCCACCGCGGCTTCGCCGCCGAGTTCGACGCAGCCGGCGGCTGCGGCACCCAAGCAGCAGTAGTGACGCGCAAGACCGGGGCGCTGCCTCGCCTGACATCTGCACACGCGCCGCTCACCCGTGAAGTCGAGATCGTCGACGAGCACGGCGAGCGCGAACTGGTCTCCATTCCTGCCGAACGCGACCTGACCGTCTACGTCGACCGGCGCGAACTCGTCACCCTGATGACCCTGGGCGCCCAGCCCGAACTGCTGGTGCTGGGCTATCTGTTGAACCAGCGCCTGGTCGAGTCAAGCAGAGACATCGAGTCGATCACCGTCGACTGGGAAGTCGGCGCCGCGGCCGTCAAGACCCACGCCGGCATCGACCGCATCGAGGAGCGTACCGCCAAGAAGGTGGTGACCACCGGCTGCGGCCAGGGCAGCGTGTTCGGGGCGCTGATGGACGACATCGACAAGGTTCGCCTGCCCGACACCCGCATGACCCAGGCGCAGCTTTATTCGCTGGTCAACGCCATCCGGTTGCAGGAGAGCACTTACAAGTCGGCCGGCTCGGTGCACGGTTGCGCGCTCTTCACGCTCGACGAGGAGGGCGGCGCGCAGGCCAGCATGCAATGCTTCATCGAGGACGTGGGGCGCCACAATGCGATCGACACCATTGCCGGATGGATGGCGATGCAGCCTGCCGAGGGCCCGGGAGCGCTGGGCGCCGCGCGCGTCTTCTACACCACCGGGCGCCTGACCAGCGAGATGATCATCAAGTCGGCGCAGATGGGCGTGCCTATCGTGGTCTCGCGCAGCGGTATGACACAGATGGGCTACGACGTGGCGCAGCGAGTGGGCCTGTGCGCCATCGGCCGCGCGACCAACAAGCGCTTTGTCTGCTATGCCGGCGCCGATCGCTTGATCCTGCAGCCTCAGCTCGCGGATTTGCCGGCACGCGCCGCCTGAGCATCCATCTGCGCAATCAGCGCGCGTGCCTCATCCCCTTCCGGAATCGGCCGGCCGCTGTCGCGCCATTGCACTGCCGACTTGAAGCCCTCGGCCTGCGCATGCCGGCGAAACCACAGGCCCTCTGGGTTGTGGCGGGTGATGCCATCGAAGAGCGTCGCCAGGCTCTGCGACTGCTCCAGCCCCATGTTGAGCATCACCTGGTTGACCACCATCTTGTGCATCGCCAGGTGACTGCGCGGCACGCCGGCGATGCGGCCGGCCAGGCGCAGGGTGGCTTCCTCCAGTTGATCTAGCGGCACCGCCTCGTTCGCCAGGCCCCAGTCGGCGGCGGTGCGGCCGTCGATGGTGTCGCCGGTGAACATCAATTGCTTGGCCCTCGTCGGGCCCAGGCGGTAGGTCCACATCGCGGTGGTGGGGCAGCCCCAGACGCGGGTGGGCATGTAGCCGATGCGTGCATCCTCGGCCATCACCAGCAGGTCGCAGCACAGGGCGATGTCGCTGCCGCCGGCGGCAGCGTAGCCGTGCACCTTGGCAATGGTCGGCTTGGGGCTCTTCCACAGGCTCATGAAGTCCTCGGTGTTGCGCTTCATGTAGGCGTAGTCGAGCATCGGATCCCAGGGATGGCCTTCCTGCTGGCAGGGGTGGTCGATGCGCCCCTCGCCGAAGATGCCCAGGTCGTAGCCGCCGCAAAAGCCCTTGCCCGCGCCTTCGACCACGATGACATGCACCTCGTCCTGCGCGTTGGCCCATTCCACCGCGGCGCGGATCTCGCGCGGCGTGTCCTCGTTGATGGCGTTCAGGCGCTCCGGGCGGTTGAGCAGCAGGCGCGCGATGCGCGGGTTGCCGCTGTCCTGGGTGATGCGAAGGGTGTTGAACTCGGGCATGGGTGTCTCCTTGGGTGAACGAAAAATTCTAGGTGGCATGCGGCCCTTTGCATTTGGGTTAATGTGCGCGCCCATGAACACCACATCCTCCGCATGGCGCCTGGGCTGGCGCACCCTCTGGCGCGACCTGCGCGCGGGCGAGCTGCGCCTGCTGATGGTGGCGGTGCTGCTGGCGGTGGCGGCGCTGACGGCGGTGGGTTTCTTTGCCGACCGGCTCAAGGGCGGGCTGCAGCGCGACGCGCGCCAACTGCTCGGTGGTGATGCGGTGGTGGCCAGCGACAACCCGACGCCAGCGGCCTTCATCGAGCGCGCCAGGGCGCTCGGCTTGCAGAGCACTTCCAACTACAACTTCCCGACCATGGCGCGCGCGCCTGACGACCAGGGCGGCGCCAGCAAGCTGGTGGCGCTGAAGGCAGTCGCCCAGGGCTACCCTTTGCGCGGCAAGCTGCAGACCAGCACGCAAGCCGGAGAACCGGGCAGTGCGACGCAGGACGTGCCCGCGCCCGGCGAGGCCTGGGTTGACGCGCCGCTGCTCGAGTCGCTCGGCCTGAAGCTGGGCGACAAGCTGCTGCTGGGCGATGCCGCCCTGCGCATCGCCCGCATCATCGTGCTGGAGCCGGACCGCGGCGCCGGCTTCATGAGCTTCGCGCCGCGCGTGATGCTCAACCAGGGCGACGTGGCAGCAACTGGCCTGGTCCAGCCGGCCAGCCGTGTGCGCTATCGCTTCGCGGTGGCCGGCGAGGAGCGCGCCGTGCGTGCCTTCAACGACTGGGCCGACACCGTGCTCAAGAAGGGAGAGGTGCGCGGTGCGCGCCTGGAATCCTTCGAAAGCGGCCGGCCCGAGATGCGCCAGACGCTGGACCGCGCCGAGAAATTCCTCAACCTGGTGGCGCTGCTGGCGGCACTCTTGTCGGCGGTGGCGGTGGCCCTGGCCGCGCGCGGCTTTGCCGCCAACCACCTGGACGACTGCGCCATGCTGCGTGTGCTGGGCCAGAGCCAGCGCACCATCGCCGGCGCCTATGCCTTCGAGTTCGCGCTGATCGGCCTGGTGGCCAGCAGCATCGGCGTGCTCATCGGCTTTGTCGTGCACTACGTCTTCGTGCTGCTGCTGGCCGGGCTGGTGGAAAGCAGCCTGCCTGCGCCCACGCTGTGGCCGGTGGCTTTCGGCCTGGGCATGGGCCTCACGCTGCTGTTCGCCTTCGGGCTGCCGCCGGTGCTGCAGCTGGCGCAGGTGCCACCGCTACGGGTGATCCGGCGCGACGTCGGCAATCTCAAGCCGGCTTCGCTGGCGGTGCTGGCGGTGGGCGTGGCGGGCTTCGCCACCTTGCTGCTGGCGGCCAGCAGCGACCTCAAGCTGGGCCTGATCGCGGTGGGCGGCTTCATGGTGGCGGTGGCGGTGTTTGCGCTGCTGAGTTGGCTGGCGGTGAAGCTGCTGCGCCGCAGCGTCAAGGAGACCACGGCGCCGCGCTGGCTGGTGCTGGCCACGCGCCAGATCTCGGCGCGGCCGGTGTATGCGGTGGTGCAGGTCAGTGCACTGGCGGTCGGGCTGCTGGCGCTGATCCTGCTGGTGCTGCTGCGCACCGACCTGGTGGCGAGCTGGCGCCGCGCCACGCCGCCGGATGCGCCGAACCGCTTCGTCATCAACGTCATGCCGGAGCAGAGCGAGGCCTTTCGCAAGACCCTGCACGACGCCGGGATCAACAAGTACGACTGGTATCCGATGATCCGCGGCCGCCTGGTCGCGATCAACGACAAGCCGGTCTCGCCTGATGACTACACCGACGAGCGGGCCCGGCGGCTGGTCGATCGCGAGTTCAACCTGAGCAACAGCGAGCAGGCGCCGCCGCACAACGCCGTGGTCACCGGGCGCTGGACACCGAATGCGGCGGGCGAGATGAGCGTGGAAGAGGGCTTGGCCACCACGCTGGGCCTCAAGCTCGGCGACGTGCTGCGTTTCGAGATCGGCGGCCAGCAGAACGACTCACGCATCACCTCGCTGCGCAAGGTCGACTGGGGCTCACTGCATGCGAACTTCTTCGTGATGTACACGGTGGCCAACCTGCCCGAGGTGCCCGTGACCTACATGGGCGCCTTTCGCGCGCCCGAGGCCAAGGGCTTCGACAACGCGCTGGTGCGCGCCTTTCCCAACATCACCAACGTCGACATGAGCGCCACCATCGGCCAGGTACAGCGCGTGCTGGACCAGGTGATCCGCGCGGTGGAATTCCTGTTCGGCTTCACGCTGGCGGCCGGCCTGGTGGTGCTGTTCGCGGCGGTGAGCGCCACGCGCGAGGAGCGGGCGCGCGAATTCGCCATCATGCGCGCCGTCGGCGCGCGTGCCAGCCTGCTGCGCCAGGTCCAGCGCGCCGAACTGGTGGGTGTCGGCCTGTTGGCGGGTCTCTTGGCCAGCATCGTCGCCTCGGTGATCGGCTGGGCGCTGGCGCGCTACGTCTTCGAGTTCACCTGGACCGCCTCGCCGCTGGTGCCCCTGGGTGGCGCGCTGGCCGGCGCGGTGCTGGCGCTGGGAGCAGGCTGGTGGGGCCTGCGCGAGGTGCTGCGCCGGCCGGTGGTGGCGACGTTGCGGCGCGCGGCGGAGTGAGCGTTCAAGCCGAGGCGTGAAACACCGCGGAACCGGCTTTGCCGGGCCGCTGGTGTTGCCCCTCGGGGGTACTCGGCTACACGAAGTGAGCCGATACGTGGGTGGGTCAGATCCCCAACCAGGTCATCAAGGTCTTTTCGATCTCCGCCGAGGGTGCGGTGAAACCCGAATAGCCCGAAGGCGTCAACGCGCGCTTGCCGTTGTCGTTGTTGCCCAGGTCCAGCAGCGTCTCGCGCACCGCAGCGCTGGTGGCGGCATCGAGCTTGGTCGAGGCCAGCCATTGCTTGATCGGCACCGGGCGCGATTCGGCGCAGGTCTTGCCGCCGGTGCCCTTCCAGGCCTTGATCACGCCGGAGGAGGCGGTGGCGCCGTAGGCGGTGAAGCCGTTCTGCACATAGAAAGGCACGGCGTCCTGGTAGCGCGTGTTGGAGACCTTCACGCTGCCTTCGGGCAAGCCCTGCTCGCGCAGCATGGCGCGGGTGATGACCGAGGTGATCGAGTCCGGGTCGGGCATCACCAGGCTCTTGCCAGCGAATTCCTTCCAGTTGGAGATCGGCTGCGCGTCCTTGCACAGGAAGGACACCTTGTATTCGGTGAAGCCGGCAGTCCAGGCGATGGTCTTGTAGCGGCCGCTCTTGACCGCCTCGAAGGCCAGATGCGCCGGATGCACGAAGAGCAGGTCGACCTGCTGCTGCTGCATGGCAGCGCGCGAACTGTTGTAGGAACTCACCACCTTGATGGTGACGGGTTGCTTGAGCGACTTGCTCAAGGCTTCGGCGATGCCGGCGAACTTGGCCTCGATCTCGTTGTCGGTAGCCCGGTAGGTCACGCCCTCGGTCACGCCGATCACCAGGGTCTGGGCCGATGCTGCGCTGCCCAGCAGCAAGGCTGCAAGCGCCAGGGCCGTTGGCCGCAGCTTGCCGGACGGGAAGGGGCGGAGTTGTGCCGCGTTGCAGTGCTTCATCTTTTGTCTCTGATCTGGTAGTTCTGGATGCCGGCAGACGAGGAGTGTGGGTGCACGCTCTTCGTCTCGCAAAAGTGTAAAAGATTGTTTGCAGTGCGGCGAGTACGTCGAAATGCCTCTGCCGCGCGTCAGGAAGGCTTGATGACGCGCATTTCCAGGAAGTCGGTGGGCGCGAAGCCTGAGGCAGGCGTGGCGGGCCGGGCGGCCGGCTTGGCAGCGAAGTCCATGAAGTCGGTGGGCGCGAAGCTGATGTCCCGGCGTGCCTGGGCGTTGGCCACGTGGCGCCGCCTGGCATGCTCGCGCAGGCGGGCGAGGTCGGCCCGGACTTCCTCCAGGGTGCGCATGGCCTGGGTGGTAACGGGGGTGGCCAGGGGGGCGGGCGCACTCACCACGGGGGGACGCACAGCGGCGACTGCTATGGCGGCCTGGGCCGGCATTCTCGACTCAGGCAGGCGCGTCGGTCGCACGACATGGTGGGCCTTGGCCAAGGCCGGCTTGGCCCGCGGCGGAAAGACCGGCTGGTTCAGGATTCGAATGATGGTGCCGAACAGTTGCGTTGCATCCATGGCGTAGCAGACCCAAAGTTTTAAGCAATTGTTAATGGGGACGCCGAAATGACAAATGGCTACAAGTGCGTCAAATGCTGCGGCCTGCGTACAAATGCACGAAACACCGCGCCACGCCTGACGCTTTGCCTGGCAGGCGATACTTCCAGCCATGCAGATTGAAGAAAAAGCGCCGTTCGACACCCCTTTCGAGTGGATCGGCGGCGAGCCCAAGGTGCAGGCACTGGTCGACCGTTTCTATGACCTGATGGAACTCGAGCCGGCCTATGCCCGGCTGCGCGCGGTGCACGGTGCCTCGCTGGACAACGCGCGTGCGCGCCTGTTCTGGTTCCTGTGCGGCTGGCTGGGCGGGCCACAGCACTACACGGACCGCTTCGGTCACCCCATGCTGCGAGCGCGTCATCTGCCGCGCAGCATCGGCGGCCACAGCATCGGCATCGAGGAACGCGACCAGTGGCTGGCCTGCATGGACCAGGCCATGGGCGAGACCGGCGTGCCTGAGGGGCTGCGCGCGCGGCTGCGCAACAGCTTCTTCCAGACCGCGGATTGGATGCGCAACCGCGGTGAACCTTCCTGAAAGACCCACAGCACCCATGAACTCCATCGTCGTCATCGGCGGCGGCCACGCCGCCGCCCAGTTGTGCGCGGGCCTGGCCGAGGCCGGGCAGGCCGAACGCGTGCACCTGGTCTGCGAAGAGGCTTGCGAGCCCTAT
>DATILH010000131.1:0-4349 GCA_035476655.1 Variovorax sp.
GACCGGGTCGAAGGCAACCTGCTGGCCGCCCACCAGGAGATCCAGAAGCTGGGCGTGTTGTACGCGCCTGGCGAGCTGGGCTTCGAGCAGGTCTAGACGGCCGTGCTCAACGTGGCGCGCTACGACGTGTTCAAGCTGTCCGAGGCGGTGCTGGCGGGGCAGGCCGGGCGCGTGCAGCGCATGCTCGACGGCCTGCAGGCCGAGGGCGTGGCCGCGGTGCTGACGCACTACACGCTGGCCGAGGACATCCGCTCGCTCAAGCGCGTCAAGGACGCCATGGCCGGCGGCAAGCCCCTGCCCATGGCGCTGCGCGAGCAGCGCGTGTGGGGCGTCAAGGAGCGCCTGTTCGAGCGCGCGCTGCCGCGCCTCTCCGCGCCGCTGCTCGAGGAGCTGCTGCAGTCGGCGCACCTGGTGGACGGCATCGTCAAGGGCCTGCGCTCGCCCGGCTGGCCGACCGACGCCTGGCAGGCGCTGCACCGCCTGGCCCTGCAGCTGTGTACCGCCTGCATGACGCCGGCCGCGACGCCGCGTGCGAAAATCGCCTCATGAACGCGCTCAACGTCGCCGAGTACACGCAGACCCTGGGCCTGCAGGCCCGCCAGGCCGCGGCGCTGATGGCGCGCGCCACCGCCGCCACCAAGAGCCTGGCCCTGCGCCGGCTCGCCGCGCTGCTGCGCGAGAACGCCGCCGCCCTGGCCGTGGACAACGCGCGCGACATCGACCGCGCCGTCGCGGCCGGCCTGTCGGCGCCCATGGTCGACCGGCTGCGCCTGACGCCCAAGGTCATCGAGACCGTGGCGCTGGGCTGCGAGCAGCTGGCCGCCATGCCGGACATCATCGGCGAAGTGCTGGGCATGAAGCAGCAGCCCAGCGGCATCCGCGTGGGCCAGATGCGCGTGCCCATCGGCGTCTTCGGCATGATCTTCGAGAGCCGCCCGAACGTCACCATCGAGGCCGCCAGCCTGTCGATCAAGAGCGGCAACGCCTGCATCCTGCGCGGCGGCTCCGAGGCCATCGAATCCAACAAGGCGCTGGCCCGCATCGTGCAGCAGGCGCTGGCCGACGCGGGCTTGCCGGCCGAGGCCGTGCAGCTGGTGCAGACCACTGACCGCGAGGCCGTCGGCCAGCTGATCGCCATGCCGCAGTACGTGGACGTGATCATCCCGCGCGGCGGCAAGGGCCTGATCGAGCGCATCAGCCGCGACGCCAAGGTGCCGGTGATCAAGCACCTGGACGGCAACTGTCACACCTATGTCGACGACCCTTGCGACATAGACATGGCCGTGCGCGTGGCCGACAACGCAAAGACCCAGAAGTACAGCCCCTGCAACGCCAGCGAAGGCCTGCTGGTCGCGCGCGGCGTGGCGGCGCAGTTCCTGCCCAAGATCGGCGCGGTGCTCGCGGCCAAGGGCGTTGAGATGCGCTGCGACCGGGAGGCCAAGGCCATCCTGGGCCAGGCCCTGGACAGGCCCGCCCAGGCCTTGCTCACCGAAGCCACCGAACAGGACTGGTACGAGGAATACCTCGCGCCCATCATCAGCGTCAAGGTGGTGGAGGGACTGGACGAGGCCATCGATCACATCAACCGCTACAGCAGCCACCACACCGACGCCATCCTCACGCGCGACCACCAGCACGCCCAGCGCTTCCTGCGCGAGGTCGACTCGGCCAGCGTGATGGTCAACGCCAGCACCCGCTTCGCCGACGGCTTCGAATACGGCCTGGGCGCCGAAATCGGCATCAGCACCGACAAGTTCCATGCGCGCGGGCCCGTCGGCATCGAGGGCCTGACCTCGCTGAAATGGGTGGTGCTCGGCGACGGCGAGATCCGCACCTGACCGGGCCGGCGCCACTTCCGATGCGCGACTATTGGCCCTCCTGCGGCTGGAGCTTGCTTGAGCGCAACCAAGAGGGCCGCCTGGTCGTGACCGACGACTACCTGCGCCATCTGCTGGCCCGGCCCGAGCTCGCGCCCGTGCCTGCGTCCTGCGCCGCCGAGCTCGCCCTGCATGCCAGCCTGGAAGCCGCGCCCCGGCGCGAGGTGCCGGCCGCCGAGCTCGCGGCCGTGCAGGACGAGGACGCGCGCAGCAACTACGCCGTGTGGCTGCGCTTTCGCGACCGCCTGCTGGCGCGCCCCACGCTGGAGGCCAGCTACCTGCAGATCTTCCGCAACCAGGTCGACGTGCCGCCGCTGCTGGTGCAGCTGCTGACCCAAGCGCTGCTGCGGCAGGCCCTGGGCGACGCGGTCCCCGCCATGCAGGCGCGCGCCGCCGAAATGCTGTTCCGGGTGCAGAAGATCGCCGTGCAGGAAGACGGCCAGGTCATGGCGGCCGACGACGAGGCCGTGGAGCGGCTTGCCGTGGCGGGCACGTTCGGCACGCTGGGCGACCTCTTGCGCCAGGGCGGCGCGCCGCTGCGCGAGGCCGAACTCGACGTGCTCAACGCCGACAGCGCCGAGAGCTACTGGTCGCGCAGCGAGGCGCATGACATGGTGGTCGCCATCCACCACGGCCAGCCGGCGCTGGAGGCCCTGTGCCGCGTGCTGGAGCGGTGGGTGGCGCAGATGCTGGGGCATGAAGTCACAGTGACGGTGGAGCGCGAGATCGACGACGACGACTGGCTCTGGCATGTGGGCCTGGACGCCCAGGCCAGCAGCGTGCTGAACGACCTGTACCAGGGCCGCGACGTGGACGCGGGGCGCATGGAGCGCATGCTGTGCCTGTTCAAGCTGCAATTTGCGGAGGCGTCGGCGATGCGGCCGGAGCTGGCGGGCAAGCCGGTCTACCTGGCCATGGCGATGGACGAACACAAGCGCCTGCGCCTCAAGCCGCAGAACCTGCTGCTGAACCTGCCGCTAGCCCGGCCCTCCTGAGTCGACGGGGCTTGCAAGCCGGCCCGGCAGCCCCCAACTCCTACAATCTCACGGAGGTCGCCCCGACCCCGTCGCCACCCACTCTCAGAGGCAGCAGCGCCGCATGGTTCCCCATCTCATCACCGCCTTGAGCGGCCCCATCAATGAGCTCGAACAGCGGGTGCTGGAATCCATGCCCGCGATCGAACGCTGGTTCCGCCTGGAATGGATGGAGCACACGCCGCCGTTCTACAGCTCGGTGGACATCCGCAACGCCGGCTTCAAGCTGGCGCCGGTCGACACCAACCTGTTTCCCGGCGGCTGGAACAACCTCACGCCCGAGATGCTCCCGCTGGCCGTGCAGGCCGCCATGGCCGCGATCGAGAAGATCTGCCCCGAGGCCAAGAACCTGCTGGTCATCCCCGAGAACCACACGCGCAACACGTTCTACCTGAGCAACCTGGCGCAGTTGCAGCGCATCTTCCACATGGCGGGCCTGAACGTGCGGATCGGCTCGGTCAACCCCGACATCAAGGAGTCCACCACGATCGAGCTGCCCACGGGCGAGTCGATCACGCTGGAGCCGGTGGTGCGCGGCAAGCACCGCCTGGGCCTGAAGGATTTCGATCCCTGCACCATCCTGCTGAACAACGACCTGTCCGCCGGCGCCCCCGGCATCCTGGAAGACGTGCACGAGCAGTACCTGCTGCCGCCCCTGCACGCGGGCTGGAGCGTGCGCTGCAAGAGCCGCCATTTCCAGAGCTACGAGGAAGTCTCCAAGCGCTTCGGCAAGCTGCTGGGCATCGACCCCTGGCTGATCAACCCGATGTTCAACAAGTGCGGCGAGGTCGATTTCAGCGAGGGCGCGGGCATGGAATGCCTGACCGACAACGTCGACGCGCTGCTCACGCGCATCCGCAAGAAGTACAAGGAATACGGCATCAACGAGAAGCCGTTCGTCATCGTCAAGGCCGACAACGGCACTTATGGCATGGGCATCATGACGGTGCGCGATGTCAAGGATCTCGACGAGCTCAACCGGAAGACGCGCAACAAGATGGCCGTCGTCAAGGACGGGCAGTCGGTCAGCGAAGTCATCATCCAGGAAGGCGTGCTGACCAACGAGCGCATTCACGAAGCCGTGGCCGAGCCGGTCGTCTACATGATGGACCGCTACGTGGTGGGCGGCTTCTACCGCGTCCATCCCGAGCGCGGCGTCGACGAAAACCTCAACGCCCCCGGCGCCGGCTTTGTGCCGCTGGCTTTTGCCGAGAGTACGCGCTTACCTCAGCCCGGCCAGAAGCCTGGCGCCAGCGCGCCCAACCGCTTCTACATGTATGGCGTGATCGGCCGCCTCGCGATGCTGGCAGCAAGCTACGAGCTAGAAGCCACCGACCCCAACGCCGAGGTTTATTGACCCCCCGATGCGGCCTAGCGGCCGCCTCACCCCAGGGGGCGCCACTGGCGGCCCGGCAAAGCCGTTCCGCGGTGGCCTGCG
>DATILH010000132.1:0-30718 GCA_035476655.1 Variovorax sp.
ATCATCCGCGGGCATCGAGCCGGCTGGAAACAGCGCGACCTGGCGTCTCGTTCCCTCGTCGTGAACCTCAATGGTCTTGCGCCAGGCTTCGCGCTGGCTCGCGTTGATCTCGCCGAGGTACAGCACCTGCCTTTGCACCACGCGTCCATCGGTGAGCCGGCGGTTCTCCACCACGCTCCAGTACTCGTGCGTCTTGCCGTCCTTCAACCGTCGGTTGCAGCGCAGGAACATGCGCGGCAGTTTAGGAACCCCTCGCCTGCTCGCCAAGGACCAAGGTCTCCACCACAAGCGTTTTGCCGAATCACCCCTATACGCATCAAGCACTTGCGTCGCTCAACACCCCCAAAATCGTTGAAATCGCAGGTGAGTTGAGAAAGATGGGCTAGATCTTGAAGGCCCGTTGAATGTCGGGCCGCACCAGGTCCACGTACTCGCGGTGCTTGCGGATGTAGCCCGCGATGAACTGGCACACCGGAATCACCTGCAGGCCCCTTGTTCGCGCTTCGCCCAGCACGTGCTTGGCGAGGCCGGAGCCCACGCCCTGGCCTTCGAATTCGGGCAGCACCTCGGTGTGGGTGAACATCAGCGCATCGCGCAGCTCGTTGTATTCGACGAAGCCGGCCAATTTGCCGTCCTTGGTCGCTTCGAAGCGGTGTGCGTCTGCGTTCGCGCTGAAAACGAGGGTGCTCATGGCGATGGGTTCCTGATCAAGTGGACAAGGGTTTGCAGTGCGTAGTGCACGGTGGCGGCGCGCACGGTGGCGCGGTCGCCCTCGAAGCGGCGGCGTTCGCTGCGCAGTTGGCCGTTCACCGACCAGCCGAACCACACGGTGCCCACCGGCTTGTCGGCGCTGCCGCCTGCGGGGCCGGCCACGCCGGTGACCGCCACCGAGACCTGGGCCTTCGAGCGCTCCAGCGCGCCCGCCGCCATGGCGCGCACCACCGGCTCGCTGACCGCGCCGTGGGCGGCGATCAATGCGGGGTCGACGCCCAGCAGTTCGGCCTTGGCCGCATTCGAATAGCTGACGATGCCGCGCTCGAACCAGTCGCTGGATCCTGCCAGGTCGGTGCAGGCGCCGGCGATCAGGCCGCCGGTGCAGCTCTCGGCGGTGGCCATCATCCACTGCTTCTGGCGCAGCAGATCGGCCAGCAGGGCCACCAGGCCGGGCGTGTTCTGCGCCTGGACGTTCATACGAAGGCGCGCCAGAGCGCGATCACCAGCAGGGTGCAGAAGGCCGCCACCAGGTCGTCGAACAGGATGCCGAAGCCGGCCGCGCTCCAGCGCAGCTTCTCGGGCGTGGCGTCACGCTGCTTGAACAGGCCGTCGGCCCAGCCCACCGGGCCGGGCTTGGCAGCGTCGAAATAGCGAAAGAGCGCAAAGGCCACGCACTGCGCCAGCAGGCCGGCCGGCGTGACCAGCCACAGCACGATCCAGAAGGCCAGCACCTCGTCCCAGACGATGCTGCCGGGGTCGGCCACACGCATGTGGCGCGCCGTGAGCGTGCAGGCCCACC
This sequence comes from Variovorax sp., assembly GCA_035476655.1. GTDB lineage: Bacteria > Pseudomonadota > Gammaproteobacteria > Burkholderiales > Burkholderiaceae_C > Variovorax. The sequence goes on from DATILH010000132.1 coordinate 1,514, forward strand.
AGCCGATCGGCAGCGCAGCCAGGATCACCCAGCCGATGGTGGCCGGCGAGAGCCAGCGCTGCATGACCAGGAATGCCACCCAGGCCCACAAGGTGCCCACCGTGCCCGGCGCCAGCCGCGACAGGCCGGAGCCGCCGCCCAATGCGATGAAATGGGCGGGGTGGGCCAGCAGGAAGGCAACCGTGGGCCGGGCCATGGGCGCGCCGGCGCCCGGCTCGGGCAGGGAAGTAGGCATGTCGGGGGCGGTGGCGGGCATCGGGCCGATGGTAGCCGCCCCCAGCGGCTGCGCTCAGCCCCCGGCAAGACGCTCGCGCAGCTTGGCTTCCTGCTCGCGCAACTCGGGCGTGAACTCGGCGCCGAAGTCCTCCGCCTCGAAGACCTGGCGGATTTCGATCTCGGATTCGCCCGGCATCGGGTTGGGACAGCGCTTGACCCATTCGATGGCTTCCTCGCGCGACTTCACGTTGAAGATCCAGTAGCCGGCGATCAGCTCCTTGGTCTCGGCAAAGGGGCCGTCGACCACCGTGCGCTGGCTGCCCGAGAACCTGACGCGCGCGCCCTTGGAACTGGGGTGCAGGCCTTCGCCCGACACCATCACGCCGGCCTTGACCAGCTCCTCGTTGTACTTGCCCATGGCGGCGAGCAGTTTCTCGTCGGGCATGACACCGCCTTCGCTGTCGCCGGTGGCTTTCACAATGACCATGAATCGCATCGTCTGCTCCTTGAAATAAGACAGTGGTGAGTGAAGGAAGGCGGTGGGTTTTACCGGTCTTCGCATGCACGTCGAAGCAGCCCCGCCGAAATCGACAAGGCGCGCCCAACTGATTTGTAACAGGCGCCTCAGCCGAAGTGGTCGAAGGAGGCGAACTGCTGGCGCGCGAGCGCCACGCCTTGCGCATCGACCAGGCGCAGGCCCGGCTCGGCTTCGATCACGCCGATGCGCGCCACCGGGGTGGCGGCAGAGCGCGCCGCCTGCTCGACGGCCTCGCGCGCGGAGGCTGGGGCGGTGAAGGCCAGTTCGTAGTCGTCCCCGCCGGCCAGGGTGAAGGCATGGCGCGCCTCGGTGCTCAAGCCCAGTGCCGCCGCGTCCGGATGCCAGTTGGCCGCCAGCCGCGCCCCCACAGTGTCGGCATCCAGGCGGGCGCCGACGCCGCTTTGCGCCAGCACATGGCCGAGGTCGCCGGCCAGGCCGTCGCTCAGGTCCACCGCGCTGCTCGCGATGCCGCGCAGGGCCAGGCCCAGCGCCACTCGCGGCGTGGGCAGCTCCATGCGATCGCGGGCCAGTTGGAACAGGCCGGGCGGCAGGGCCAGCCGGCCGCGAAACACCTCCAGCGCCAGCCGGGCGTCGCCCAGGGTGCCGCTGACCCAGATGTCGTCGCCCACGCTGGCGCCAGAACGCAGCAGGGCGCCGCCTGCCGGCACCTCGCCGAACACGGTGATGCAGATGTTGAGCGGGCCGCGCGTGGTGTCGCCGCCCACCAGCTCGCAGCCATGGGCATCGGCCAGTGCAAACAGGCCGCGCGAGAAGCCTTCCAGCCAGCCTTCATCCACCGAAGGCAGCGCCAGCGCCAGCGTGAAGGCCAGCGGCTTGGCACCGCAGGCCGCCAGGTCGCTCAGGTTGACCGCCAGCGCCTTGTGCCCGAGGCGCGCCGGATCGACGGTGGGCAGGAAGTGCCGTCCCTCCACCAGCATGTCGCAAGACACGGCAAGGTGCATGCCCGGCGCCGGCGCCAGCAGCGCGCAGTCGTCGCCCACGCCCAGCGGCGAGCGCTCCGTCTTGCGGCTGAAGTAGCGCGCGATCAGGTCGAACTCGCCAAGGCACGCTGCCCCCACGCTCGGCACTAGCGTGTCCTCGCTGCCCCCCAAGGGGGCCTTCGCGCCTTCGGGCGGCCGTGCGGCGCTCATGCTGCCCCCACGCTCGGCACTGGCGTGTCCTCGCTGCCCCCCAAGGGGGTCCTCGCGCCTTCGGGCGGCCGTGCGGCGCTCATGCTGGTCCCCCCCGAAAGCGCAGCGCCGCCTGGCGCACCACCTCGGCCAGCAGCCGCTCGCGCCCCTGGCGTTCGCGCAGCCAGCGCGCATCGTTCTGGCCGGCTTCCACGCCAGAGCGCAGTTGGGCCAGGCCCTCGGTGGCATCCAGCGCCTCGCTGTGCCATTCGAGCTGCGTCATGGTCATCAGGATGTGTTCGCGCAGCGGCATGTGGTGGCCGGTGGCCGGGTCCACGTAGACCGCGTCCAGCCCGAAGCGGCAGGCCTGGAAGCGGTTGTAGGTGTAGACCAGGTAGTCGTCCTCGCTCGGCGTGAAGGGCTGTTCCTGCAGGAACCAGGCCGCCAGCGACTGCACATAGCCGGCCAGGGCCGCCGCGCGCTCCACCGTGAGCGGCGTGTCGAACACGCGGATCTCGATGGTGCCGTATTCGGGCTTGGGCCGGATGTCCCAGTAGAAGTCCTTCATGCTGCGCACGACGCCGGTGCGGGTCATGCGGGTGAAGTAGTTGCCGAACTCCTTCCAGCTGAGCGCGAAGGGTGCACGGCCCGAAAGCGGGAAGGCAAACACCGAGTTCAGCCGCGCCGAGTCGAACTGCGTGTCCTGCCCCTGCACATAGGGCGAGGAGGCCGAGAGCGCGATGAAGTGCGGGATGTAGCGCGACATGCGGTGCAGCATCAAGAGGGCCGAGTCCGCATCGGGGCAGCCGATGTGCACATGCTGGCCGAACACGGTGAACTGCTTGGAGAGGTAGCCGTACAGCTCCGACAGCTCGCGAAAGCGCGGCTTGTCATAGATGCGCTGCGCGTGCCACTGCTGGAAGGCATGCGTGCCGCCGCCCACCACCGCGATGTTGAGCTTGTCTGCGTTCTTCACCAGCGCGTCGCGGATCTGCGTGAGCTGCGCCAGCACGTCGCGCGCCGAGTGGCACACGCCGGTCGCGATCTCGATCATGCTCGAGGTCATCTCGGGCACCACCGCGCCGGGCAGCGGCGTCTGCGCCATCAGTCGCAGCATGTCTTGCGCGTAGGGCGTCAGGTCGTAGTCGTGCGTGCTGACAATCTGCAGCTCGAGCTCGACGCCGAGCGACAGCGCTTCCGAATGCGCAAAGGGTTCCAGCGCGACCACGCGGTCCAGTTCGGGCTTCATCGCTGCGTCTCCTCGCCCTGGCTGAAGGCGTCCGGCAGCCAGGGCTGCGAACTCTCGCCGGCGGCATGGATCGCCACCGTGGCCAGCACCGCGCCCAGCACCTCCATCAGCAAGATGGAGGGCAAGGCGATCTGCGTGATCATGGGGCCCCAGCGCGGCGAGGCGGCAACGAAGTTGGAAGCCAGCAGCAGCGCCACCGCCGACAGCGGCGACATCGCCAGGCCCAGCCACAGCGCCTGCTTCCAGCTGGCGCCGCTGCCGGGGTTGGCAATGGCCACGCCGGCCACTTTGGCCAGAAGGCGCACGGCGATCAGCGCCAGCACCAGGCTGGCCACCGGCAGGCTCCAGTCGGCCTGTGCCGCCACCACCGAGACCAGCACGAACATCAGCATGGTGAGCAGGGATGCGGCAGTGCCCAACTGTTGCGGCCATATCCAGGGCTTGGGGTTGAGCTGCTTGAGCAGCACGCCGCCGATCAACGCCGCCAGCGCGGCCGCCCCGCCCAGATGCGCCGCCACCGCCGCGCCGGCGCCGATGATGGCCAGGAGCAGGATCGATGTGTTTTCGCTGGCCGGGCTCATCACGCGCAGGGCCAGGCGCAGTGCCAGTGCCATCAGCGCGCCCACCACGAAAGACAAGCCCAGCACCACGCCTATTGGATAAAGCTGCTGCAACAAGCTGTGCGGCCCGCGCTCCATCCAGCCGGCATGGGCATAGCCCAGGGCCAGGGCGTAGAAGGTATTGAGCGTGCCCAGCGCCAGCGCGCGCTCGGTCACCGGCCCGCTGGCGCGGGCATCCGTCGCCACGCGGCTCAGCACGGCCGGCGAGGCCACGATGGCGACCATCGCCAGCGGGCGGCACACCGCGGCAGGCACGCCCAGCCAGCGCAGGGCCGCGAACACCGCTGCGAAGGTCAGCAGCGCCTCGAGCAGGCTTTGCACCAGCACCATCGGGTTGTGGCGGAACCAGCGCAGCGGCAGCCGTCCTCCGGCTTCGAACAGCACGATCGCCACGCCCAGTTCGAGCAGGAAGAGGCTGGTGCCCTTGAGCGGCCACATGGTGCCCTCGAAGCCGGCAAGGCCCACCACCGTGCCGACGATGGTGTAGCCCACCAGCTTGGGCATGCCGGTATAGCGCTGCACCAGGTGGCCGACGACGGCGGCGACGGCCAGCAGCAGCGACCAGGCGACCGTTGGCAATCCGGCCGAGGGGCGCACCCATTCGGACCAGAAGCCCAGCAGTTCGCTCAAAAAATCTGTCATGCGCGTTGTTCTTGCGGCGCGCCTTCGCGGCGCGCCGTGGATTTCAATGATTGGTAAAGCGGCGCCTGCGCGACTCAGTGCAGCACGCGCGAAGAGGGAATATCGCCCGCGCTCGCATCGAGCACGAACATGGGAATGGGCACGTCGAAGCGATCACCCGTTTCAGTCACGAAAAAATAACTGCCCTGCATCGTTCCGGTGGCCGCCTGCAATCGGCAGCCGCTCGTGTAACGAAAAGATTCTCCGGGCGGGATCAGCGGCTGCTGCCCGATCACGCCCAGGCCCTTGACTTCCTGCCGGTGCCCGGAGGCATCGTCGATCGTCCAGTGGCGGGAAATCAGCTGCGCCGGGACCTCGCCCGTGTTGGTCACGGTGATGGTGTAGGCGAAGGTGTAGATGCGATCGCCCGGCGAAGACTGCTCGTGCAGGAATCGCGGTTCGACCAGGACGCTGATCGTGCTGCTGGTAGACATGCCCCCATGGTAGCGGACGGATTTCACGGCGGGCCTGCGACAATCCCGGGTCATGAGTACGACCTACCGCATCGCCCCTTCCATTCTCTCGGCCGACTTTGCGCGCCTGGGCGCGGAAGTCTCGGATGTCATCGCCGCCGGCGCCGACTGGATCCATTTCGACGTGATGGACAACCATTACGTGCCCAACCTCACCTTCGGCCCGATGGTGTGCCAGGCCCTGAAGCCCCACGCGAAGAAGTCGGACGGCACACCGGTGCCGGTCGACGTGCACCTGATGATCCAGCCGGTCGACGCCCTGGCCGCCGCCTTCGCGCAGGCCGGCGCTAACTACATCAGCTTTCACCCCGATGCCTCGCCGCACGCGCATCGCAGCATCCAGGCGATCCGCGCCGCGGGTGCCAAGCCTGGGCTGGTGTTCAACCCGGGCCTGGGGCTGGAGGCGCTGGACTGGGCCATCGACGACATCGACCTGATCCTCATCATGAGCGTCAACCCGGGCTTCGGCGGCCAGAGCTTCATCGACTCGGCGCTGCGCAAGATCGAACAGGCGAAGAAGCGCATCGAGCAGAGCGGGCGCGATATCCGCCTGGAAGTGGACGGCGGCATCAAGGCCGACAACATTGCCCGCGTGGCGAGCGCCGGCGCCGACACCTTCGTGGCGGGCAGCGCGATTTTCAATGCGCCAGATTACAAGGGCGTGATCGACCGGATGCGCAGCGAACTCAGCGCTTGATGTCGCGGTAGACCCGGTCCGTCACCGGGCCGCGGTCGGTATCGACCACGCCGCGCTCCACATCCTCGTGGGCGCGCTTGCCAACCTCGGGCGGCTCGCCGCCCTGGCTCTCCTGGCTGTCCGAAGACTCGTCGTGCTCATGCGGCAGGCGCGGCTTCGATTCGCCACCCTGCAGGGGCTTGGTCTTGCCGCCGCCGGCATCCTGCAGGTCGTCGGGCTTCTTGCGGGATGGGTTCATTCAATGCTCCTTGAAGCACCTGTTTGTCCCATGCACTGCGTCCGGCGAGGGTAGGAAGGCCGTGCGCGCGGCTGTAGGATCGCCGGCCATGTCCTCCCTTGCATCCGCTTCCCACCTGCCCGACGTGCTGCGCGTGCACGGCTTCGCCGCGCTGGCGCCGGGCCCGCGCCTGATGGTGCTGGGGGGCGTGCACGGCAACGAGACCTGCGGCAGCGTCGCCATCGAGCGCGTGCTGGCGCAGTTCGACGCCGGCGAACTCACGTTGCTGCGCGGCCAGCTCACCATGGTGCCGGTGGCCAATCCAATGGCGCGCCGCCGCCTGGCGCGCGAGGGCGAGCGCAACCTCAACCGCCTGTTCCGCCCCACGCCCGAGGGGGCCAAGCCGGCGGACTACGAGGCGCGCATCACCGACCTCCTGTGCCCACTCCTGGACCGGCACGAGGTGCTGCTGGACCTGCACTCCTTCCAGAGCGCGGGCGAGGCCTTCGCCATGATCGGGCCGCGCGACAACACCGGCACGCTCGAGCCCTTTGCCCGCGCCCGGGAGGAAGGGCTGCTGGCGCTGCACCTGGGCACGACGCGGGTGGTGGAGGGCTGGCTCGACATCTATGCCGCCGGGCTGGCGCAGCGCGCCCGCCCCGGCATCGCGGTGGATGACGAAGCCGTCGACTTCGGCCGCGGCACCAACGAATACATGCGCAGCCGCGGCGGCTACGGCGTCACCCTGGAATGCGGGCAGCACGAGGACCCGGCCGCGCCCGAGGTGGGCGTGCGCGCCATCCTGGCGGCCCTGCGCCTGTTGGGCATGCTGGCGCCCGAGCCGCAGGCCGAGGCCCCGGCGCATCCGCAACTGCTGCGCCTGGTGAGCGTGACGGACCGCCTGCATGCGAACGACCAGTTCGTGCGCAACTGGGCCACCTTCGACCGCGTGGCCAAGGGCGAAGCCATCGGCCAGCGCGCCGACGGCAGCCTGGTGCATGCGCAGCAGGACGGCTACATCGTCTTTCCGAACGACGAGGCGCTGCCCGGCACCGAATGGTTCTACTTCGCGCAGGACAGCGAGCGCATGCTGGCCTGAGCTTCCGCCGCGCTCCTACACCCGGCGGCGGGCCGCTGCGCTTAGAGTGCAAAGTCCGGAGGTGCTCCATGGCTGCTGCGAAAAAGAGCAAGCGCAAATCGGAATCCAAGAGCCACCATCCCGCTGCGAAGAAGGGCGCCCCGCGGGTGCTGTGGAAGGGTGCCATCAGCTTCGGGCTGGTCCACATCCCGGTGGCTCTCTATACGGCCACCCAGGCGCATGGCATTGACTTCGACTGGCTGGACAAGCGCTCGATGGACCCGGTAGGCTACAAGCGCGTCAACAAGACGACCGGGCGCGAGGTGGCGCGCGAGCAGATCGCCCGGGGCGTCGAGGTCGAGGACGGCCAGTATGTGGTGCTCAGCGATGCCGAGATCGAAGCGGCCTATCCGAAGACAACCCAAACCATCGAGATCGAATCCTTCGTGCCTGCCACCAGCATTCCCTTCGTGTTCCTGGAGCGGCCCTACTACGTGGCGCCGATCAACCGCGGCGGCAAGGTCTATGCGCTGCTGCGCGAGACCCTGCAACGCGCCGGGCGGGTCGGTGTTGCGCGGGTGGTGATCCAGACCAGGCAGCACCTGGCGATGCTGGTGCCGTCCGGGCCGGGCATGGTGCTCAACCTGCTGCGCTGGAGCGCCGACATCCGGCCCTGGAAGTCATTGCCGCTGCCGCCCGAAGGCATGAAGGCGGCCGGCGTCACCGAGCGCGAATTGAAGATGGCGACGCAACTGGTCGAGGACATGAGCTCGGACTTCAAGCCCGAAGACTTCAAGGACTCCTTCACCGACGAGATCATGAAGCTGGTTGAGCGCAAGCGCGCCGCCGGCAAGACCGAAGCGGTGACCAGGCCCGAGCCGATGGAGGAAGAAGGCCCGTCCGGCGCCAAGGTGCTGGACCTGACCGAGCTGCTGCAGAAGAGCCTGCGCCAGGGCGGCAAGAAGGCACCGGCGCGCAAGTCGGCGGCGCGCAAGCGCGCGGCCGCCTAGAGACACGGGTAGGGCATGGACAAGTCCCGCGAGGCCCTGGCCCACTACCATCGAAAGCGCAACTTCGACAAGACGCCGGAGCCGAGCGAGGGCGGCCAGAGCGGCACGCAGACGCTGTCCTTCGTCGTGCAGAAGCACCACGCCAGCCGGCTGCACTACGACTTTCGCCTCGAACTCGACGGCACGCTCAAGAGTTGGGCCGTGCCCAAGGGCCCGTGCCTGGATCCGAGCGTCAAGCGCATGGCCGTGGAGGTGGAAGACCATCCGCTGTCCTATGCCGGCTTCGAAGGCACCATCCCGGCCGGCAACTACGGCGCCGGCCGCGTCATCGTCTGGGACCGCGGCACCTGGGAGCCGGTGGGCGACCCGCACCAGGGCCTGGCCAAGGGCGACCTGAAGTTCAACCTGCGCGGCCACAAGCTGCGCGGGCGCTGGGTGCTGGTGCGGATGAAGGGCAAGGAGGGCGAGAAGAAGTCGCCCTGGCTGCTGATCAAGGAGCGCGACGGCGAGGTGCGCCCGGTCGATGAGTACGACGTGCTCGAAGCCATGCCCGACAGCGTGCTGGGCTTGAAGGAGCCCTCCGCGCGCAAGCCCGCGAAGCCAGCAGAAATCAAGCCACCACCCAAGGCCACCCTGCCCGCCACCTTGTCGCCGCAACTCGCCACGCTGGTCGAGGCGCCGCCGGCGCACAGCGACGACTGGCTCTACGAACTCAAGTTCGACGGCTATCGCCTGCTGGCCCGCATCGAGGGCAAGGAGGTGCGCTGCTTCACCCGCAACGGCCACGACTGGAGCGACAAGTTGCCGGAGTTGGTGAAGGCCCTGCGCACCCTCGACGTGCGCTCGGCCTGGATCGACGGCGAGATCGTGGTCGATGGCGAGCAGGGCGCGCCGGACTTCCAGGCCCTGCAGAATGCCTTCGAGCGCAGCGCCACAGGAAGAATCGTCTACTGGATGTTCGACGTGCCCTACCTCGATGGGCACGATTTGCGCGAGACGCCTTTCGAGCAGCGCACCGTGTTGCTGCGCGGCCTGCTCGGCGAGAAGGCGCCGCCGCAGCTGCGCGTGAGCGAAGCCTTCGACGCGGCGCCGCGCGACCTGCTGGCGGCCGCGGCGCGCCTGGGCTTCGAGGGCATCGTCGGCAAGAAGCGCGACTCGGCCTATGTGTCGCGCCGCTCCCCCAGCTGGATCAAGCTGAAGAACGGCCTGCGCCAGGAGTTCGTGATCGGTGGCTACACCGCGCCGGCGGGTTCGCGCAACGGCTTTGGATCCTTGCTGCTGGGCGTGCACGATGGCTCGGGCAAGCTGCAATACAGCGGCAACGTGGGCACCGGCTTCGACGAGGCGCGCCTGTCGGATCTGAAGAAGCAGCTCGATGCGCTGGCCGCCCCGAGCTCCCCCTTCGCGCAGGCCGTGCCCACCACGGTGAAGGTGGCGCAGTGGGTCAAGCCGCGCCTGGTGGCCGAGGTGGCCTTTGGCGAGTGGACGCGCGACGGGCGCATCCGCCATTCGGTCTTCCAGGGCTTGCGTACCGACAAGCCGGCCAGCCAGATCGAGCGCGAGAAGCCGGCGGCCGCTCCGAAGGCGGCTGCGAAGGCCACACCCGCCACGCCGGCAGCAGCACGCGTGCGGGTGACGCACGCCGAGCGCATCATCGACAAGGCCAGCGGCACCACCAAGGGCGAACTCGTCGCCTACTACCAGCGCATCGCGCCCCTGATGCTGCCGCATCTCAAGGGCCGTCCGGTGTCGCTGTTGCGCGCGCCCGAGGGGCTGGCCGGCGAACTGTTCTTCCAGAAGCATGCGCAGCGGCGCGAGATCCCGGGCCTGACCCTGCTCGATGCGGAACTGGACCGCGATCACGAGCCGCTGCTGCAGATCGACACCGATGCCGCACTCGTGTCGGCCGCGCAGATGAACACGGTGGAGCTGCACACCTGGAACGCCACATCCAGCGCCATTGCCAAGCCGGAACGCGTGTGCTTTGACCTCGACCCGGGCGAGGGCGTGCCCTGGCCGCGCGTGCAGGAGGCCGCGTTGCTGGTGCAGGCCCTGCTCGATGAACTGGGCCTCGCGCCCTTTCTCAAGACCAGCGGCGGCAAGGGCCTGCACGTGGTGGTGCCGCTCAAGCGCCACTATGGCTGGGATGCGGTGAAGGACTTGTCGCAGGCGGTGGTGGTGCACCTGGCGCAGACCATCCCGGATCGCTTCGTTGCCAAGAGCGGGCCGAAGAACCGCATCGGCAAGATCTTCGTCGACTACCTGCGCAACGGCTTCGGCGCCACCACCGTGGCTGCCTGGTCGGTGCGCGCGCGGCCTGGGCTGGGCGTGTCGGTGCCGGTCGAATGGGACGAACTGCCCGCGCTCAAGAGCGGTGCGCACTGGACCTTGCCGACCATCGAGGAGCGCATCGCCATCGGCAACGATCCCTGGGCCGAGATGGACAAGCGCCGCAGCGGCCTGGCCGCGGCGATGCGCAAGCTGGGCTTCAAGCCCGCGAATCCCTCCACATAGTTAAGCCATTAGCCCTAGACCTTCTTGAGAATGGTCACATAAAGGAGGCATCCCTAGACTGCGCCGCACGTGGTCTGAAGCAGGCGCGCACTCATGCAGCGCCCACAACGGAAGCGCGCGAAACGCGCGGCTCCACCAGGCAGCGTGCGGGGGTCGCGAATGCAACGGTGCCTGACTACAAGACTCTTCCTCAATGAAGAACGGGATGCGCGAAGGAGCCGCCTTGCCGCCGCTGCGCTTTCCTCATGCGCGCTGGTTGCGCTGTTGATCCTGGGGTTCGGCGCGTCGCGCGCCATGGCCCAGGGACAGCCGCCCGATGCCGAGGCCGCCGCAGCCAGGCAAGAGAAGGCGCGACTGGCGGACGCCGACACCATCTTCGCTCTCACCAACGACGGCGCCATCCTGTACTCGCAGGATTCGCTCAAGCTGTCGGGCTACCAGTACTGCAGCCAGGCCGTGGCCCTGGCCGAGGCCGGCGACTTCCGCCAGAGCGTGCGCGCTGCCAGCAAGGCCATGCACCTGGCCAACACCACACGCGACCCGACGCTGCTGGCCTTCGCCAACCGCGACCTCGCCATCGTCTACAGCTACTCGGGCCAACTCGACAAGGCCGAGGAGTTTGCGCGCGAGGCGCTCAAGCACGAGGCCAAGGACCCCAAGCAGGTGGTCGGGCCGGTGAACAAGGTGATCGGCGATGTGCGCACCCGGCGCGGCGACCAGGCCGGCGCCATCGTGGCCTATGACGCCGCACTGGCCAACAGCTCCGAGCGCTACACGCCGCTGGTGCAGGCCTCGCTGGCCAACGCGCTGATCGAGTCGGGCAACACCGAGCGTGCGCGCCAGGTGCTGGGCACCATCGCGCCGCCCAAGGACGCCTCGCTCGCCGCCCAGCTGGACCGCACGCGCGCCAAGCTGCTGCTGGCCGAGAACAAGCCGGCCGAAGCGCGCGACTTGTTCCAGCAGCAGACCACGCGCAACACCGGCGCCGACGCTCCCTACTACCGCATGTGGGCCTGGGACGGCGTCTCGCGCAGCGAGCAGGCGCTGGGCCAGAAGCAGGCCGCGGCCGATGCGGCCGGGCGTGCCCTCGCCGGCATCGACGGCGTGCGTGCGCGCTTTCGCAGCGAGGAATTCAAGATGGGCCTGTTCTCCGACGTGCAGGCCATCTTCGACCGCGCCGTCGGCCTCTACAGCGATGTGGGCGATGCGGGCAAGTCCTTCGAGGTGAGCGAGCACAGCCGCTCGCGCGCGCTGCTCGACGCGGTGCGCGGGCGCGCCCGCGTCAGCCGGCTGGAGGCCACCACCATCGACCTGCCCACCTTGCAGCGCTCGCTGAAAGCCGACGAGCGCGTGCTGCAGTTCCATTCGCTGCCCGACCGCCTGCAGGTCTGGGTCATCGGCCCGGGCGAGATCAAGACGCAGGCCATCCCGATCAAGCGCGAGGAACTCGCCGACCTGGTCGAGTTCTTCCGCAACTCCATCGTGCGTGGCAGCCGCAATGCGATTGCCAACGCAGACAAGCTGGGCGTCGCATTGATCGCGCCCCTGGGCCTGGCGCCGAACCAGCGCCTGGTGGTGGTGCCCCACGGGCCGCTGCACTACCTGCCCTTCCAGGCGCTGCGGGTCAATGGGCGCTACCTGATCGAGACGCATCCGATGTCGGTCGCGCCCTCCATGTCGGTGGCGATGCAGCTGGCCCAGCGCTCGCCGCGCGCCGACGCCGCCCTGGTGGCCTTCGGCAATCCGCGCATCGAGGACAAGTACGAGCTGCCCGGCGCCGAGGTCGAGGTCAAGCAGCTGGCCCAGCTCTTCCCGCGCAACAACCTCTACCTGGGCGCCGCCGCCACCAAGACGCAGTTTCGCGAGGCGGTGGGCCGCGCGCCGATCGTGCACGTGGCGGCGCATGCCGAGGCGGACCAGGTCGATCCGCTCTACTCGCGCATCCTGCTGGCCAACGAGGGCGGCAAGCACAACTTCCTGGAAGCGCACGAGATCCTTTCCATCCCGATGCAGAACACCTCGCTGGTCACCCTGTCGGCCTGCGAATCGGGACTGGGGCGCGTGGCCAAGGGCGACGAGGTGCTGGGCTTCACCCGCTCCTTCCTGTCGGCCGGCACATCGACCCTGATCGCCTCGCTGTGGCCGGTATCCGACGACGCCACCGAAGTCCTGATGAGCACCATCTATTCCGAGCTCGCCAAGGGCCGCGACGTGCAGCGCGCCATGCAGGCCGGCCAGTTGGCGGTGCTCAAGCAGCCCAAGCTGGCGCATCCCTTCTTCTGGGCCCCCTTCAACCTGATCGGCAACTGGCGCATGACGGTGGCTGGGAGCCCAGCATGACGATGATGAAGAAGCGCCAGGCCGCGCTGCTGGTGCTGGCCGCGCTGGCCGTGTGGTCGCAGCAGCGTGCGCAGGCGCAGTCGCAGCAGATCGAGGGCACCACCCTCACGCCCACGCAGAACCCCTGCACCAGCTGCGCCGCTCCGCAACTGGCGCAGACCGCAGCGCCACCTGGCGCGCCGACCCAGGCCCTGCCGGCCACGCCGGCGCCGCAAACCGCCTTCCGCCTGAACGACCTTCGCCTGAACGGCGCGCAGGCGTTGCCGGCCGAGGCGCTGGCCGCCGTGACCCGGCCCTACATCGGGCGCGATGTCACGCTGGCCGACCTCGAAAAACTGGCGCAGGAGATCACCCAGCTCTACCGTGATCGCGGCTACTTCCTGGCGCAGGCGGTGGTGCCGGTGCAGACGGTGCAGGGCGGCGTGGTCGAGATCACCGTCATCGAAGGGCGGCTCGGCCGGGTGCTGGTCAACGTCGCCCCGGATGCGCCCATCAGCGAGGCGCGGGTGCGCGACTTCCTCGCGCGCCTCAGTGAAGGCATGGCGGTGGATTCGCCCAACTACGAGCGCGCCATGCTGCTCTTGTCTGACCAGCCCGGCATCAAGGTCACCTCCGCCCTGCAGGAGGGCGCGCAGCCCGGCACCACCGACCTGACGGTGGATGTGGTGGCGGCGCCGCGCTGGGAATTCACCGCGGACGCCGACAACCACGGCACCGAGGAATCGGGCCGCTATCGCATCGGCGGTACCGCGCGCTGGCTCAGCCCCTTTGGCATCGGCGACAACATCGACGCGCGACTGATGCTCTCGGACGAAGGCATGGCCTTCGGCCGCGTGTCCTACGAGGCGCCGATCGGCGCCAGCGGCCTGCGCGCCGGCATCGGCGCGGCCCATGTGCGCTACGAACTGGGCGGCGACTTCGTGGACCTGGACGCGCACGGCACCGCCGATGTGCTGGATGCCTCGCTCAGCTACCCGCTGATCCGCTCGCGCCGGCAGAACCTCTTCCTGCGCGCCGGTGCCGACATCCAGGACCTGACGGACAAGTTCGACGCCTTCGCCTTCGAATCGAAAAAGCGCGTGCACGGCCTGGGCTTCGGCTGGGCCTGGGAGCTGCGGGACGACTGGCTGGGCGGCGGCTACTGGGCCAGTTCGGGCAACTTCTATCACGGCCGCCTGGACATCCGCGATCCGGCCAGCGAGGCCTTCGACCAGAGCGAACTTGGCCGCCACACCGAGGGCAGCTTCGACAAGCTCACCTTCCGCGTCTCGCGACTGCAGGCCATCGTGCCGCGGCATTCGCTCTACCTGAGCCTGGGCGGGCAGTGGGCCAACAAGAACCTGGACCCGTCGCAGAAGCTGTCGCTGGGCGGTGCGCGCGCGGTGCGCGCCTATCCTTCGGGTGAACTGCTGGTCGACGAAGGGCTGCTGGGCACCATCGAATGGCGCTGGTCGTTCAACGACGAGTGGACGCCTTACCTGTTCTACGACGCGGCGCGCGGCAAGATCGCGAAGGACCCGGTCGTCGGCGAACTGGACAACACCCAGAGCCTGCGCGGCGCCGGCTTCGGCGTGTCGTGGGCGCGGCCCGGCAATTTCGCGCTCAACGCCACGCTGGCCTGGCGCGCCGGCACGCGCGAAGCCATCACCGACGGCGGCGGGCGCAACCCGCGGCTGTTCGTGCAGTTCCAGAAGTTTTTCTAAGGGCGGCCCGTCATGAAGCAGCCAGAACTCTCATCGGCGCCCCGGTCGGCGCGCGAACTCCGCCTCAAGCCCCTGGTGCTCAGCCTGGTGTGCCTGGGCCTGACGCCCGCGCTGGCCCAGGTTCTCCCTGTGGCGCCGGCCACCGGCATCCAGATCGACGGCACGGTGGCCATCCAGCCCGGCGCGCCCGCGGGCACCATGAACATCCTGCAGTCGACGCCTCGCGCGATCGCGGCGTGGCAGAGCTTCTCCATCGGCGCCACCAACACCGTCAACGTGGCACAGCCCAGCGCCGCCAGCGTGCTGCTCAACCGCGTGGTGGGCAACGAGCTGTCGACCATTGCCGGCAAGCTCAGCGCCAACGGCCATATCTATCTGGTCAACCCCAACGGCGTGCTGTTCAGCCCGGGCTCGTCGGTCAGCGTGGGCGGCCTGATTGCTTCCACTCTCGACGTCTCCAACGCCTCCTTCATGGCCGGCGGCAAGCAACTCGTGTTCGAGCGCACCGACGTCAATGGCAACACCGTGGTGAACCAGGGCAGCATCACCGCGAGCGCCGGCGGCACCGTTGCGCTGATGGGCGCGCAAGCCATCAACCAGGGCAGCATCAACGTGGCGCGCGGCTCGGCCGCGCTGGTCTCGGCACGCACGGTGACGGTGGATTTCGATGGCGACGGCCTGACGAGATTCACCATCCCGTCCGACTCGAAAGCCACCGCGGCGCTGGTTGAAAACAGCGGCTCGATCACCGCCGACGGCGGCCGCATCGCGTTGCTGGCAGCCTCCACTGCCAAGGCCCAGGTGGTCAACCAGACCGGCGTGCTGCGCGCCCGCTCGCTGGAGGCGCGCAATGGCGAGATCGTGCTGGCCGCGGGGCTGGAAGCGGACGCCGCCAACGTCAACAGCATGCGCGTGGGCGGTACCCTTGACGCGAGCGGTGGCGAAAGCGGCAGCGGCGGCCAGATCACGACGACGGCGCACCGCATCGTGGTCGACGCGGACGCCCAGGTCGGCGCCGGAGGCAGCGGCCAGCCCTTCACGAGCGACGGCAAGTGGACCATCCGCTCGGGCCAGGACATCACCGTCAGCAACAACCCGCCCTTCCAGCCCAACTCCGTCGACACGGCGCCGGTGGATGGCGGCAGCATCATCAACGCCGGCGCCTTGGGTCGCGCGTTGAGCCGTTCCACGAACGTGGTGCTGGAAAGCGCGGCGCAGCAGACCGAGTTCGACAACGTCAACGGCTACTCCGCCGGCTTCGGCGTTACCTTCGACCTGGGTGCGCAGGTGCTGAAGAACGAAGGTCGAGGCGTCACGCTCACCGTGAACTCCGCGCGCCACATCGGGATGGAATTCGAGTCCTCGATCCAGGCCAGCAACGGCGCGCTGAACGTGGACTTCAACGCCGACTCCAGGGGCGCGCCGCTGCCCGATCAAATGCCGATCGTCGTCAACACGTCGGTGGCGAACTCCGGCGGCTCCATTCAGCTGCAGACCGCGAGCATCGAGACCAATGGAGGGAATATCCGCTTCTACGGCCAGAGCGATCCAGGCAATGGCCGGGCGGTGGGCGGCTTCGCCCTCAGCCGAGACGGGATCCGGGAGGATGGCATTCGGCTGGACGACGCGCTGCTTTCCACCTGCGCGGCGGGCCAGGCGGCCTGCACCGGCGGCGGCGGCATCAGCCTGCGCGGCCAGGGCATCACTGCCAACTTCGAGGGTTCGCAGGCCGACTCCGGCGCGGGCGTGATCTTGCTCGGCGGCACCCTGCGCAGTGGCGCCGGCGCCATCGCGCTGGATGGCCGCGGCAGCCTGGGCGCCTCCGGCGTACGCCTGCGGCCCTCCATCGAGATCGAGACCGTCGCCTCGATCGAGTCCACCTCGGGCGACGTTCGCATCACTGGCAGCACACGCGGCTGGAGCAGCACCGACCCGGTGATCATCTTTCGCAGCAACGACGAGTTCAACACCAATGCCAACATCGGTGGCGGCGCCGGTGTGAGCCTGGTCGGCGCCAGCATCACCACCGGCGGCAACGTCGGCATCGACGGCACCGGCGCCGACCTCACGGCGCTGGGCAACGACGCGGGCTTCCGCTCGCAACTGCTCGGCTTCACCGGCGGCAACAGCGCCACCGTGGGGGGCTCCAATGGCGTGCTCATCAACGACACTGACATCACGGCCGGCGCGGGGCGGCAGATCGTGGTCTCGGGCAAGGCCGGCAGCGGCGGCTTCACTTCCACTTTCAATGCAACGGAAGGCACCGACGTCGCCTTCAACACCGCGCCGGCCTACGGCGTGGAGGTGGATGCCTCCCTCGAAGTCGGTGCCATGCGGGCCGAAGGCGGGCGCATCGCCATCGAGGGGCGCGACAACAGCGACGTGCGCCTCTTCTCCGACGACGCCACCGAGGGCGGCACGCGGACCTTGCTGAACGTGAGCTCCGCAACCCTGGCGGGCGGCAGCATCGACATCCGCGGCCGCAACATCGGCATCTTCAACACCCTGCCCGGAGCCACCTTCAATTTCTTCGACGCGAGGGGCGCCGGCAGCGGCGGCACGATCTCGGTGCGCGCCATCGCCGACCCTGCGGTGGCGGACAGCGGTGCCATCGCCATCGACCCGAACTCCGGCATGACGGCCGACGCCATCTCGGCCACCGGCAACGGCGGCAGCATCCGCGTGGTGGCCGATGGCGGGCTGCGCACGCACGGCAGCTACAGCGCGCGCGGCGGCGCGCAGGGCGGCAACGGCGGGCTGGTGGAAACCTCGGGCGGCAACGTCAACGTCACCGGCATCCGCGTCGACGCCTCGGCGCCGGCGGGCCAGGCCGGCACCTGGCTGGTCGACCCCTTCAACATCAGCATCGACCACGGCCTGGCTGCCGGCAGCCTGCCCACCAACCCCTTCGAGGCGATCGCCGACTCGGCCATCCTGGACGGCGACATCAACTTCGCCCTCAACGGCGGCACCAGCGTGACGATCGGCACCGGCGTGCCCGATCCCAGTTCCTTCGACGGCACGATCAGCTTCGGCCGGCTGGTCGACATCAACCTGACCGGCCCGGCGCCCGTCACCTTCAAGCTGGATGCGGCGCGCGACATCCGGTCGGATTTCGGCGATACGCTGATCCGCTCGACCGGCACGGCGCCCTTGAGCGTGGAGTTCAACGCGGGCCTGTCCGGCGCCACCGGCTCGATCGTCTACAACGGGCAGGCGATCCAGACCAACGGCGGCAGCGTCACGATGAACGCCATTGGCGGGACCTTCGACGGCTGCGCGATCTGCCTGCGCAACACCTTTGTCGACAGCCGCACTGGCGGCAGCGATGCCGGCGTGGGCGGCAACGTCACGCTCACCGTTCCCGCGCCCGGCCCGGGCAGCACCGGCTCCACCACCTCGGCCGCCGTCGACATCACCAACACGACCATCCTCGCGTCCACCGGCAACGTGGGCATCACCGGCTTCTCCCAGTTCGGCAGCGGCGTGCGAATCCTGGGCACCATCTTCAGCGCCGAAGGCAGTGGCAGCATCCAGACCACCAGCGGGAACATCACGGTCGCCGGCGTCGGCGCCTTCTCCAGCAACAGCGCCGACGCGACCGGCAATGGCGTGAGCATCGACGGCGCCTTGTTGCGCACGGTGGACGGCAACATTGCGGTGCGTGGCCGGCGCCAGGCCGGCGCCACGCCGGGGACGGGCGTCTCGCTGCGCAATGGCACCCAACTGGTTGCCGCCGGCGCCGGCGACATCGAGGTGACCGGCGAAGCCCTGGGCGGCGGGACGGGCGTGCTGCTCACCGCAGCCACCACCAACGGCCAGGGCCAGACTTTCGCCGCCTCCAAGATCGACGGCAACCGCCACGTGGTGCTGCGCGCCAGCAATGACGGCGCGAGCGATGCCATCGTGATCGACGGCACGGTGCGCGCCGGCCAGGTGCTGAACCTGCGCCCGGGCGGCGTTGTTGCGGCCAGTGGCGCGGGCGTGGACCGTACGGCCGATGCGATCAGCCTGCTCGGCGGTCCCGGCGCTGCCGGCTATGCGATCTCGGCCGACGAGCTCGGCCGCATGACGGCGGCCACGGTGGTCGCCGGCAGCAACACCCACGCCGGCAACATCGACGTCCTGGCGCCGATGAGCAGTGCCGTGCCGCTCACCCTGCACAACGGGGGCGGCGGCAACATCACGCTGCATGCGCCGATATCGGCGCCGACCCTGGGCTTGATCAGCGGCGGCAACATCACGCAGGCGGCGGGCGCCGCCATCACCGCCGGCACCCTGCTGGCGCAGTCCGACCGCGGCAACGTTCTCCTGGGCGAGCCGACCAACAACGTCAGCGCCAACACCTTGGGTGGCAGCGCGATCTCCGGGCGCTTCGAATTCGTCAACAGCGGGCCGTTGCGCGTCGGGCCGGTCTCGGTCACCGGCTTCGACGCTGCCGGCAACCTGCCGCAGGTGGTGGCCACCGATTCGATGGCGGCCGACACCGTGTTCGTGCGCACGCTCGCTGGCGAACTGACCCTGGCCGCCAGTATCGGCACCTTCAGCGGTACCGACCTCGTGGCCGCCACCACCTTCCAGAACGCGGGTGGCAGCATCGGCGGCGGGCCCTGGCGCATCTGGGCCGACACCTGGGTCGGCGAGACGCGCGGCGGTCTGGTCGGCTCGGGCCAGTTCCCCAACCTCTACCACTGCGCCTTCCTGGGCCTTTGCACGGTGACGGTGTCGCCGGGCGACAACCACTTCATCTATGCGCAGCAGCCGACCGCCACCGTGACCATCGGCGGCTTCTCGCGCGCCGTCGGGCAGGCCAATCCGAATTTCACTTTCACCCTGGGCGGCCTGATCCTGGGCGATACCGGCGTCGGCATCAACGGCAACCCGAGCAGCGAAGCGGGTACGCAGAGTCCGGCCGGCCGCTATCCGATCTTCGGCACCTTCACCTCGGCCGAGGGCTATGCCATCAACGTGGTGCCCGGCGAATTACTGGTGACGGATGCTTTGACGCCCCTGGCGGCGTTGGCGCCCGCGCGCTTCGTCGACGTGCTGCGCGAGGAGCCCACCACCTGGCTCTACGACCGCAACATCGGCCAGGCGCCGATCTGCATCGCCACCGGCCCGCTCGAGGGCGACCGCGCGCAGCAGGGCAATGACCTGCTGGCACGCGAATGGTCGCGCGTGCGCACGCGGCCCAACCTCACCAGCTGCCTGGATACAGAACGTAGCAACGGCTGCGCCGACTTCTAGGAGATTTCCGCAGTACTTCTTCCACAATTCCTTCAGGCAACTGTCGCATCGTGGCACTTGCCAACAGGCTCAGGGAGAAGACAGACGATGCCGGACAGCTCGCGCAGTCGCGCGCGCCCTTTGCGCAGGCGCCGCAGTATCTCGGTCAGCCGGCGCCTGGGCCGGCAGGTGGCCGGCGTGCTGCTGGCCATCGGCGGCGCCTTCGGCAGCCAGTTGCTGATCGTGATGATCGATGAATCCGCCGGCGACCTCCTGCTCTTGCTGGACCGCCACGGCGTGCTGGCGCTGCCGGTGCTGGCCGCGCCGTTGCTGGTGGTCTGCGGCACGCTCCTGATCTTCAGCCCCGCAGCGCGCAGGGCAGGCCGCCTGTGCCGCAGGCGCCGCCGCGCTCAGTTGCCGCCAGAAGAGAACAGCGCCCTGCCGAAGTCGCCGGTATAGGTCTTGTGCCCCTGGTGCGTCAGCCTGGAGCGGGCGTCGACATGCACCTTGCCGCCGATGGATTGCCAGCGCCGGCAGAAGGCGTAGTCCTCCGTCAGGTAGCGGCCGTTGTCGGGTTCGGCCAGCACGTCGAAGAAGCGGTAGTGCGGCGGCGGCGCCGGCTGGCCTGCGCGGATCGAGGGGTGGCCGGCCTGGTCGGGCGTGTAGCGCAGCTCGGGCAGGGCAGAGGCCATCTGCTCGAACACGCGGCGCGCGATCAGCATGAAGCCGGTGGGCGCGTCCAGCACTTCCATGAAGCCGTCGGCGTCGACCTGGCCGCGCGAAAGCAGGTTGGCCGGAAAGCTGGCGTAGCGCGCCTCGAAGTCGGCGCGGGTGCTGCCGGCCGGCAGGGCTTCATCCAGGCCCTGCGTGGGCCAGGCATCGATCTTGTGCGGATAGACGCCAGCCACCACGTCGCGGCCGGCCAGCAGAAGGCGCAGCGCCGCCTCGGGTTCGAAGCCGATGTCGGCATCGATCCAGAACAGGTGCGTCCAGCGTGAGTCCTGCATGAACTCGGCCACCATCCGGTTGCGTGCCCGCGTGATCAGGCTGTCGCCGTCCAGGAAGCGCGTCTGCATGGCAAAGCCGTGCTGGAAAGCCAGGTTCACCAGTCCGAGCAGGCTGCGCACGTACGTTGTGCAGAGCACGCCGCCGTAGTTGGGCGTGGCGATGTAGGGGCGGATGTCGCGCAGGTCGCTGGTGTCAAGCATGAGCCGGGTGCGCCTGGCGGCGGGTGGACAGCAAGGCGCGCAGCTTCGCCGGCGCCACCGGCTTGGTCAAGCAAGTCACGCCCTGCTGGCGCAGGCGCTGCAGCGCTTGCGGCCCGGTCGCGCCCGTGACCAGCACCGCCAGGGCTTCCGGCTGGCGCTGCTGCGCGGCTTCGATCACCGCCATGCCGTCGTCGTCGCCGGCCATCTGCAGGTCGCACAGGATCACGTCGTACTGCACGCCGGCCTTGACCATGCGCGCGATCGCCGCGCCGCCGCTGGGCACGCAGTCCACCACGCAGCCCCATTGGCGCAGCAGCTGCTCGGTGCCGTGCAGGATGGCCTCGTCGTCATCCACCACCAGGCAGCGCAGGCCGGCCAGCGGCGCCGGCGGCGCAGGAGCCACCGGCCGCGCGGCGCCCACCGGGTCGGCCGCCGGCAAGGTCAGCGAGAAGGTGCTGCCCAGCAGCAGAGCCGAGCGCAACTCGATGTGCGTGCCCAGCAGCGCGGCCACGCGGGCGCAGATCGCCAGGCCCAGGCCGAAGCCCTGGCGCCGGTCGCGCTCGGTGTTGGACACCTGGTAGAACTCCTCGAAGATGCGCTGCTGGTGGATCGGCGCAATGCCGATGCCGTTGTCGCGCACCTCGATGCGCACCGTGCCCGGCTGCGCGCCTCGCCGCGCCGCCACCACCACCGTGCCCTCGGGCGGCGCATGGCGGATGGCGTTGCTGATCAGGTTGCCGACGATGCGGATCAGCATGGCAGCGTCGCTGCGCACCGCCCGGCCCTGCGGCTTCCAGATCATGCGCACGCGCGCCTGCGCCGCCTGCGCCGCGTGCTGCCCGGTCAGGTGCTCGAACAGGCCATCCAGCGACACGGTGGCCAGGGTGGGCGTGAGCACCTGGGCATCCAGGCGCGAGATTTCCAGCAGGTCGTCCAGCAGGACGCTCATGAACTGGGTGCTCTCCTGCAGGCGCAGCACCGCCGGCCGCTGCGCCGGCGTGGCGCTGGGCAGGAGGCCGTCGATGAACAGGCCCATGGCATGCAGCGGCTGGCGCAGATCGTGGCTGGCGGCGGCCAGGAAACGGGCCCGCGAGAGTGCGGCCTGCTCGGCCTCGGCCATGCGCTGCAGCGCCACCGCGGTGGCTTCGCGCACCCGCTCCTCGCTCACCTGCTGGTTGTGTTCCAGGCGCTCGGCCAGTCGGTTCACATCGTGCGCCAGGCTGGCCAGTTCGTGCGGGCGGCGCGCGCGGCCGCCGGCCGGGGCCGGCGCGGCCTGCACGTCGCAGCGCGCGTCGAAGTGGCCGGCCTCCAGCGCCGCCACCGTGCGCGAGACGCGCCGCAGCGGCCGCGCCACCGTGCGCGCCATGTGCCGCACCGAGGCCCAGGCCACCAGGATGGCGATCAGCGCGATGCCGATGCCCGCCACCAGCGAGCGGGTCCGTTCGCGCGTGTAGCTGGTGGTGTCGCGAAAAGCCTGCACCAGGCCGATCGGTGTTTCGCCGACAGCAGTGGCGCCGGCCGGCGAGAAGACGCTGGCACGCGAGGCTTCGCGCAGGCTCACCGGGGCGGTGAAGACGCGCAGGGTCTCCATGCTGCCGGCGCCGGCGCTGGCGCCAGCGCTCACGAAGACGCCAGCGCTGTTGCTGATCTCCACCCGCGTCACCTGGCCACTGGCCAGCGCGGCATTGGCCACGTTCTGCAGGGCCGGCAGGTCGCCGGCATAGAGGCTGAGGTCTGACAGGGCCGCCACTTGGCGGGCGGTGGCCTGGCCCTCGGCATTGAAGGCGCTTTCCAGCGTGTCGAGCCGGCTGTGGGTGAACCAGGCGGTGAGCGCCAGCGCCGCGGCGGCGCAGGGCACGACGCCCAGGCGCAGCAGATCGCGCTGCAGATTGCCGTTCATCACGATGGCCGGGGGCGCCTGCGCTTCCGGCCGCGTGGGGTCGAGCGAGGCGGCGGCCGTATTGGGCGCCGCGAAACCGGTCGCGGGCGGGTTCATCGTGTGGCGGTCACCCGCTCGGTGAGTTCGCGTTCATCCGGCAGCCGCAGGCCCAGCCCGCGCGCCACGTTGCCATTGACGCGCACCGTGGCCGGCCGGGCCGACTCCACCAGCACGCCCGCTGGGCCGGCGGCCAGCTTCAGGCCCATCGCATGGGCCTGCTGCGCCAATTGGGCGGGGGTCGAGACGGCAGCAGCCAGGCCGCCGGAGCGCACCATGCCTTCGCTGGCGCCGAACACCGGCACGCCCGCGCCGGCGGCCGCGCGCAGCACCGCCAGCGTGGCGGCCTGGTCGTCGCCGATCGAGTCGGGCAGCACCATCAGCGCGTCGCTGTTGGGCAGCACGCCGCGCAGGGCGGCGGCGATCGACTTGGTGTCGGGCGCGGTCGCGACCTGCAGGCTCCAGGCCTTGCCGGCGGCGCGCTCCAGTTCGCGCAGCAGTGGTTCGGACTCGGCGGTGGCCACCACGCCAAGCCGGCGCCGCTGCGGCAGGACGGCATCGACCAGCGCCAGCTGGTCGGCCATGGAGGGGTCGCGCAGCAGCACGCCGACGCGGCGGTCGCTACGGTGCAGGGCCGGGCTGGCCTTCAGGCTTTCATACTCGATCTGGCTGAGCATGGCCAGGAGCAGCGGCTCGCGGCCTTCGCCCTCGATGGCCGAACGCGCTGCTTCGGGGCCGACCGCCACCGTCAGCGCAGCGGCGCCGCGCAGGCCGCGGGTGCGCACGCCGGCGTTGGCGACAGCCTCTTGCGCCGCCGGCGCCGCTGCGGCGCGGCCTGCGGCGGGGATGCGCACCACGTCGAAGCTGCCGCCGGGCGCCTGGGTGTCGCGCAACTGCTGGATGAACTCGGTACTGGCCAATTGATCGTTGGCGGTGAGCACCGTCAGGCGCGTCGGCGCCGCCTGCGCCATGCCGGGGGGCGTGCCAAGAAGAAAGAGAAGGGCGGGCACAACGGCCTGCAGCGCGCGGAGCGCCACCCCTGATGGCTGGAAAAACATGAAGCTGCAACCCCAAGTTGAGGGTGCTTGAAACTGTAGGGATGCGCCTCGCTTCGTGCGATAAGGCAGAGGGCTTATGCCTTGTAAATCAATGACCTTCCGGGCTCCGCGCTATGGCGAACGGCATACCTCACGGGGGGGAGGTGCGACGCTTTTTCAAGCGGTTACACGTAGCGCCGCGAGCTGCGTGGCAATGGCCTGGCGCAGCGCACGCGGCGACACCGGCTTGTACAGCACCATCACGCCGGCCTGCGCCACTTCGCGCAGCCGGTCCGGCTTGGTCTCGCCGGTGACCAAGAGGCGCGCGGTGCCCGCGCCGATGCCGCGCGGATGACGCTCCAGCGCGGCCAGCACGTCCAGGCCGTTGTCGCCGCCCTGCAGCAGCAGGTCGCTCAGCACCACCTCGGGCGGCTCCTCCCAGGTGTCGGCAAGCGCCAACGCCTCGGCCCGGTTCTGTGCCGCCATGACCTGGGCGCCCCAGTTCGTCAGCACTACCTGCAGGCCTTCGAGAATGGTGCGCTCGTCGTCGATCACCAGCACCCGCACGCCCTCCAGGCTGACCGGGGGCGGCTCCGGCAGGCCGAAGGTGGCGGCCTCGGTGCTGGCGACGTCCGTCATCGGCTCGGCCGCGCGCACCAGCAGGCGCACGCATGTGCCCTGGTGCGGTACCGAGCTCAGCTCGACCCGGGTGTTGAGCAGGGCAGCCAGCCGCTGCACCGTCGACAGGCCCAGGCCCATGCCGCGCGGCGCGTCGTGCTGGCGCTGCGGGTCGACCTGGAAGAACTCCTCGAACACCCGCTCCTGGTGCTGCGGCGCGATGCCCACGCCGGTGTCCATGACATCGATGCGGATGCCGCGGCCACGCCGGCGCGCGCCGATCAGCACACCGCCCTCTGTGGTGTGGCGCAGCGAGTTGGACACCAGGTTGTTCAGGATGCGCGAGAGCATCACGTAGTCGCAGCGAACCCAGACATCGGTCTTGCGCGCCACCAGGCGCAGGCCCTGCTGCTCGGCCACCGGTCGGAAGTTGCGGCTGATCTCGTCGAACAGGCGGTCCAGCGGAAAGTCGGCCCACTGCGGCTGCAGCACGCCGGCGTCGAGCTGCGACAGGTTCAGCAGTTCGGAGAACAGGCGATCGAGCGAGTCCACGCATTCACGGATGTGGCCGATGCGCGTCAGGCGCACCGGATCGGTCTCGCCATTGGCCAGCCCGTCGGAGAACAGGGTCAGCGCATGCAGCGGCTGGCGCAGGTCGTGGCTGGCGGCGGCCAGCAGGCGCGTCTTGGCCTGGCTGGCGATCTCCAGCTGCTGGTTCTTGCGCGCCAGCTCCGCCGTGGCCTCGCCGATGCGGCTTTGCAGCAGGCGCCGGCTTTCCGCCAGTGCGCCGGCCGCCTGGTTGAAGCCGTGCTGCAGGCGCCGCACTTCGGAGGTGCCGGCCACCTGCACGCTGGCGTCCTCGCCGGCACCGAGCCGGTCGACCGCCTCGCCCAGGCGCCGGATCGGTGCGCTGATGCGGCGCGCCGCCCACCAGCCGGCCAGGCCGACGCCGACCAGGCTGGCGCCCAGCACCAGGAGCACGTTGAAGTACACCGACTTGCGCGCATCGGCCACCGCGTCCAGGCTGATCTCCACCATCACCTCGCCGGCGCGCGTGCCGTCCTCGCCCATCACCGGCGAGAGCACGCGCAGGCCTTCGACGCGCCGCCGGTCGGGGGTTTCGGCATTGGCCAGGATCTCGCCGTCTTCTGTGCGGATCTGCACCTGCTGCACATGCGGCTGCGAGGTGCCGGCCAGCGCAGTGCGCTGCAGCGCGCGCCGGTCCATCTGCAGCAGGGGTGCCTGCGCCAGGGTGGCGACCTGCAGGGCCACGGTCTGGCCGCTGGCGCGCATCAACTCGGTCACGTTCGACAAGTGCTGGCGCGTCAGCACCACGATGGCGCCGAGAGTGGCCAGCGCCGCCGGCAGCACCGCCAGCAGTACCAACTGCTGCGCCAGCGACAGCCGAGGCAGGCGCTGCAGGACGCGATAGGGGCCGCCAAAGAGTTGTCGCGCCCTGGAGATGGAATGCATCGTCTGTGGAACAGGCCCTGGCCCATGTTCTTGGTTTCTAATTGTGTGCTTCCCTGCCTCCGTTTGACCACCAGACTTTCGTGGAGGGCGCGACAGGCGCCCTTGGGAGTGAAGATGCGGCACCTCGATCTGCGCTTTTCCTCGGTAATGCGCCCGGCCGGCCGGCTGTGGCGTTGCATGGCGGCCCTTGTGCTGCTGGGCTGCCACCTGGCCGCGCCGGCCCAGGCGCCGGCCGCCGGCGTCGTCCTGACCGACGCGCCGGTGCGCTTCGGCATCCTGCCGCTGGGCGGCGCCTTCGAGTCGCGCAACGACTGGGAGCCGCTGCTGGCCGACCTGTCCCGCACCATCGGCAGGCCGGTCACCATGCTGTCGGTGACCTCGTACGAGGCCCTGGAACAGGCGATCCGGCGCAACCAGGTCGACATGGCCTTCCTGTCCGGCAAGATGGCGCTGGACGCGGTGACCCAGCGCGGCATGAAGGTGGTGGCGCAGGTCACCCGGCATGACGGCCTGGCCGGCTACCGATCCCTGCTGCTGGTGCGCAAGGGCGGGCCGGTGACCTCGCTCGATGCGGTGCTGGCCGAGCCCGAGCGCTGGCGCCTGGCGCGCGGCGAGAGCCGCTCGGTGTCGGGCTTCATCGTGCCGCAGCTGGAGCTCTTCCTGCCCAGGAACATCGAGATGGAGACGCGCTTTCGCGGCGAGGTTGTCGGCACCCACCAGTTCACGGCATTGGCGGTGGCCAATGGCGAAGCCGACGTGGCGACCAACAACACCGCCGATTTCGAGCGCTTCAAGCTGCAGTTCCCGATGGAGGCCCAGCGGCTGGACATCGTCTGGCAGTCCGAGCTGATCCCGCATGCGCAGATCGTGATGCGGCGCGACTACCCGATCGAGTTCCAGAAGAAGGTGCAGGCCTTCCTGGCCAACTACGGCCGCAACAAGGGCCCGCGCGGCGACCCCGAGCGCGCGGTGCTCAAGTCGCTGCACGACCTGGCCGGCTTCGTGCCGGCGGACAACAAGTCGCTGCTGCCGGCCGCCAGGCTGGCGCACCAGTTGGCGCGTCAGAGCGCACTGAACGCGCAGTGGGTCAACGAGGAAGCGCGTGTCAACAGGCTGGCAAGGCTGGATGCGGATTACGCCCTGCAGATGGCGGCGCTGCGCGACAACGGGCCCTGAATGAGGCCCACCCCCGTATCGGCGCACTTCGAGTAGCCGAGCTGCGACGAGCGGCCTCAGAAGTTCAACTTGGCGCTCACCGCCAGGGTGCGCGGGTCGCCGGGCTTCAGGTAGTTGTCGTACTGGAATTCCCAGTAGCGCTCGTCGGTCACGTTGTTGAGAGCCAGCCGGAACACGGTGTCGAGTCCGCCGATGCGGGTGGCGTAGCTGGCGCCGACGTTGCCGATGGTGTAGCTGTCCAGCTTGAGCTGGTTGGTGGCGTTGAGCATGGTGCCGCCGGTGTACTTGGCATCGGCAAAGAACTTGAGCCCCGGCAGCTGCGCCACCGCGTACGTCACCTGCGCCGTTGCCACGAAGCTGGGCGCGCCCGACACGCGGTTGCCGATGTTCGCAGTGCCCTGATCGTAGGAGCTGTCCAGCCACATCAGGTTGGCGCCGATCTGCCACTGCCTGCCCAGGCGCATGGTGCTGCCCAGCTCGACGCCCTGGTAGATCGACATGCCGTCCTGCACCAGCACGTTGGCGCTATTGGTGAATTCCGCGCCGCGCTCGATGCGGAACAGCGCCGCGCTGGCGCTCCAGCCATCGCGCTGCGTCTTGGCGCCCAGCTCGTACTGCTTGCTCTTGAGCGGCTTGAGCAACTCGCCCTCGTTGACGAAGTTGCTGCCAACGATGGAGCCGGGCTCCAGCGATTCCACGTAGCTGCCGTAGAGCATGGTGTCGGGCCGGGGATGGAACATCAGCGCCAGGGTCGGCGTCACCACGCCGTCCTTGGCGTACTCGGAAGTGACCGCGCCGTCGGTGCCGTAGCTGGTCTGTTCGTAGTTGGTGGCACGCAGGCCGGCCAGCAGCGACCACTGTTCGGAGAACTTCAGCGTGTCGCTTGCGAACAGCGCGCGCTGCACGATGTCGCTGTTGCGGTACATCGCGAAGTCGGTCTGGCTGAAGTAGGCGTTGGTGTTGGGTTGGAACAGGTTGCCGGTGCCGATGGGCTGATAGACGGCGTTGCTGCTGTAGCGATTGACCTGCTGCTGCCACGACACGCCCAGGGTCAGCAGATGCCCGATGCCGCCGGTGCGAAGCTGGCCCTCGGCCATGGCCTGCCACTGATTGAAGCGGTGGCCTTCGGCGCTGTCGGAGCGCAGGTCGTTGTAGTCGCCGCTCGGGTCGGCGAGGTAGAGGATGCCTTCGTTGCGGCTGCGGTCCGACTTGCTGTAGCTGTAGTCGGTGCGAAGCTTCCAGTCGGGCGAGAGCTGGTAGGCCAGGCCTGTCGAATACATCTGCAGCTGCGTGTCCAGGTGCTGGCCGGGGCCGACCAGCGTCTGGTCGTCGCCGCGCACCGTCGGCGGCAAGGTGCTGCCGGTGTAGCTGCCGGTGAAGATCGACGGCGTCTGGTCGGTGGTCTTGCGCTTCTGGTAGAGCGCGTCGAAGGTCCACGAGAGTTCGCGCGTCAGCCGCGCGTCCAGCGACAGCGACGCCGAGTCGCGCCGGATGCCGCCCTCGTTGAAGGTGTCGCCTTCCTCGTGCACCGCGTTGAAGCGGTAGCCGAAGCGCTCGCCCTCGCCGAAGCGGCCGCCCAGGTCGATCTGCTCGCTCCATACGTTGTTGCTGAGGTAGCCCACGCCCACGCTGCGCAGCGGCTGCTCGGTCGGCTTCTTGCTCGCGTAATTGACGATGCCGCCCGGCGTGCCGAAGCCGTACATGAAGCCCGAGGCGCCCTTGAGCAGATCGATCTGCTCGAAGTGCTCGTAGGGCAGCGTGATGGCGTAGCTCAGGAAGGGTTTGCCGTCGATGCGATAGCCGTTCTGCCAGTCCAGCGGCAGGCCGCGCACCGTGATGTAGCTGGCCCAGCTGCTGTAGGCGCCGCTGTTGTCTGTCACCGAGGCATCGAGAGCGAACACGTCGCCCAGCTTGTTGACCTGGCGCTCCTCCAGTTCTTCCTGTGTCACCACGGTGGTGGAAAAGGGGGTGTCCAGCTGCGTGCGGTTGCCCAGGGCTCCGCCGCTGGCCTTGGCGCCCAGGTTCTGGGTGGTGCCCGGCGCCTCGGCGCTGACGGTGACCGCCG
>DATILH010000133.1:0-8623 GCA_035476655.1 Variovorax sp.
ATCATCCGCGGGCATCGAGCCGGCTGGAAACAGCGCGACCTGGCGTCTCGTTCCCTCGTCGTGAACCTCAATGGTCTTGCGCCAGGCTTCGCGCTGGCTCGCGTTGATCTCGCCGAGGTACAGCACCTGCCTTTGCACCACACGTCCATCGGTGAGCCGGCGGTTCTCCACCACGCTCCAGTACTCGTGCGTCTTGCCGTCCTTCAACCGTCGGTTGCAGCGCAGGAACATGCGCGGCAGTTTAGGAACCCATCGCCTGCATGCCAAGGACCAAGGTCTCCACCACAAGCGTTTCGACGCATCGCCCCTATATGCATCAAGCACTTGCGTCGCTCAACACCCTCAAAATCGTCGAAATCGGGGTTGAGTTGAGAAAGATGGGCTAGGCTGCCGGGTTGGGGCCGCGGCAGGCCTCGACCGCATCGAGCGCCGGCTTGTAGCTGGGCGAGTGCACATCCATCAGCCCCAGCACCGTGTGGTAGAGGTTGTCGTGCGTGATCGGCGCATCGCGCTGCGCCTGCAGGCAGGCGCTGGAAAGACCTTCGCGCCGCTTCATGCCATCGCCGAACCACATCACCCAGGGCACGTGCTTTTGCACGTCCGGCGCGATGCCGTAGGGCACGCCATGCAGGAACAGGCCGTATTCGCCGAGCGACTCGCCGTGGTCGCTCACATAGAGCAAGGCGGGGTCGTAGCGGGTGGACTGTGCCTGCAGCCAGTCGATGCTCTTGCCAAGGAAGCGGTCGGTGTAGGCGATCGAATTGTCGAAGGCGTTGATCAGGCCCTGGTGGCTGCAATCGGCCAGCGCATTGTTCCTGCACTCGGGCAGGAAGCGCTTTGCATCCGGCGCGGAACGCTTGTAGTAGGCCGGGCCGTGGCTGCCCATCTGGTGCATCAGCAGCACCACGCCCTTCGAGCGGCGCTCGGATGGCAGCGCGGCCAGGCGTGCGTCCAGGTCGCGCAGCATGACTTCATCCAGGCATTCGTCGCCATCGCACAGCGCGCTCTTCGTGCCTGCGTCCAGGTACTGGAAAGCAAAAGCGTGCGCAATTCGATCGCACACGCCCTTGCAGCCGCCGGGCTGGTTGTCCAGCCAGAACACCGCCAGGCCGGCCGCCTGCAACACGTCGACGAGATTCTCGTAATCGTCCTTGCGCGACTCGAAGCCCGCCTTGCCCAGGGGCGAGAACATGCAGGGCACCGAGGCCAGGGTGCTGGTGCCGCAGGAACGCGCGTTGCGCCAGCTCAGCACCTGGCGCGCCGCCAACTGCGGCGTGGTGTCGCGCTCGTAGCCATTGAGGCCGAAGTGATCGGCACGCGCCGTCTCGCCAACCACCAGCAACAAGAGCGGCGGCCGCGCCTGCGCCGCATAGCTGGCGCCCAGCGCCGCACCGCCCGAGACCGGCACCAGCTTGCCGCTGCGCTTGAAGAGCGGCTTCAGGAGCACGTTGGCAGCGGAATAGATCGGCGCCAGTGGATTGAGCATGTAGCGCAGCTGCACGTGGTTGCGCATCAAGGGTGCCAGCTGCCGGTTCATGGCCAGCACGCCGGTGGCGGCCAGGAGGGCCGCCAGGCCCAGCAGCAGCGCGTTGCGCCAGGCCTGCGCCGCGAAGCGCATCGGCAATACAGGTACGCGCCAGA
Source organism: Variovorax sp. (assembly GCA_035476655.1). Taxonomy (GTDB): domain Bacteria; phylum Pseudomonadota; class Gammaproteobacteria; order Burkholderiales; family Burkholderiaceae_C; genus Variovorax. Next base: position 1,642 of record DATILH010000133.1, read on the forward strand.
GCCACCAGGCCGGCAGGGCCGCCACCGCCAGCACGTCCAAGAGCATGTGCCAGCCCAACAGGTCCATCACCTCGTGCGTGTCCGTCTGCATGGCATTGGCCAGCATCCCGGCATCCATGACCGTGCGATAGCTCAGCATGAAGTGCTGGGCGATGGCCGCCACCAGCACCACCGCCAGCCCCATGGGCTTCACCCAGCGCGACCAGGCCAGGAGGCTCAGCAGCGCGACGCAGCCGCACAGCAGCAGTAGCGCCATGAGCGCGATCGTCGGCACGTAGGCTTTGGGCGCATCGCCGATATGCACCAGCTCACGCCACAGCGGCCAATTGGCGGCCAGCGCCAGGTACAGGCTGAGCCAGACGACGATGCTGCCTGCGCTGCTCGGGCGCAGCAGCCGGGCCGTGTCGTCGATGGCAGGAAACCTGGGAAGGGGAAGGAGCGCCGCGGGCGGCCGGGCACTGGAGATTGCAGGCATTCCAGGAGTCTGGAAAGCCGGCATGAAGTCAGGCTGAATCTTGCGCTCAGGAACCGTTCAGCATTGTCAGATCTCTGGACGCCCGAAGGGTCCTGCCAGCCCGGAAGACGGCATCCACGAACCAGCCGCTGCACCAGCACAGCCAACCAGTCCACAGCGTGTGGCTCATGTAGTGGGCACCGCGCAGCTGCTGGCCCAGGCCCAGCGCCAGCCCGAGCGCCAGCGCACAGAAGAGCCAGGCGCGCGCGAGCGCGGGCAAGCGGTTTCGAAGCGCGAAGAAGCCGCCCACGAAGGCAAAGGCCGCCGATGCATGGCCAGCAGGAAAGCAGCGCCCCGGCCCACCGTCGTACACGCCGATGGCCCAGTGCGACACATGGCGCGCGACGCCGCCGAACTCGCCGGCATCCCAGGGGCAACTGCTGTGGCTGCCGTGCTTGATCAGCACGACGAGCAGCACCGAGGCGATGGGCGCCAGCGCCAGTTGCGCGCGCTCGCCGATGTCGAGCGCGCGCAAGGGGCCGGGCGGCCAGCGGATGGCCAGCACCAGAGCGACGACCAGCAGCCAGCTCAAGGCCTTGCCGCCCTCATGCATGAATTGCACCAGAAACCAGTGATCGCGCAGCGCAAAGCCGGCGGCGCCGCCGCTCAGGCGGGCCAACGGCAGGTCCAGGCCGCTCGCATCCCAGGCCAGCAGCAACAGGAGCGCAAGAAGCGTCCAACCCAGTTGCCGGGCACGCGAAGTTCGAAACATCCGCTCGAGCCTAGGGCCCGAGGCTGAACGGCAGCTGAAGCGGCGGCGCGGCACACTACGCCTCAGATCCTTCAACAACAAGGCCTCACGACGTGCGCATCCTGCTGGTCGAAGACGACGCCGCCCTGGCGGGCGCGGTCTGCAGCTACCTGACGGCCAAGGCCTTCGTGGTCGACGTGGCGCCCAGCCTGGCCGACGCGCGCGCCGCCCTGCTCGGCGTGCAGTACGCGGCGGTGCTGCTGGACCTGCACCTGGGCGACGGCGACGGCCTCTCGCTGCTGCCCCATGTGCGGGCGCTGCCCGACCGGCCGATCGTCATCGTGCTCACGGCCCGCGACCAGGTGAGCGACTGCATCCGCTGCCTGGACGCCGGCGCCGACGACTACATCAGCAAGCCCTACGATCCGGCCGAGCTGCTGGCCCGCCTGCGCGCGGTGGAGCGCCGTCGCAGCGCCAGCAGCGCGCCGGTGTTGCAGCTGGGCCGACTGGAGATCGACCTGGCGCGCGACCTGGTGCGCAAGAACGGCATGCCCGTGACCCTGACGCAGAAGGAATGGGCCCTGCTGCGCGTGATGGCCTCGCGGCCGGACCGCATCCACACCCGCGAACTGCTGCAGGACGCGCTGTACGGCTACGACGACGAGGCCGACAGCAACACATTGGAGGTGTTCATCAGCCGCCTGCGGCGCAAGCTGGGCCGCAGCCACATCGTCACCCTGCGCGGGCTGGGCTACCGGCTCTCGGCCTCGAACGAGGAAGACTGAAGGCGCATGGCGGCCACCGACACCCGCAAGCCCATCCGCCGGGCCGAGTCGCTGGCCGGCCACCTGACGCGCACGCTGGTCATCTGGATCGGCGGTGCCTGGCTGCTCAGCGTGCTGGGCGTGGTCTGGTATGTGGATCGCGAGATCAACAAGAATTTCGACAACGAGCTGGCCGAGATCTCGCACCGGCTGTTCGACTTCGCCGAACGCGACCTGGACCGCCTGGGCCCGCCGCGGGGCGCCGACCCGCTGGTGGCCTCGGACCCGTTGTTCAGCGAAGACGTGGTGATGTTCACCGTGAAGGATGGGGCGGGCCGCGTGCTGATGCGCACCGCCGACGCACCCGCGCAGTTCGAGGTGCCGCTTGTGCCCGGCTTCGCCAACGCGGGCGCCTGGCGGATCTACACCGTTCAGCATCCGACGCGCGAACTCTTCCTGCAGGTGGCCGATCCGCTCGAGGAGCGGCGCAGTGCGCTCAACCGCACCCTGCTCGGCTTGATCATTCCGCTGGCGGCCCTGCTGCCGCTGCTGGCACTGGTGCTGCGCAACATCGCACGCAAGGAGTTGCGCCCGCTGCAGTGGCTGGCCGGCGAGATCGCGCAGCGCAGCGGTGCCAACCTGCAACCGATCGCCCTGCCTGAACTGCCGCAGGAACTGCAGTCGGTAGGCGACGACGTGAACAGGCTGCTGGAGCGGCTGTCGCAGGCGCTGGACGTGGAGCGCGCGCTGGCCGCCAACGCGGCGCACGAGCTGCGCACGCCGCTGGCCTCGACCCGTCTGCGCTTGCAGACCGCGCTCGACCACGAGCTGCGGCGCGAAGACGTCGCCGCCGCCCTGGAGGCGCTGCAGACCCTCAGCCACCGCACCGAGAAGCTGCTGCAGCTCTCGCGCGCCGAATCCGGCGCCTCGCTGGCGCGTGCGCCAGTCGACCTGGTGCAGCTGGCCGGCGTGGTGGCCCAGGAGTTCTGGCGCGACGACGATGTCCAGGAGCGGCTCGACCTGCGCCTGCCGCAGGATGTCGAGGTGGCGCAGGCGCTGGGCGACGTGGACGCGCTGGCGATTGCGCTGCGCAACCTGGTGGAGAACGCCCTGCGCTATGGCGACGGACTGCCGGTGGTGCTGGAGGTGATGGCGCCTTGCACCCTGGCCGTGCGCGACTTCGGGCCCGGCGTCGACGCCGAGCAGTTGGAAACCCTGCACCAACGCCACGTGCGGCACAGCGCCGATCGGGCCGGCTACGGGCTGGGGCTGTCGATCGTGCGGACCATCGTCGACAAGCACGAGGCAAGGCTGGATCTGCACTCGCCGCCACCCGGGGCCGCCAGTGGCTTGGAGGTGCGGATCGTACTGCAGCCGGCGAATACAGAATTATCTCATTGATTTTTAACAGTTTTCACTGCGATATCATATTTAAGGTAAAATCATTGAAGCTGTTGATTTTTATCTGTTTTCATTGAAAATTTATCTCCATCATGGAGATAGTGAAAATGGCGGATGAAATCATCGAGAACGATGAGAGCCAGAAGCGCCAGTACATCGACGCGGAGAGTGTCTTCAATGAACTTCGTCGGGTAAGGCAGCAGGCCTCGCAGGTACGCGGCGGCATGATGTGGCGTGAGGTGTCGGGCACCAAGTACCTCATTCGTACCTCGACCAAGGGCGCGCAAAAGTCACTCGGGCCGAAGTCCGAGGAGACGCACAAGGTCTACCAGGCTTTCGTGCACCGCAAGAAGGCAGTGACGGAACGCCTGAAGACCATCAAGACGCAATTCGATCGACAGCGCCGCCTCAACAAGGCCCTGCGCGTGGGCCGAGTGCCGAACGTTGTTGCCAATGTCTTGAATGCGCTGGACGATGCTGGCTTGTCGCAGCACTTCATGGTCGTCGGCACGCATGCGCTATGTGCCTATGAGAGCGCGTGTGGCGTGCGCTTCGTCCCGGATGCCATGGCGACCAGGGACATCGACTTGTTGTTCGATACCCGCAAGCACCTCAGGTTCTTCTCCCACATGCGCCAGATCGACAGTTCGCTGCTCGGCGTCCTGCGAAAGGCCGACAAGTCCTTCGAACGCCTCGACGATCAAATGGAGACGGCACGCAACAGCTCGGGCTTCGAGGTCGACATCATCCGGCGGGTTGCCAAGGGCGATGACCCGCACCAGCAGATCCTGAACGCCCCGCGTTTCAGCCAGATGGTCGTCTCGACGACTGGAGACATGGCCATGATGAACACCATGCATCCCCTCGATTTCGTGCAGGTCAAACGCATGCTCGCCGCCAGGCCGGACCGAGACCCGCTCAAGCGAAACAAGGACGAGCAACAGGCTCGGCTCGTCACCGAGCTTGTCGCCCAGTACATGCCGCAGTACGAGCGCGCCGGTAACAAGTAGAGGCGGCCGGCGTGGCGTGTCCGGCCCGGGACTGTGGCGCCCCCAGTGACGCCGAATAGAATCGTGCGCGCGCCGGAGCGCCCCTCAAAGACAAAACACCGATCAGAGACCCCATGACCCAAGACGAAATCCTCGCCCAGTTCGGCCCCCGTGAAGCCATGGAGTACGACGTGGTGATCGTCGGCGGCGGCCCCGCCGGCCTGTCCGCCGCGATCCGCCTCAAGCAACTGGCGGCCCACCACGGCAAGGACGTCTCGGTCGTCGTGCTGGAGAAGGGCTCCGAGCCCGGCGCCCACATCCTGTCGGGCGCCATCATGGACCCGCGCGCCCTCAACGAACTGCTGCCCGACTGGGAAGAACAGGGCGCGCCGCTGAACCAGCCGGTGACGGAAGACGCCTTCCTCTTCCTTTCCGAGACGGGCGCCACCCGCACCCCCAACTTCCTCCTGCCCAAGATCTTCCACAACGAGGGCAACTACATCGTCAGCCTGGGCAACGTGGTCAAGTGGCTGGCGCAGCAGGCCGAGGGCCTGGGCGTGGAGATCTTCCCGGGCTTTGCCGCCGCCGAGGTGCTCTACAACGAAGACGGCTCCGTCAAGGGCGTGGCCACCGGCAACATGGGCATCGGCAAGGACGGCGAGCCGACCGAGAACTTCCAGCTCGGCATGGAGCTGCACGGCAAGTACACCATCTTCGCCGAGGGCGCACGCGGCCACCTGGGCCGCCAACTCATCGCCAAGTACAAGCTCGATGCCGGCAAGGATCCGCAAAGCTACGGCATCGGCATCAAGGAACTGTGGGAGATCGACCCGGCCCGCCATCAACCCGGCCTGGCGCTGCACACTTCCGGCTGGCCGCTGCCCTCGGATACCTACGGCGGCTCCTTCCTCTACCACGCCGAAGACAACAAGATCGTGATCGGCTTCGTGGTGGGCCTGGACTACCAGAACCCGCACATGAGCCCCTTCGAGGAGTTCCAGCGCTTCAAGACGCACCCCAACATCCGCTGGTACTTCGAGGGCCAGGACCAGGGCCTCAAGCCCGCCAAGCGCCTCTCGTACGGCGCGCGCGCCATCACCGCCGGCGGCCTGCTCTCCCTGCCCAAGACGGTGTTCCCGGGCGGCGCGCTGGTGGGCTGCGAGGCCGGCTACATGAACGCCAGTCGCATCAAGGGCAGCCATGCCGCCATCAAGACCGGCATGCTGGCCGCAGAGGCCGCCTACGAAGCCATCGCCGCGGGCCGCCAGCATGACGAGCTGACCAGCTACCCCGAGCACTTCGAGAAGAGCTGGCTGCACAAGGAGCTGAACAAGGCGCGCAACTTCAAGCAGTGGTTCAAGAAGGGGCTGACCACCGCCACCTTGATGACCGGCATCGAGCAGTTCCTGCTCAAGGGTCACATCCCATGGACCATCCACCGCAAGGAGGCGGACCATGTGCGCCTGAAGCCGGCCGACCACTGCAAGAAGATCGCCTACCCCAAGCCGGACGGCAAGCTCACCTTCGACCGGCTGTCCTCGGTGTTCATCAGCAACACCAACCATGAAGAGAACCAGCCGGCGCACCTGACGCTGAAGGACGCGTCGGTACCGGTCAACGTCAACCTCGCCAAGTTCGCCGGCCCCGAGTCGCGCTACTGCCCGGCCGGCGTGTACGAGTTCGTGCCCGACGAAGCCAATGCAGGCAAGGAACGCCTGCAGATCAACGCGCAGAACTGCGTGCACTGCAAGACCTGCGACATCAAGGACCCGACGCAGAACATCGTCTGGGTCACGCCCGAAGGCGGCGGCGGCCCCAACTACGTCGGCATGTAAGGCCGGCGCACCGTCGCAATGACGCTGCGCGAACAATTCCACTTGCCGACCGGCCGGCGCCTGGCCTTCTGGGGCCTGCTGGTCGTGCTGCTGGCGGGGCTCCTGTGGCTGGTGGTGCGCTATGTCAGCCCCTCGCCGCCGCGCTCGCTGGTGATGAGCACCGGCGTCACCGATGGCGCCTACCACCGCTTCGGCCTGCGCTACCAGGAGATCCTGCGTGCCAATGGCATCACCCTGAAGCTGATGCCATCCAGCGGCGGCATGGAGAACATCCGCCGCCTGAACGACGGCACGGTGTCGGTAAGCTTCGTGCAGGGCGGCACCGGCCTGCTGGCGGCCGACCCCGAGGCACCGGCCGAATCCACCGCCCTGCGCTCACTGGCCGCGGTGACCTACGAGCCGGTCTGGATCTTCAGCCACACGCTCGACCTGTCCAAGGGCCTGGGCGCGTTGGCGGGCAAGCGCATCGCGGTGGGCGTGGCCGGCAGCGGCAACCTGCACGTGGCACGCCAGCTGCTCGCCAGCTACGGTGTGCGCCCGGACGCCGACGGCACCACCTTCGTACTGGAGGGCGGCACGGCCGCAGCGCAGATGCTGACCGAGCGCCAGGTCGACGCCGCCATCATGATCGTCGCGTCGCAGGCGCCGGCAATACAGAAGCTTCTGGCCGACAGCAAGATCCGCCTGGCCTCGCTCGACCAGGTCGAAGGCCTGGCACAGCGCTACCCCTACTTCCAGACCATCACGCTCAAGCGCGGCGCGGTGGACCCGGCGCGCGACCTGCCGCC
>DATILH010000134.1:0-28066 GCA_035476655.1 Variovorax sp.
TACGACGAGATGCGCGGCAAGGTCCACTTCTGGTGGTCGCTGATCTCCTTCAACGTCACCTTCTTCCCGATGCACTTCCTGGGCCTGGCCGGCATGCCGCGCCGCTATGCCGACTACCCGATGCAGTTCGCCGACTTCAACGCGATCGCCTCGGTCGGCGCCTTCGCCTTCGGCCTGGCGCAGGTGTACTTCTTCGTCTTCATCGTCTGGCCGGGCATGCGCGGCAAGGGCGAGAAGGCTTCGCAGAAGCCCTGGGAAGCGGCCGAAGGCCTGGAATGGGAAGTGCCCTCGCCGGCGCCCTTCCACACCTTCGAGACCCCGCCCAAGCTGAATGCCGCCGCCACCAAGGTGATCGGCTGAGCGTCATGACACCCGAGCAGAAGAAGAGCAACCGCCGCATGGGGCTGATCCTGGCCACCATCGCCGTGGTGTTCTTCATCGGCTTCGTCGCCCGCATGCTGCTGCTGCGCTGAACATGGCCATCGCAGAACGCACTCGCCGCCACAACCTGCGCATGGTGGGCAAGCTCGCCGTGGTCACGGCTGGCATGTTCGCCTTCGGCTATGCGCTGGTGCCGATGTACCGCGCCATCTGCGAGATCACCGGCATCAACATCCTGTCGCTGTCCGAGCTGCAGGTGCCCGGTGGCGCGGCCGGCGGCAAGGACGTGCGGGTGGACAACACCCAGGTCGACAAGAGTCGCACCATCACGGTGGAGTTCGACGCCAACGTGCGCGGCCTGTGGGAGTTCAAGCCGGCGCAGCGTTCGATGGAGGTCCATCCGGGTGAGCTGAACACGGTGATGTACGAGTTCCAGAACGTGCAGAACCGCCGCATGGCAGCGCAGGCCATTCCCAGCTACGCGCCGCAGCAGGCCGCGCCCTACTTCAACAAGCTGGAGTGCTTCTGCTTCAACCAGTACACACTCGACGCGGGCGAGAAGAAGCAGTGGCCGGTGGCTTTCGTGATCGACCCGAAGCTGTCCAAGGACGTGAAGACGATCACCCTGTCCTACACCTTCTTCGAAGTGGGCGCCTCGGTGCCGCCGGCGCCGGCCAAGACGGCGGCCACCGGTGCCGGCGCGGAGCCCAGGTTGTGATGGCGGCACCGCAAACGCCTTCGCTGTGGCGCACCGTCAAGGCGGTGGCCTGGGGCTTCTTCGGCGTGCGCAAGGACAGCAGCTACAAGGAAGACATCGCCCGGCTGACGCCCTTGCACATCATCGGCGTCGGCCTGGTGGCGGTCATCGTGTTCGTGATCGCCCTGATCGTGCTGGTCAAGTTCGTGGTGGCCGCCTGAAGCGCGGCCGGCCAGAAGAGATTGAGATAAGAGAAGAGAAAGCAGGAGCTGAAATGAGTTCAACCGCCCACGGCACCACGCCCTACTACTTCGTGCCGGCCCCCTCGGCCTACCCGGTCATCTCGGCGACGGGCCTGTTGCTGGTCATCCTCGGCGCCGCGCAGTGGATCAACGGCCACGGCTGGGGTGCCTGGTCGCTGCTGGCCGGCATGGTGATCTGGCTGTCGACCCTGTTCCGCTGGTTCCGCACGGCGGCGCGCGAGAGCGAGAGCGGCCAGTACGGCCACAAGGTCGACCTCTCGTACCGCTGGAGCATGAGCTGGTTCATCTTCTCGGAGGTGATGTTCTTCGGCGCCTTCTTCACCGCGCTGTGGTGGGCCCGCACGCACTCGCTGCCCTCTCTCGGCAGCCTGGACAACGCCCTGCTGTGGCCTGACTTCAAGGCGGTCTGGCCGACCGTGGCCGCTGGTGCCACCGCTTCGCCGGCCAACATCGTCGAGCCCTTCCAGACCGTGGGCCCGTTCTGGCTGCCCACCATCAACACCGCGCTGCTGCTGAGCTCGGGCGTGACGCTGACCATCGCTCACCATGCGCTGCGCGCCAGCCACCGGGCCCAGACCATCCGCTTCATGTGGCTCACCGTGGCGCTGGGCTTCACCTTCCTGTGCGTGCAGGGCTATGAGTACTACCACCTGTACACCGACCTGAACCTCAAGCTCAGTTCCGGCACCTACGGCTCGACCTTCTTCATGCTGACGGGCTTCCACGGCCTGCATGTGTTCGTCGGCATGCTGATGCTGTTCTTCATCACCCTGCGCCTGCACAGCGGCCACTTCACGGCGGAGCGCCACTTCGGCTTCGAAGGCGCGGCCTGGTACTGGCACTTCGTCGACGTGGTGTGGCTCGGCCTGTATCTGCTGGTCTACTGGCTTTGAAGCAGACTCACGACGGCAACACAAGAAAAAAGCGCCGCAAGGCGCTTTTTTCATGGTGGTTGGAGTCCGAGGACCGCCCGGACCTATTTGCCGAGCGGAAGGCCCCCTGGCTGGATGTAGCCGAGCTTCCAGGCCAGCAGCAGGCACAGGAACAAAAGCACCGACAGGCCGATCCGAACCGTCAGCGCGCGCGCCATGCCGCCAGACTTGGCGCGGCCGTCGCGGCCGTCCCTCAGCATGTAGAACAGGGCCCAGCCCAGGCTGGCCAGAATGCCCACGAACACCAGGGCAATGATGTATTTCATGACAAGCATTATCGATCTGCGGGAGCGGCAAGCCTCGTGAGCGAACAAGCAGTTCTCGCGCCGGCGGCACTGCCGCCGGCGCGCCGCCGCAGCCATCGCTGGCTGTACGCGCTGGTGGCCCTGGCGCTGATCGCCACCGGCATCGCGCTGGGCAACTGGCAGTTGCGCCGCGCCGCCGAGAAGGAAGCGCTGCAGGCGCAGATCGAGGCCCAGGGCCGGCTGCCGGTGCTCAGCCAAGCCGAATTCCTGGCCTTGCCGAAGCCGCTCGAGGCCTTGCATCGGCGGGTGCAACTGCGCGGCCTCTGGCTGAACTCGCAGACCGTGTACCTGGACAATCGGCAGATGCACGGCGTGCCGGGCTTCTACGTGCTGGCGCCGCTGGCGCTGGAGGACAGCAACGAGACGGTGATGGTCCAACGCGGCTGGGTGCAACGCAATTTCAATGACCGCACCCAGCTGGGCGTGGTGGAGACGCCGTCCGGCCTGGTCGAGATCGAGGCGGTGGTCGCGCCGCCGCCGGCGCAGTTGTTCGAACTTGGCAAGGAGGCAGCCGCCGCACCCGGCGCCAAGCCGAGCGCCGCGGGGTCTTCCCCCATCCGGCAAAATCTGGCCCTGGAAGCCTTCCGTGCCGAAACCGGCCTGCCTTTGCGCACGGAGCTTTCCTTGCAGCAGATAGGCAGTGCCTCGCAAGGGCTGCAGCGTGACTGGCCGGCCCCGGCGCTCAACGTCGACAGGCACTACGGCTACGCATTCCAGTGGTTCGGCCTCGCGGCCCTCGTCGCAATTCTCTATGTCTGGTTCCAATTCATCGTCCCCTTCCGCCGCGCAAAGCGCCATGGCTGACGAGCCGCTCGGCCTGACGGTGCATTCCATGCCCTCGCCGCAGCATTCGCTGGACGGCGCGGAGGGCCGGCGCACGCGCATGGGCCGCGTGAAGATGCTGCTGGTGATGCTGGTGTGCGCGGCGCCGGTCATTGCCTCCTACTTCACCTACTACGTGGTCAAGCCGCAGGGGAGCGCGGCCTATGGCGAGCTGATCGACCCGCAGCGCCCGCTGCCGGCGCTGACGGCCGTCACGCGCGAGGGCGCCGGCGTCGAACTGCGCTCCCTCAAGGGCCAGTGGCTGCTGGTGGTGGTGGCCAAGGCCGGCTGCGACAGGCTGTGCGAGCAGTACCTCTACCTGCAGCGCCAGTTGCGCGAAGGCCTGGGCCGCGAGAAGGACCGGCTGGATCGCGTCTGGCTGGTCAGCAACGAAGCGCCCGTGCCCGAGCGGCTGGACAACGCCCTGCGCGGTGCCACCGTGCTGCGCGTGCCCGAGGGACAGCTCGCCCAATGGCTGGCGCCGGCCGCCGGCCGCCAGCTCGACGAGCACATGTACCTGGTCGACCCGCTGGGCAACTGGATGATGCGCTTTCCCGCCACCATGGACGCCGCCGGCGCTGCCAAGGCCAAGCGCGACGTCGAGCGCATGCTGCGCGCCGCCGCCTCCTGGGACGAAGCCGGACGATGAACGCCATGGATGCGCAGCCGCTCTACGACCTGGCGCCCATCGCGTGGCTGCTTGGTGTCGGCGTGCTGCTGGCGCTTGGGCCGCTCATCTGGGTGTGGCGCCGCCATGTGGGCGAGGGCGCCGGCCGGCGCCTGCAGGCGCTCACCGTCCTCACCCTGTTCCTCACCTTCGACCTGACGCTGTTCGGCGCCTTCACGCGGCTGAGTGATTCCGGCCTAGGCTGCCCCGACTGGCCGGGCTGCTACGGCAACGCCAGCCCCCTGGGCGCGAGCCACGAGATCGCCATGGCGCAGGCGGCGCAGCCGACCGGCCCGGTGACGCACAGCAAGGCCTGGGTGGAGATGGTGCACCGCTACCTGGCCACCAGCGTCGGCTTCCTGATCCTGGTGCTGGCGGTTGCCACCTGGGTGGTGCGCCGGCGCGAGCGCATGACACCACATGGAACTTCGCGCGGCCTGGCTTCGCTCAGTGCCTGGTGGCCGGCAGCGACCCTGGTCTGGGTCTGCCTGCAGGGCGCCTTCGGTGCGCTCACCGTCACCTGGCGCCTCTATCCGGCCATCGTCACCCTGCACCTGCTGGGCGCCATGGTGCTGCTGGCGCTCTTGTGCATCCAGGCCGTGCGCTACGGCCAGGCGGCGCAGGCACGCACGCCGGTGGCCCTGCCGGCTTCGCTGCGCTCGTTGCTCTGGTGGACTGCCGGCGTGGTGCTCCTGCAGATCGCCCTGGGCGGCTGGGTCAGCACCAACTATGCGGTGCTGGCCTGCACCCAGTTCCCGACTTGCCAGGACAGCTGGTGGCCGCCGATGAACTTCGCGCAGGGCTTCGAGATCTGGCGCGAGCTGGGCACCGGCGGCAACGGCGCACCCATTGAGTTCGCCGCGCTCACCGCCATCCACTATGCGCACCGGCTGATGGCCTACTTGGCGTTTGCCTCGATCGCGGTGCTGGCATGGCAGCTGTTGCGCCATGTGCCGGCGCTGAGGCCGCAGGCGCGCTGGCTGATCGGCCTGGCCCTGCTGCAGCTGGCCACCGGGCTGGGCAATGTGCTGCTCGGCTGGCCGCTGGTGGCCGCGCTGATGCACACCGGCGGCGCCGCGGCGCTGGCAGTGGTCCTCACCTGGACCCTGTGCGAGAGCCGGCGCGCCCGGGCCAGCGTGTCATTCCGGGCGCCGCAGGCCGCGCCCGGCGCAAGCCTTGCCAAGAAGGCACTCGAACAATGAGCACCCCTTTGTCCGCACAAGGTACTTCCAGCGCCACCGTGCTGCGCCAGTACTACGCGCTCACCAAGCCGCGCGTGGTGCAGTTGATCGTCTTCTGTGCCTTCATCGGCATGGTGCTGGCCGTGCCCGGCGTTCCCGGCTGGACCGACGTCCTGCAAGGCGCGCTGGCCAGCCTGGGCATCTGGCTGGTGGCCGCTGCGGCAGCCGCCTTCAACTGCCTGGTCGAGAAGGGCATCGACGCCAAGATGAAGCGCACCGCCTGGCGCCCGACGGCGCGCGGCGAGCTGAGCGACCGGCAGGCGCTGGTCTTCTCCGCCGCGCTGTGCGCGCTGGGCTCGGCGCTCCTGTGGTTCACGGTGAATCCGCTCACCATGTGGCTGACCTTCGCCACCTTCGTCGGCTATGCGGTGATCTACACCGTGGTGCTCAAGCCGCTGACGCCGCAGAACATCGTGATCGGCGGCGCTTCGGGGGCCATGCCGCCGGTGCTGGGCTGGGCCGCGATGCGCGGCGACGTGGGGCCGGAGGCGCTGATCCTCTTTCTCATCATCTTCCTGTGGACGCCGCCGCACTTCTGGGCGCTGGCGCTGTACAGGGTGGAGGACTACCGCAAGGCGGGCCTGCCGATGCTGCCGGTGACGCACGGCAACGAGTTCACGCGCCTGCAGGTGCTGCTCTACACCTTCATCCTCTTTGCCGCCTGCCTGATGCCTTTCATCTACGGCATGAGCGGCTGGCTCTACCTGCTGGTGGCGGTGGCGGTGAGCGTGGGCTTCTCGGGCTATGCCTTCGCGCTATGGCGCAACTACTCGGATGCGCTGGCGCGCAAGACCTTCCGCTTTTCGCTGATCCACCTGAGCGTGCTGTTCGCGGCGCTGCTGGTGGACCACTACATCCCCTACTGAACATGATGAACAAGCGCAATGTGCTCAAGCTTCTGGCAGCCGCCTCGGCCGCGAGCCTGGCGGGCTGCCTGCAGTCCAGGCAGAGCTTCAATGCCGTCGACGTCACCGGCGCCGACTACGCCAAGGACTTCTCGCTGAAGGACGCCAACGGCGCAACCCGCACCATGGCCGACTTCAAGGGCAAGGTGGTGGTGCTCTTCTTCGGCTTCGCGCAGTGCCCGGACGTCTGCCCCACGACGATGACCGAGATGGCGCAGGTCAAGCAGCAGCTGGGCGCCAATGCCGACAAGCTGCAGGTCCTGTTCATCACCGTCGACCCGGAGCGTGACACGCCCGAGGTGATGAAGGCCTACATGGGTGCCTTCGACCCCAGCTTCGTCGCGCTGATCCCGACGCCCGAGAAACTGCCGGCCCTGGCCAAGGACTTCAAGGTCTACTACAAGAAGGTGGAAGGCAAGACGCCGACCAGCTACTCGATGGACCACTCGGCCGCCAGCTTCGTCTACGACCCGCAAGGGCGCCTGCGACTTTATGCGCGCTACGGCAGCGGCGTGGCGCCGATGGTGGCGGACGTGAAGACGCTGCTCGGCTGAACTGCCTGCGATGGGGTCGGATGCGCTGGCGCACCTGAAGTCCCGCAAGGGCGCCTTTCGCATCGCCCTGATCGCACCCGAGGTGCTGGAAGGGCTGAACGAGGGCCTGCTCGAGACTGTCAATCTCAACGAATTCCTGGCACTCGATCTGCCGCGCCTGGCACGCCGGGTGGCGGCGCAGATCGGGCTGGATGCGGACGCCGAGCGCCTGCTGGACACCCTGGCGATGCTGGCCGCCTTCAAGCCCATGCAGCGGCACGGCCATGTGTCGCGCGCGCTCTACGACCTGACGGCCCTGCACGCCGAGCGCGACGCGGTGGCCCACAAGTTGGCCGTTCACGAAAGCGATGTGGCGCGCTGCTGGGCCACGCAATGGATCACCTTGTCGGGCCTGCGCCTCGCCGAGCAGTTGCAGGCGGTGCGCCGATTCGCCGCCGACCGGCATTTCGGCGTGCGCGAATTCGCCTGGATGGCGGTGCGCGATGCGGTGGCCGGCTCGCCGGACGAAGCCCTTGCGCTGCTGCAGCCCTGGGCGCTCGATGCCGACCCCAACATGCGCCGCTTTGCCAGCGAGCTCACCCGTCCGCGCGGCGTCTGGTGCGCCCAGATCGAGGCCTTCAAGGCCCAACCCTGGCGCGCGCTGCCTTTGCTGGAGGCCCTGCGCGCAGATCGCAGTCGCTATGTCCAGAACTCGGTGGCCAACTGGCTCAACGATGCCAGCAAGAGCCAGGGCGAATGGGTGGAGCGCCTGTGTGCGCGCTGGCAAAAGGAAAGCGACGCGCCGGCCACGCACTACATCGTGCGGCGCGCCAGCCGAACCTTGCGCAAGGGGCCGTAGCCGCCAAGGAAAAAGCCCGCTTGCGCGGGCTTTTTTCAAATGGTGCTTGCTCAGGCTGCGAGTGCCGCCGGACGCGCAAGCCGCAGCGCATGCATCCAGGCCCGGCGCAGCACGGCAGGGGAGCGCGATTCCTCGGGAATCAGCAGGAAGCCACGGTCACGCAGGCTGGCACCCAGCTGCAATTGGCTGGTCAGCACCGCCAGCGGAATCGCCAGCAAGAGCGGCAGGCCCACCGGCATCAGCCAGATCAGCGCGCTGGCGTCGAGCAGGGCCACGCCCAGGGCCAGCAGGGCGATCACGCTGCTCATCGGCGCCAGGCTGGCGGCGGCGTCGCGCCAGCCGACGGCGGCGGCTTCACGCGGGGGCGACTTCCATTCCAGCTTGATGCCGGTCACGGCCACCAGCACGAACAGCGAGTGCGCCAGCATGCGCACCGGCGCCTGCACGACCGCCATGCCGCTTTCCAGGAGGGAGCTCTTCACCAGGCCCCAGAAGCCACCGTACTGGCGCTGCTCGCGGCGCAGCATGATGGCGGCGACGCCCAGGATGCGCGGCAGGAACAACAGGCACAGGGTCCAGGCCCACAGGCCGGCCAGTTCGCTCGGCAGCACGTTCCAGTCGGCCACCAGGTTGGAGCCGGCCAGCCACAGGGTGGTGCCCAGGGTCAGGAAGGCCAGCCACAGCGGTGCCGACAGATAGGCCATGGTGCCGGTGGCGAACATCGCGCGGTGCACCGGGTGCAGGCCGGGCTCGGCCATCAGGCGGGCGTTCTGCATGTTGCCCTGGCACCAGCGGCGGTCGCGCTGCAATTCGGCCAGGAGGTCCGGCGGCTGCTGCTCGTAGCTGCCCACCAGGTCGGCCACCAGCCACACGTGCCAGCCGGCGCGGCGCATCAGCGCGGCTTCGACGAAGTCGTGCGACATGATGCCGCCCGACATGCCGCCCTTGCCCTTGATGGGGGCCAGCGCGCAGTGCTGCATGAAGGGCTCGATGCGGATGATGGCGTTGTGGCCCCAGTAGTGCGATTCGCCCAGCTGCCAGAACTGCATGCCCAGGGTAAAGAGGCGCCCGGTCACGCGCGAGGCGAACTGCTGCGCACGCGCATGCAGGGTCACATGGCCGATGGCCTGGGTGGCGGTCTGGATGATGCCGGCCGTGGGGTTGGCTTCCATCAGCTTGACCATCGAGGTCAGGCAGTCGCCGCTCATCACGCTGTCGGCGTCCAGCACCACCATGTAGCGGTAGTCCTTGCCCCAGCGGCGGCAGAAGTCGGCCACGTTGCCGGCCTTGCGGTGCGTGCGGCGCTTCCGCAGGCGGTAGTAGACCTCGACCTGCGGCTGGTTCGGGTTCTCGGCCAATGCAGCGCGCAAGTCTTCCCAGGCGCCGCGCTCGGCGGCGGCCAGTTCGGGCTTGTAGCTGTCGGACAGCACGAACACGTCGAACTGCTTCGCGTGCCCGGTCGCCGCCACCGATTCGCAAGTGGCGCGCAGCCCGGCGAACACCGTGGCCACGTCCTCGTTGCAGATCGGCATGATGATCGCCGTGCGCGCTTGCGGATTCATCGGGTTCTGCGCCACCTGCTTGGCCGACAAGGCGTGCTTGTCGCCGCGCACCGAGACGTAGAAGCCCATCACCGCGGTGACGAAGCCGGTCACGACCCAGCCCGAAAGGATCGCGTAGAGCGCGATCTGGCCGTATTGCAGCAGCGCGTTGTCGTAGTGCGGCTGGATGCGGGCAAACAGGCCGGCAGCCACCACCGTGCTCAGCACCGTCAGCAGCAGGAAGGCGAAGCGGCGCAGATGGGCGGCGCGCTGCCAGGGCTGCTCGGCCCGCGGCGCGGCGAAGGCGGCTTGGCGGCGGCCGCCGCCAGCACCCAGGCCGACCAGCAGGCCGGTGCCGATGCTGTTCCAGAAACCACGCCAGGGGCGCGGCGCCATGGAGCCGCGGTTGAGCGGCGGCGCGGTCACCGAGTTGGGGTGGCGTTCTTGGCGCAGGGCGGGGCGAGCGGCGGCAAAGTCGCCTTCGCCCAGCACGCGCAGCTGAGAGAAATCGTTGGGCTTCATCTTGGAAGCGTCAGATAGCTTGTTTGTCGCGCACCGGCGTGTCGCCGATTGCAGGAAAGCGCTTGAAGACGCTGTCAGGCGCCATCCCGTTGCTGGCGCTCAGGGCACCGGGCAGATGGGTCGCCGCACGTGGCCGCGAGGGCGAAACATGCTTGTGGCGCAGGCCATGTTGCGGCGAGCGCAGGGCGGAAGATGGGCTGGAAAGTACAGTCATGCCGGCTATAGGGCAATCCCTGTGCCAGCAAGGAAAAACGCTTTCAGATCAACGACTTGCGCTCCAACCGAAATCTAGGGCGGGCGATTTCGGCGCTTTTTTCCGGCAAATGTGGCATTTTTGTCGCCGAATCCCGACAAGATCACCGGGCAAGAAAATTTATTCTTTGTAAATCAACAACTTAACCCTGTCGCTCGTCAGCGACGCCGTCGCCGGCCGCGCTGCTGCCCTCGGATTTGAAGGAGCCCGGCGTCAGCTCGTGCTTTTGCAGGAGGCGGTAGAACTCGGTGCGGTTGCGGTCGGCCAAGCGGGCGGCGTCGGCGACGTTGCCGTCGGTCAGCTTGAGCAGGCCCACCAGGTAGTCGCGCTCGAAGCGCTGCTTGGCCTGGGCGTAGGTCTGCACCTCGACCGTGGGCACCCGCAGCGCGCGCTGCACCAGGGCCAGCGGTATCAGCGGCGAGGTGGACAGGGCGCAGACCTGCTCCACCACATTGAAGAGCTGGCGCACGTTGCCCGGCCAGGGCGCCATGGCCAACGCCTTCAGCGCCTCCGGCGCAAAACCCGAAAGCCGCTTGCCGTACTTGCCGGCCAGCCGCTGCAGGAAGTGGTTGGCCAGGAGCGGGATGTCCTCGCGCCGGTCGGCCAGCGCAGGCAGGTTCAGGGTGACGACGTTGAGGCGGTAATACAGGTCCTCGCGGAACTGGCCGGCTTCCATCGCCGCGTCCAGGTCGCGATGTGTCGCAGAAATGATGCGCACGTCCACCTGGATCGACTGGCTGCCGCCCAGCGGCCGCACCGCCCGCTCCTGCAGCACGCGCAACAGCTTCACCTGCAGGGCCGGCGGCATGTCGCCGATCTCGTCCAGCAGCAGGGTGCCGCCTTCGGCCTGCTGGAACAGGCCCTTGTGGTTGGCCACCGCGTCGGTGAAGGCGCCCTTCATGTGGCCGAACAGTTCGGATTCGAGCAGCGCCTCGGGGATGGCGCCGCAGTTGACCGCCACGAAGGGCTTGTCGGCTCTCACGCTGGCCTTGTGGATGGCGCGCGCCAGCAGTTCCTTGCCGGCGCCGCTGTCGCCGCGCAGCAGCACGCTGGCGTCGGACTTGGCAACCATGCGCGCCTCGGCCAGCAGCTCGGACATGCGGTTGCTGCGGCTGACGATCTCGGAGCGCCAGCTTTCGTCGCCGCCCTTGGTCGGCGCCGCGGCCGGTGCGCCGAGTGCCAGCGCCTGTGCGATCTTGTCGAGCAGTTCGCGCGCGTCGTAGGGCTTGGTCAGGTAGCCGAAGACGCCGCGCGCCGTGGCTTCGACCGCGTCCGGGATGGTGCCGTGCGCGGTCAACAGGATCACCGGCAGCGACGGGTGCTGCTGGCGGATCTGGTCGAACAGCTGCAGGCCGTCGGCGCCGGGCAGGCGCACGTCGCTCAGCACCAATTGAGGATGCTCGATCTCGAGCTGGGTGAGCGCCGACTCCGCCGAGGTCACTGCCGTCACGTGGTAGCCGGCGCCGGTCAGGCGCATCGACAGGAGGCGCAGCATGTCGGGGTCGTCGTCGACCACCAGCAGGCGCGCGCCGCGCACGACCGGGCTTGGTTCGTTGGCGCCACGTGCCGGCGTCATGGCTTGGTCCCGTTGCCGGCCGGTGGCGGCGGAATGGCCGGCGGATGGTTGCCGGGGCGGGTGAAGCTGCGCTCGATGGCGCGCAGGGCCTCCAGCCGGTCGCTGAGTTGATCGATGCGGCGCTGGCTGTCGCGCAGCTGCTGCGCCTGCTTCTCGCGATCTTCCTCCAGGCGGCGCTGCTCGCCGTAACGGGAGGCCAGGGTGCGCGCCAGCGGCGCCAGCTGCTGGGCTTCGGAGGCAGGGTTGGCGGCGATGCGCTGCATCAGCGACTGGGCGCGGGCCAGGTCAGCCGGCTGGCGGGTCTGCGCCAGCGCCAGCGCGAGCTGCATCTGCGTCAGCGGCGCATCGCCGGGCTCGCCGATGCGGTTGATCTCGCCCGCCACTTCCGGCGGGCCGAGCGGCCGCACCTTGTCGGCGTAGGCCAGGGCAGCGGCCACCGGGCCGGAGGTGGCGGCGATGAAGGCGATGGCCGGCTGGGTGGCCGGCGCGGTGGGTTCGGCTTCGACCGGGACCACCCGTGCCGGCATCGGCTGCTGCGCGCTGCTGGGTGCTGGCGCCGGCGAGGGCATGCGCACGGTGGAGGTGGAGGAGCAGGCGGCCAGCAACAAGGGCGCGGCCATGGCTGCGGCCCAAAGCGAGACGGTTCTGCGAACAGACAGGAACGACATGAAGAAGGAAAAGGATGGACGCGGGCTCAGGCGTTGCGCGGCAGTTCGATGCGAAAGCGCGCCCCCGGGCCGTCGGCCAGCAGTTCGACACTGCCGCCATGGGCTGCAATGTACTCCTGCACGATGGAAAGGCCGATACCCGTCCCCTTGACAGCGTGCTCCGGTTGGCGCTCGCCGCGGAAGAAGGGTTCGAAGATGCGCTCGCGGTCCTGCTGCGCGATGCCGGGGCCGCCATCGGTGATGTCGATGCGCGCCACGCCGGGCGCGCTGGCCACCGTGAGCGTGATGAGGCCGCCGCGCGCCGAAAAGCGGATCGCATTGGACAGCAGGTTGGCGATGGCGGTGCCCAGCTTGGCGGGATCCACCGCGAGGTGGATGTCCTCGCCCTCGGCGCGCACTTCCAGACCCTGGGCCTGCCATTGCAGGCGCTGGGCGTAGACCTGCTCCTCGACAAGGGGCAAGAGGGCCACGCGTTCGCGGCGCAATTGGCGTGCTTCGAAGGCGGCGGCGTTGAAGCGCAGCAGCGCCTCGATCTGGCCCTGAAGGGAGACGGTGTTCTGTTGCAGGATCTGCGCCACTTCGCGCTGCGCCGGATTCAGCGCGCCGGTGACGCCGTCTTCCAGCAGCGACACGCCTTCGCGCAGCGCCGCCAGCGGCGTCTTCAGCTCGTGCGAGACATGGCGCAGGAAGCGCGCCTTGTCGGCGTCCAGCTCGGTCAGGCGCAGGCGCAGCCATTCGAGCTGCTGCGACACGCGCCTGACGTCGGCCGGGCCGCGGATGTCGATGGGTTCATGAAGCCGGTTCTCGCCCAGCCCGATGATGGCGCGCTCCAGTCGCTTGAAGGGCCGCGCCAGCCAGATGCCGAAGGCCAGGGCCAGCGTCACGGCCAGGGCACTCGCCGCCAGCACCTCGCGCATCAGCCGGGTGCGGGCGCTTTCGATGCGCTCGGCCAGGGCCTTGTTCTGCGCCTCGATCAAGAGCTGCGCCTGCTGCGCGATCTGGGTGTTGTGGCCGTCGAGGTCGCGAAACTGCAGCGCCATGCTGCTCTCGCGCGCCAGGGCGGTGTCTTGCGGGCCGCTCATCAGCGCCTCGATGGAGCGGATTTGCTCGCGCCACTGGTCCGCCGCTTCCACCGCCAGGCCGTTGTCCACCAGCCGGTCGACCACGCCGTGCGCGTCGCGCGCCGCATCCTCAAAGCGCCGCCGCAGCACCGCGTCGTTGAGCACCAGCGACTGGCGGCCGGCCCGCTCCATCGCCGCACTGCGCTCGGCCAGCGACTGGGCGGCGCCGGACAGGGTGAGGGCCCGCGCCGCCGCGTCGCGGCTCTGGGTCATCAATCCGTCGTACTGAAAGACCGAGCGCAGCGCCACGCCCACCAGCAATCCGGTGATCAGAAGGAAGGCAAAAAGCAGCAACTGCTGGAAGGAGCCGCGGGCGGCCTTGAGCGTCGCCATCAGGCGGCGAGCGCCACGCCTTCGCGCGTCGGCACTTCGCCACGCAAGGTGTAGGCCAGCGAGCGGGTGATGGTGAGGTCGATCATCTGGCCGACCAGGCGCGCGTCGCCTTCGAAGTTGACCACCCGGTTGCACTCGGTGCGGCCCATCAGTTCGCTTGCGTCCTTGCGCGAGGCGCCTTCCACCAGCACGCGCTGCACGGTGCCGACGCGGCTCTGGCCGATCGCCTTCACGTTGTCGTCGATCACCTTCTGCAGTTTCTGCAGGCGCGCCAGCTTCACTTCATGCGGCGTCTCGTCGTGCAGGGCGGCGGCCGGCGTGCCCGGGCGCGGGCTGAAGATGAAGCTGAAGCTGGCATCGAAGCCCACGTCGTCGATCAGCTTCATCATCTTGCCGAAGTCTTCCTCGGTCTCGCCGGGGAAGCCGACGATGAAGTCGCTGGAGAGCGCGATGCCGGGCCGGATGGCGCGCAGCTTCCTCACCGTGCTCTTGTATTCCATGGCGGTGTAGCCGCGCTTCATCGCCATCAGGATGCGGTCGCTGCCGTGCTGCACTGGCAGGTGCAGGTGGTTCACCAGCTGCGGCACCTTGGCGTAGGCCTCGATCAGGCGCGGCGTGAACTCGTTGGGGTGGCTGGTGGTGTAGCGGATCCGCTCGATGCCGGGGATCTCCGCCACGTACTCGATGAGCAGGGCGAAGTCGGCGATCTCCGCCGTGTCGCCCATCTTGCCGCGATAGGCGTTCACGTTCTGGCCGAGCAGGGTGACTTCGCGCACGCCTTGCGCCGCCAGGCCGGCGACTTCCACCAGCACGTCGTCGAAGGGGCGGCTCATTTCCTCGCCGCGGGTGTAGGGCACCACGCAGTAGCTGCAGTACTTGGAGCAGCCTTCCATGATCGAGACGAAGGCGGTGGCGCCTTCGACGCGCGCCGGTGGCAGGTTGTCGAACTTCTCGATCTCGGGAAAGCTGATGTCGACTTGCGGCCGGCCCTGCTGCTCGCGCTGGGCCAGCAGTTCGGGCAGGCGGTGCAGCGTCTGCGGGCCGAACACCACATCGACGTAGGGCGCCCGGGCGATGATGGCCTGGCCCTCCTGGCTGGCAACGCAGCCGCCGACGCCGATCTTCACGCCCTTGGCCTTCAGGTGCTTGACCCGGCCGAGGTCGGAGAACACCTTCTCCTGCGCCTTCTCGCGCACCGAGCAGGTGTTGAACAGGATCAGGTCGGCCTCTTCCACGTCCTGCGTGGGCTCGTAGCCCTGGGCGGCGTTCAGCACATCGGCCATCTTGTCCGAGTCGTACTCGTTCATCTGGCAGCCGAAGGTTTTGATAAAGACTTTCTTGCTCATGGGGTGCCCCTGGGGGTCAGGTGGGCGATTCGAAAAAAGGAAATGCGTGAAGCGCGGGGCATCGTCCGGGACCCTGCGCTGCGTGACTGGTGGCCGTGGCCACCGGCGGCACTGCGCCGCCGTCTCAAGAAATGGAGCTACCGGCCGTAGCTCGGCAATTGGTGATAGGGCGTGGTCCCGTCGTCGAGCGGAGCGCTCCTGGAGACGAAGGGCCAGAAATTGAGGAAAGGCTTCTCGGCGCCCTGGCGCTCGGTGCGCGCTTCTTCCGTCGACAGCAGCCAGACATGGCGCACCATGCCGGCGGCGTCCTTGCTGTAGTTCACCACGTGGCTCTGGCCTGCCAGTGCGGCCGGCATCACCAGCATGCGCTGCGCATTCTGGATGCGTGCGCCGGGCGCCAGGCGAGTGGTCTGGCCGTCGAGCTGGATCATCGGCGGCGCGCCGAAGGCAATCTCGCCGCGCAGGGTGCCTACGGGGAAGTTGCGGCCGCCGACGGCGGCTTCGTTCTGGGTCTGGAGCGACTGATCCTGCGTCTGCGCGAATGCCGGCGCGTGCAGCAGCACGGCTGCAGCGGCTGCGATGAATAGGGTCTTGCTGGAAATCTTGGTGTGGCAGCGGTTCATGGGGTATATCCAGAGGCTGAAGGGGCGATTTTAACGAGACGCCCGCCACGCTCGCCCAAGGCGTGCCAATGCGCTCTCTTTACGCAATCTTTACGGAGGGCATAGACGCGCAGGTCCACCCGCTGGTCCAATAGTTGCCTTTGGTAACGTTCCAAGTGTCGGCGCAATCCGTCCTTCCGTCGCCCCCGCTGTTGTTAATTGCCCCATGAAGAAAAAAGTCGTCCTGCCCGTGCTGGCTGTTCTCGTAGTGGGGGCCGCGGCCCTCTGGTGGGGCTTGTCGCGGCAGGCCGCAACCGGCGCGATAACGAAAGGCGGGCAAGCCGGCAACGGCGCGGCGGCGGTAGTGACCTTGGCCCAGGCCAGCAAGCAGGATGTGCCGGTGACGGTGCAGGTCAACGGCAGCGTGGTCTCGCTCAACAGCGTGGACCTGCGCCCGCAGATCACCAACACCGTGCGCGAGGTGCACGTGAAGGAAGGCCAATTCGTCAAGGCGGGGCAGTTGCTCTTCTCGCTGGATGAGCGTGCCGACCAGGCCAACCTGGCCAAGGCGCGTGCCCAGCAATTGAAGGACGAGGCCACGCTGGCCGACCTCGAGCGCCAGTACAAGCGCAACCAGGAGCTGCTGGCGCAGAACTTCATTTCGAAGAGCGCGGCCGATGCCACGCTGTCGCAGCTCGAGGCACAGCGCGCCGCGGTGGCGGCCGACCGCGCCGCCGTGCAGGCGGCGCAAGTGGCGCTGGGCTATTCGACCCTGCGCGCGCCGATCGCCGGGCGCATCGGTGCTGTCAACATCTATCCGGGCAGCCTGGTGCAGCCCGGCGGCTCGCTGCTCACCATCACCCAGCTCGACCCAATCGCGGTCAGCTTCCCGGTGCCCGAAGACAAGCTGCAGGACCTGCTGGCCGCGGCGCGCGGCCAGACGACGGTGCAGGCCATCGTGCCGGGGCGCAAGCCCTTGCAGGGCAGGCTCGACTTCGTCGACAACACGGTCGATCCGCAGATCGGCACGGTGCGTGCCAAGGCCGTGTTCGACAACGCCGACCAGAGCCTGTGGCCCGGCCAGTTCGTGGAAACGCAGGTGACGGTGCGCACGCTGAAGGACGTCACCGTGATTCCGGCCGCGGCCGTGATGCTGCTGGCCGACGGCAGCTCGGTCTACGTGGTGGACGGGCAGAACACTGCGACGCGCCGCAAGGTGGAGCCGCTGTACACCTTCGGCACGCAGGTTGCGGTCAAGGGGCTGGAGCCGGGCGAGCAGGTGGTGCTGGAAGGCAAGCAGAACGTGCGGCAGGGCGGCAAGGTGCGCACCGACGCGCCGCGCGCCCAGCCACCGGCGGGCGGCCCGACCGGTCCGAACGCCGCCTCGGCAGCGCCCGAGCCGGCGGCCGCCCGAGAGGCGCGGACATGAACATCTCCGAGCTGTGCATCCGTCGCCCGGCGATGACGGTGCTGCTGTCCGCCGCGGTGGTGGTGATGGGCGTCTTTGCCTATCTGCGCATCCCGGTGGCGGCGCTGCCCAGCTACGACACGCCGATCATCAACGTCTCGGCCCAGTTGCCCGGCGCCAGCCCGGAGACCATGGCCTCGTCGGTGGCGCTGCCGCTGGAAAAGCAGTTCTCCACCATCTCCGGCCTGGCCACCATCAGCTCGGTCAACACCCAGGGCAACAGCTCGATCACCCTGGAGTTCGCCGATGGCCGCGACATCGATGCCGCCGCCGCCGACGTGCAGGCCGCCCTGCTGCGGGCCCAGCGCCAGCTGCCGGCAGAGCTGACCCAGCTTCCCTCCTACCGCAAGGTCAACCCGGCCGATGCGCCGGTGCTGTTCGTTGCGATGATCTCGGAGTCGATGACGCCGGCGCAGCTCAACGACTATGCCGAGAACCTGGTGGCGCCCACGCTCTCCACCATCGACGGCGTGGCGCAGGTGGTGGTGTACGGGCAGAAGCGCTTCGCGGTGCGCATCAAGGCCAATGCCGACCTGCTCAATGCGCGCAACATCACCCTGGACGAGCTGGCCAGCGCGGTGCGCCTGGCCAATGCCAACACGCCGGTGGGCGTGCTCGACGGACCGCGCCAGACCCTCACCATCCAGGCCAACCAGCAACTCCTGTCGGCCAATGAATTCAAGAAGCTGATCGTCGGCCAGCGCAACGGCGCGCCGGTGCGGCTCGAAGAAGTCGCGACGGTGGAGGACAGCTTCGAGTCGGTCAAGACCGCCAGCAGCTACAACGGCCGCAGTTCCGTCTCGCTCGCGGTGCAGCGCCAGCCCAAGGCCAACACCGTGCAGGTGGTGGACGCGGTGCGCGCGCTGATCCCGCGCTTCTCGGCGCAACTGCCGCAGTCGGTCGAGATCCACATGGTGAACGACCGCTCGATCTCGATCCGCGAAGCCGTGCACGACGTGCAGCTCACCCTGATGGGCACCATCGCGCTGGTGGTGCTGGTGATCTTCCTGTTCCTGCACCGGCTGATGGCCACCCTGATTCCGGCCGTCACCATTCCGATCTCGCTGGTCGGCGCGGTGGCGCTGCTCTACGCCCTGGGCTACAGCCTGGACAACGTCTCGCTGCTGGGCATCACCCTGGCCGTCGGGCTGGTGGTGGACGACGCGATCGTGGTGCTGGAAAACATCATGCGCTACGTCGAGAAGGGCATGGAGCCGATGGCGGCGGCGCTGCGCGGGGCCAAGGAAGTGGGCTTCACCATCGTCTCGATCTCGATCTCGCTGGTGGCGGTTTTCATTCCCGTCTTCTTCATGCCGGGCGTCATCGGCCTCTTGTTCCACGAGTTCGCGGTGGTGGTGGCGCTGGCGGTGCTGGTCTCGGCCATCGTCTCGCTCACCTTGGTGCCGATGATGGCGAGCCGCCTGCTCAAGCACCGTCCGCCCGCCGGTGGCGCAGCGGATGCAGCGGCGGACCACGAGGAGGCGCACCCCGAACCCGGCACCGCCATCGGCCGCGCCTTCGAGCGCGGCTACCGCTGGGTGCATGCGCTCTACATGCGCACGCTGGACTGGACGCTGGGGCGGCGCCCACTCATGCTGCTGCTGGCCGCCGCCACCTTCGTGCTCACCGGCTGGCTGGCGGTCACCAGCCCCAAGGGCTTCTTCCCGGAAGAGGACCTCGGCCAGATCCTGATCACCACCGAGGCGGCCGAGGACATCTCCTTCCCCGCCATGAAGGCGCTGCACGAGCGCGTCGCCGAGGCGGCGCTGGCCGACCCGAACGTGGCCTACGTCAACTCTTTCGTCGGCGTGGGCGGATCGCTCAGCACGCAGAACAACGGCCGGCTGTTCGTCGTGCTGAAGGGCCGCGGCGAACGGCAGAACATGACGCAGGTGCTCGAGTCGCTGCGCCAGCGATTCCGCGACATTCCCGGCATGGCGGTCTACATGCAGCCCACGCAGAACCTGCGCCTGGGCGGGCGCGCCAGCAAGGCACGCTACCAGTACACCTTGCAGAGCGTGAGCGCCGGCTCCCTGAACGAATGGGCCGGCAAGCTGATGGAGCGCATGCGCGCCGACCCGGCCTTCCGCGACGTCACCAGCGATTCGCAGAACCGCGGCCTGCAAGCCACGCTGGACATCGACCGCGACAAGGCCGGCGTGCTTGGCGTGGCCATCGGCGACTTGCGCACCGCGCTCTACAACGCCTACGGCGACCGCCAGATCGGCAGCATCTACGGGCCGAGCAACACCTACCAGGTGATCCTGGCGGCGGCCGACAGCGACCGGCAGTTCGAGGAAGACATGTCGCGCCTGTCGGTGCGCAACAAGGCCGGGCAGCTGGTGCCGCTCTCGGCCTTCGCCACGGTGCGCCGCACCATCGGCCCGACGGCGGTCAACCACCAGGGCCAGTTGCAGGCGGTGACCGTGTCCTTCAACCTGGCGCCCAACGTGCCGCTGGGCGACGCCACCAACAAGATCGACCGCTTCAGCGCCGACCTGAAGATGCCGGCCTCGATCATCTCCAGCTACGGCGGCGATGCGGCGGTGTTCCAGAGTTCGCAGGGCCACCAGGCGGCGCTGCTGATCATCGCGGTGCTGGTCATCTATGTGCTGCTGGGCGTGCTGTACGAGAGCTACATCCACCCCATCACCATCCTGGCCGGCCTGCCCTCGGCGGCCGTCGGCGCGCTGCTGTCGCTCAAGCTCTTCGGGCTGGACCTGACCCTGATCGCCACCATCGGCATCCTGCTCCTGATCGGCATCGTGAAGAAGAACGCGATCATGATGATCGACTTCGCCCTGGAGGCGCAGCGTTCGCAGAACCTGACGCCGGTCGAAGCGATCCGCGAGGCCTGCCGCCTGCGCTTCCGCCCGATCCTGATGACCACCCTGGCCGCGCTGATGGGCGCGCTGCCGCTGGCGCTGGGCCTTGGCGCCGGCGCCGAGCTGCGCCAGCCGCTGGGCATCGCGGTGGTCGGCGGCCTGATCTTCTCGCAGGTGATCACGCTCTACATCACGCCGGCGATCTACCTGGCGCTGGATCGCTACAGCGGCAGCGGGCCGCTGCAGGAAAAAGACCTGGCCGGCGCGACGGCCTGACGCTTCAGGCGCTGCTGCGCGAATCGAGCCGGCGTTCCAGCGCCGCCAGGGCCGCAGCCGCCGATTTCTGCCGCTGCGCCTGGGGCGCCGGCACCGGCTGCGCCGCACTGACCCCGTCCGCCCAGCCGCAGATCGCATCCAGCAGCTTGCGCTGCGCCGAGATCCAGGTGGCGGTGTGGTCGATGTCGGGCAAATGCTGGTAGCGGATGCGCGAGAGGAAGGCCGGCTGGCCCAGGCCCTTGAGCAGGTCGCCGCCGTGGTCCACCGTGATCAGCATGGCCGAGTACATGAGGTAGATGTCGACGCCACGCTCCACCAGGCGCGTCATGTCGCGCGTGAAGTCGGCCGCGGTGTATTCCACCGTGTCGGCCGTGAGGATGCCGGTGTCCTCGGTGGTGCGCGGCGTGAAGCGGCCGAAGACGCGGTCCAGCGCCTTGCGGCGCGCATCGGCATCGAGCGGCGCGCGGGCCCATCCCATCCAGTCGTTCCAGGCGCCGGTGCTGCGCCGGACCGAGGCATTGAAGGGAAAGGCGGCCCAGCGCCGCAACTTGCGCTCGAGTTTCACTCCCTTGGTCAGGAAGACGTAGCTGTCGAACATCAAGAGGCCGATCACCCGCGGGTCGGCCAGTGCCAGCGCCAGGCCGTTGACGCCGCCCGAACAGATGCCGACGACGACGAAGCGCGCGAGGCCGGTGGCCGCCTGCAACTCGTCGAGCGCGGCCTTCATGTCGATGAGGGCCTGCTGCCGAAAGTCGTTGTGGGCGGCCGAGGCGCGGCTGTCGCCGACGCCGGACAGGTCGAAGCGCAGGCTCGGAATGCCGCCGGCCGCCAGTTGCCGCGCCATCTTGACATTGATGCGCCTGGGCCCGATGCGGTAGTTCACCCCCACGTTGAGCAGCAGGCAGCCCACGCGCGCGGGCGCGCCGCCGCCGGCGGGGCGGGCGAGCACGCCGATCAGGCTTTGTTCCGGCCCGAAGCAGAGGGTGGATTCGTCAAGGTCCATGAAGCTCGTCCACCATTCTTGCAAGCGCCTCGGCCGGGACCATCTCGTTGCTGGCAAAGGGGTTGGAGGTCCAGATCAGCGGATGCCTGAAGCCCGAGAGGGTCAACTGCGTGCCCGGATTCAACGCCTGCGTTTCGCCGGCCCAGCGCGCCGCCGGCGCATCCTGCGGATCGGCCAGCAGGCGCACGGCCAGGCTCGGCAGCTTGCTGCCCGTGGCGGGGCTGAGCGAAAGCAGTTGCTCGCGCAGTCGCGGCGGGATCGCGAAGCCCAGGCATTCGCCGGCAAAGGCCAATGGGTCGCGCTCCAGTGCACTGCGCCAGCGCGGATCGGGTGTGTTGTAGCCAAGCTCCAGCTCATCCAGATGGGCCCGGCCCAGTTCTTCCAGGTAGGCACGGCCGTCGAAGATGGTGTCCCACAGCACCAGCTTGTGCAGCCCGCCGGCGGCCTGCGGCGCGGCCATCAGCGCCAGGCGTGCGCCAAGCCGGCTGCCGAAGCAGCTGAGCTGGCGCGCACCGCAGCTGCGCAGCAGTTCGCGCTGGGCCTCCAGGATGTCCTGGGTCCAGCCGTTCAGCTCGGCGTCCTCGTCCTCGCCCGGCGAATCACCGGTGCCGTGGTAGTCGAAGCGCAGCACCGTGACGCCCTGGCGCGACAGGCGATCGGCCAGCAGGCGATAGAAGCGATGCACGCGCAGCGCCTCGTGGCCGAAGGGGTTGCACAGCAGCACGGCGCTGGCCGTGGGCCGGCGCTCGTCCGCCGGGTGAAGGATCCCGAACAGGCGGCGCGAGGGAGGGCCGAAGCGGATGGGCGTCATGACAAGGCGGCGCTCGGGGCGCTGGCCGTTTGCAGGCGGGCCAGCGAGGCGACGGCGCCATGCGCGGGCAGCTCGAAGCTGCGCACCGAGGCGGCGCCGTCCTTCCAGGCGACGACGCCGGCGTCCAGTTCCAGCCCGGTGGCCAGCCGCGTGGGGCCGGAAAAGCCGCTGCCCAGGGCCTTGAGGCAGGCTTCCTTGCGCGTCCAGCCGACCAGGAAGGCCTTGCTGCGATCGGGTTCGCACATGTGCTCGAGCTGATCGCATTCGGCCGGCTCGAAGTTGGCGGCGGCCAGTTCCGGCGCGTCGGGCAGCGGGCGCAGCACTTCGATGTCGACGCCGATGGCGGCGTCGTTGTGCTCGGCCAGCAGTGCCACCAGGCCGATGCCTTCGCTGTGGCTCAGGTTGAAGGCGGGCGCCCGGCTGTCCTGCAGAAAGGGCTTGCCATGGGGGCCGTAGCCCAGCGCCAGCGTGTCCGGGCTGCGGCCCAGGTGCCTGGCGAGCAGGTGGCGCAGTGCGGCCCGTCCCGCCAGGAAACGCTTGCGGTGGCGGGCAAAGCTGAAGCGCGCGGCGCGCGCCAACTCCTCTGCCGACAGGCCGTCGAACTCCTGCGGCATGGCGGGCGCGTCCAGATCCACCAGCCAAAGCTGGCATCCATCCACGGTGGCGAACTGCTGCAAGCGGTGCACGCTCATCCTCGGGTGTGGATTGCGCCGGCGAGGCTACTTGCGACCGAAGGCGGAAATCACCCGGCCGAACAGGCCGCGCCGCGCCGGGTCGGCCTGCTGCGCCGCGGTCTCGGCCATCAGCATGCCGACGCCCGAGGACAGCTGCGCCAGGCTTTCGAATACATAGCGGCGCGCCTCGACGCGAAAGCCCAGCGCCTGCTCGGCCTGCTGCAGCGCACGCATGGCCAGGAGCGAATCGCCGCCCAGGTCGAAGAAGTTGTCGGTGGGGTGGATGTCGTTGACATCGATGCCCAGCACGCCGGCCCAGATCTGCGCCAGTTGTGCCTGTTCGGGCATCAGCAGCTGCTGCTGGCCGTCGGCCGGGCGCTGCGCGGCCAGGCGCGTCTGCTGCGTCTCGCTGGCCTTGATGCCGTCGGCCTTCAGGCGCGACAGGAGCTGTCCGGCGGTGGAGCCGGCCGGGTCCGACAGCTCGGCGACCGTGGCCTGCGGCGCCCCTGCCACCCGCTGCAGCAGTTCGAGGAAGCGGTCGCGGAAGGCCTCGCCGGTTTCGGGCAGGTAGATGTCGGCGTTGTAGATGATGGCGCCTTCCATGCCGTGGCTCTTGTCCATCAGCCACAGGCCGAGGTCGTCGGTTGCGCCGCGCTGGCGCAGGTGGATCTGCTGGTGCTTGAGGCCGGCGCCGAAGTCGCTGGGCCGCTCGCGCGCATCCTGGAAGGAGAACAGCGCGTGGTAGGGCCCGGCGCCGTTGGTACGGGCGCTGACTTCAGGCTCGGCCACCACGCGTTCGAAGGGAATCTGCTGGTGGCTGGTGACGGCCAGCAGTTCCTCCTTGACGTAGCGCACGTAGTCGGTGAAGGGCCTGGAGCCGTCGATGTGCAGTTGCACCAGCAGCAGGTTGGTGAAGAAGCCCATCACCTGCTCCAGCTCGGGCGCTTCGCGGCCGCGCACCGGCACCGCGATCACCACCGACTCGGTGTCGATGGCGCGGCCCATCATCAGGCTGTAGATCGCCATCATCAGCATGTTGAGGGTGACGTCGGCGTTGCGCGCCAGGGTGCGCAACTGATCCGAGGTCTGACGCTCGAT
This sequence comes from Variovorax sp., assembly GCA_035476655.1. Lineage (GTDB taxonomy): Bacteria > Pseudomonadota > Gammaproteobacteria > Burkholderiales > Burkholderiaceae_C > Variovorax. The sequence goes on from DATILH010000134.1 coordinate 23,723, forward strand.
GCGGATCCAGTGCGGCCGGCCCTCGCCGCTCACGCCGATGCGCCGCGGCTTGTCGGTCTGCGCCGCCACCGGCATCGGCGCCTTGGCGAAGCGTTCCTTCCAGAAAGCGAGCTGGCCGGCGCATTCGTCCTGTTCCAGCCAGTTCTGATACCAGTGCGCATAGTCGCCGTAGGTCACCGGCAGGGCGGGCAACTGCGGCGCATCGCCGCGCACCAGCGCGCTGTAGATGGCCGCCATCTCCATCTGCAGCAGGTCGAAGGACCAGCCGTCCCAGATCAGGTGATGCGGCACGAAGGCGAAGGCATGCTCCTCTTGCCCGATCTTGAACAGGGCCACGCGGAACAGCGGCGCCTGGTGGATGTCCATGGAGGAATCGGCGACATGCTGCATTTCCTCCAGGAGGCGGGCCTCGCGCTCCTGGGTCGGCAGCCTGCTCAGGTCGGTGAGTGGCATGTCGTAGTCCACCGAGTCGGCAACGGACTGGATGCCGCTGCCGTCGGCGTCGGTGTCCATGTAGGTGCGCAAGGTCGGCTGCCGGCGCACCACCTGGGCGAAGGCGGCGCGGAACTTGTCGACGTCCAGGGGGCCGGTGAGGCGATGCCCGGAAGGCGCGTTGTAGACCGGCCGGCCCGGATGCAGCTGCTCCATGAAGCGGATGCGCTCCTGCATCGGCGTCATCGGCGCGCTGCGGCGGCCGGCCTGGTGCACCAGCGGTTCGCGGCGCGGGCCGCCGGCACTGCGCGCTGCTGCCAGCACGCGCGCCAGCTTCTCGGGCGTCGACGCCTCGAACAGGGTGCGAAATGGCAGCTGAAGGTGCAACTCCCGGTTAAGGCGCGCCGTCAGCCGCGCGGCGAGCAGCGAGTGGCCGCCCAACGCGAAAAAATCGTCGTCGACGCTGAGCCCGGGCAGGTTCAGCACCTCTTCCATGATCTGCAGCGCGACGCGCTCGTCCTCGTTGCGCGGGGCGATGCGCTGCTGGCTGCTCTTGGCCGCCTGGCCGGCGTCCGGCGCCGGCAGTGCCTGGCGGTCGAACTTGCCGCTGGCGAACAGCGGCAGCGCCGTCATCGGCACGAAGTGCTGCGGGATCATGTAGCTGGGCAGCATGCGGCCCAGATGCGTTCGCAGTTCGTCCACGCCGGGCATGGGGCCGCGCGGCACCACGTAGGCCACGATGCGCACGTCGCCCGGGCGGTCCTCGCGGGTGATCACCACCACGCGCTCGACGGCCGGATGGCTGGCCAGGTTGGCCTCGATCTCGCCCAGTTCGATGCGGTAGCCGCGGATCTTGATCTGCTGGTCGGTGCGGCCCTTGCACTCGACCAGGCCGTCGGCGCGCCAGCGGCCCAGGTCGCCGCTGCGGTACCAGCGGCGCTGCGGCTCCTCGGCGGTGGTCGCGGGCAGGAAGCGCTCGGCCGTCAGCTCGGGCCGGTTCAGGTAGCCCTGGGTGACGCCGTCGCCGGAGATGAAGATCTCGCCCATCACGCCGATGGGCAGCGGCCGCTGCCTGGCGTCCAGGATGTGCACCTGCGCATTGGCCACCGGCTTGCCGATCGGCACCAGCGGCGGGATCGGTTCTTCCAGGCGATGGAAGTTCGAGAACACGGTGGTCTCGGTCGGGCCGTAGCCGTTCCACAGGGTGCCCACGCGCGGCAGCAGTTCGCGCCCCAGTTCGGGCGGCAGCGGCTCGCCGCAGCACACCGCCAGCAGGTCGCTGCGGCCCTGCCAGCCGGTGGCCAGCAGCAGCCGCCAGGTGGAGGGCGTGGCGCCCATGCAGGTGACCCTCTCGCGCTCGATCAGCTCGCGCAACTTGTCGCCATCCTTGGTCGTGGGACGGTCGGCGATGACGATGCGCGCGCCGATGGCCAAGGGCAGGATGTCCTCGAACACCGAGAGGTCGAAGGACAGCGTGGTCACCGCTAGCATCGCATGGTGCGGCTGCACGCCCGGCATGATCGCCAGCCCGGCCAGCAGGCTTTGCACCGTGTGGTGCGGCACCTTCACGCCCTTGGGCCGACCGGTCGAGCCGGAGGTGTAGATCACATAGGCTACGTTGCCGGCGTTGCCGGCCGGCGCGGGCGCCTCGGTCTGCGGCGTGACCTGCGCGGCATTGACGGTGGCGCGGCCGCTGCCCTGCCAGCGTTCCAGCGTGCTGTCGTCGCCGACGATGTGGCGCAGGCCGGCGTCCTCGGCCATGAAGTTGAGGCGCTCGATCGGGAAGGTGGGGTCGAGCGGCACGAAGCCGGCGCCCGATTTCAGGATGCCGTAGAGCGCCACGATCATCTGCTCGCCGCGGTCGCAGCACAGGCCCACCAGGTCACCCGCGCAGGCGCCCAGGGCGCGCAGCTGCGTGGCCAACGCGTTGGCGCGCTGCTGCAGTTCGTCATAGCGCATCTGCCGGCCGTTGCAGACCAGGGCAACGGCGTCCGGTCGGGCGGCGGCCTGCGCGTCGAACAGCGACTCGATGCGGGCGCCGGGGTCGTAGGCGACACGCGCGCCGTTGAAGAGGGCCAGCAGCGCCACTTCCTCATCGGTCGGGGCGAAGGCCTGGGCCGCGACGACGCCGGGCTCGGCGGCGCAGCGGTCCAGCGCCGCGCAGTACAGCGAGAGCCAGCGCCGGATCGTCTGCACGTCGAACAGGTCGCTGTTGTACTGGCACTCCAGGTTCAGCGCGCCATCGACCTGCGTGATGTTGAGGAAGATCTCGGCGTTCTCGTAGTGGCGCGGATTGGAATGCACGCGCACCCGCAGTTGGGCGTCCGGCTGCTCGCCAGGAGCAATGCCGGCCTCCACGTTGAACAGCACCGGCACCAGCGGCACCCGGCTCGGGTCGCGCGTGGTGTTGAGGCGCGCCAGCAGGCTGCCGAAGGTCATCTTCGAATGCTCGAAGCCGTCCAGCAGGGCGGTGCTGGCATTGCGCACCAGGGCGTTGGCCTCTTCGTCCATGTCCACCGGCAGGCGGATCGGCAGCAGGTTGACGCAGTGGCCCACCAGGCCTTCCTGCCCTTCGGCCAACTGTCCTGCCACGGGAATGCCGAGTGCGATGTCGCTGTGGCCGCCCAGGCGGCCGATCAGGCCGGCAAAGACGCCCAGCAGGGTGGCGAACAGGGTCGCGCCCTGGCTTGTGCCGAACTTGCGCACGCGCTCCAGGCGCTGCGCGTCGAACAGCATGTCCTCGCGATGCGAGGCAAAGGTGCGCACGGCTGCGCGCGCGCGGTCGGTCGGCAGGTCGATGGTGGGCACCGAGCGGTCGTACTTGGCGACCCAGTAGGCCTCGTCCTGCGCCTGCGCGCGCAGTGCCTCGGGCTGCGACTGGGCGAAGGCGTAGTCGGCAAAGCTCGGCGCCGGCGGCAGTTCGGCGCCGCGGTAGAGCTGCATCAGCTCGTCGGCCAGCACGCCGAAGGACCAGCCATCGCAGACGATGTGATGGGCCGTCAGGACGAGTTCATGGCGGGTCGGCCCCAGCTTCAGCAAGCTGGCGCGGAACAGCGCACCGCTGCCCAGGTCGAAGTGGCGCGTGGCCGCTTGCGCACGTTGCTCCAGCACGGTGGCGGTGCGTGCCTCTTCGCCCAGGGTCGACAGGTCGACCTGCTGCAGCTCTAGCGCGATGGCGGCCGCCACATAGAGCTCGGTACCCTCGGGGCCGATGTTCGAGCGCAGCGCCTCGTGGCGGTCGGTCAGCAACTGCAGCGCGCGTGCCAGTGCATCGACGTCGAGCCGGCCTTCCATCACCAGCGAGATCGATTCGTTGTAGGCCAGCGAGGCATCAGGCGAGAGCCGGTCGGCCAGCCAGATCTCGCGTTGTGCCTCGGTGGTGGGCACGACGCGCTGGACTTCGGCGGCGCCGAAGGGGTCGTAGTCCACGGTTTCGGATGACGGCAGCGGAGGCAGGGTCATGTCGTTCATGGGATGGTCTTCGTGGTGCTGATTGCTGCGCCTCAGCGCACCAGCATGTATTTGCCCGGCTGCTCCGGGTTGGGAATGAACCAGGCGGCCTTGCCGTTGGCATCGCGGCCCAGGCGCGCGCCGGGCACCGGCGGCTTGGCGCTGTCGAACACCTCGGCATCGATGCGCGCCAGGCGCGGCAGGAACTCCGCCTCCTGCATCTCGGCCACCGATTCCTTGAAGGCCGACTTGATCAGCGCGATGTCCTGCTGCGTGTGGGCGGTGGTCATGAAGCAGGGGAAGTTGTCCAGGATGTGCACCCCGCGGCTGCGCATCATGGCGAACAGCAGGTCCTGCAGCGGGTGGTCTTCCAGCCAGGTCACGCGCCACAGCGAGGCGAAATAGCGGATCTCCAGCGGTGCGCCGACCTCGCGGCAGAAGGCCGAGAGTTCGTCGGCCATG
>DATILH010000135.1:0-21675 GCA_035476655.1 Variovorax sp.
GCCTCCCAGGCGATCGGCGGCGAACATCGCTTCGTTCGGGTCCACGCCCTGAGGCGGTTCCACCCGTATGACGTCCGCGCCGAAGTCGGCGAGCATCCGTACGCAAGTGGGGCCGGCGCGTACCCGGGACAGATCGAGGACGCGAAATCGGCTAAGCGCCTTGGACGCGTGAATCGTTGGCATCGTAGCCTCCGTTATTGAAATCATCGAAAGAGGGCGCGCACGCAGCTTGCGTGAGCGTAAAACCATTCGCGCCGAACAGATCCCGCTCGACGCGATAGGCGAAAGACAGGAGCGTCCCCTCGGCATGGGGGCGGCCGATCGCTTGCACCGACACCGGACGGCCGCGCGCATCGTGGCCAACCGGGAACACCACGGCTGGAAAACCGAGGTAATTGACAAAGGACATCAGCCGGTACATGGCGGCCAACGCCTTGCCGTTGAAACCGGCAGAGCGGGTATCGACTTCGGCCCAGTCCGGCACGCCCAGCGGCAGCGCGGGCGTCACCACGATGTCGGCGCCGCCGAACACGGTGTCCAGCATTTGCTGCGCGGCGCTCTCGCGCTTTGCCAGCGCGTCGCGATACCACACCGCTGGCATGGCCAGTCCAGGCAGCGTCACAGCGCGCACAAGACGCCCAAGGCCGCTGTCGGGGTCGCGCAGGCGCGCCCAATGGACCTGGGCGGCTTCGGTATGCAGCAGCGTCTGCGCGGCGCGGTTCAGCGTGTCGATCTGACCAAGGCCGGTGGACGTGGAGCGCAGGCCGGACGGCATGCCGGCTACAAAGCCGTTCAGCACACCCAGCACGTCGCCACGTACCTCAACGGCGTCGAAACAATGACGCAGCCGGATTTCGGGGGTGGCGAGCAGGCTGGCCTGCATAGCGCCGGCGGCCTGGCTCGCCAGGCGCAGCGGCAAGGTCTTGCGGTGCAAGGCCGTCACGGCCAGCAGGCAGGCCGCGTCGGCCGCGGAGCGGGCGATGATGCCCACCGAATCGAGGCTGGGCGCCAGCGGAAACACCCCGCGGGTGGGAATCATGCCGCGCGTGGGCTTGAGCCCCAGCACCCCGCACGTGGCCGCCGGGATGCGCACGGAGCCGGCCGTATCGGTACCGAGCGAGGCATAGCACAGCCCCCCCGCCACAGCCACCGCCGAGCCACTGGACGAGCCGCCCACCGCTGCTGCGGCGTCCAGTGGGTTCACCGGTTCACCGGTCTGCGCATTCTCCCCGGTAGCGCCACAGGCGAACTCGGCCATCTGCAGTGTGGCCAGGTCCAGCGCACCGGCAGCGTCCAGGCGCAGCAATGCCGTGGCAGGCGGCAAGTCATTCGCCTGCGCCGGGGGGATGTTGCGCCCGCAACGCGGCTGCGAGCCGGCGCGGGCGAAGATGTCCTTGTGCGCCAGGCCGACGCCCGCGAGGATTGGTTGCGCTCGCCCTTGACCAGTGCGGCGGCTCTGGTGCACGCCGGACCGCTGCGGCTCGCCCATCTCGACCACGCAGCGCAGGGCGGCGGCCCGGCTGCGCAACCGCTCAAGCTGCGCGTGCGCGGCCTCGTCGGCGTCGAATTGGCCCGACGCGATGGCATCGCGCAGGCCACAGATCGTTGCCGGTAGGCACTGCGCGCTCATAAGGCAACCTCCTGCTTGACGCTGCCTTGGCCAAGTGCTGAGGTGGCGAGCCGACTTCCGTGCCCCTGCGGTGACTGCCTGCGGCGCTTGCCTTTCAAAGGCCCCAATGAGACCCGCAGCCCCCAGGGTGCCGGAAGGCCACGACGGGCCACCGGATGTAGCGCCACGCCTTGCCAGCCAGAGCGCCAATTTATGAGCGTCCCGCCGCGCCTTCCGACACGGACAGTCTTAACCCAAAGCGCTGGAGGTTGTCCATGAGAAGTTGTGTCTTTGTCGGCCTGGATTGGGCCTACCGCTCGCACGCGGTGTGCGTGATCGACGCTCAGGGCAGCGTGCTCAAGCACTTGACCATCAACCACGATCGCCAGGGACTGGACGAGTTGCGCCGCGCGCTCGCCTCCTTTGGCAAGGCTTTGCCCATCGCCATCGAACGCCCCTCGGGCCTGATCGTTGACGCCTTGGTCGAAGCCGGCCACCAGGTCTTTGCCATCCACCCCAATGCCGTCAAGGCCAGCCGCCCGCGCTATCGCAGCACCAACGCCAAGAGCGACGCGGGGGACGCCTTCATGCTGGCCGACCTGCTGCGCACCGACGGCCATCGCTGGCATGCCCTGCAGCCCCAGTCGGCGACCCTCCGCGCCCTGCGCACCCTGGTACGCACGCGCGATGACCTGGTGGCCACGCGCATTCGCCTGGCCAACCAGCTCACGGCCCTGCTCGACGCCTATTGGCCCGGTGCCACCTGCATCTTTGCCGCGGTGGATTCGCCCATCGCGCTGGCCTTCATCGAACAGTGGCCCACGCCGCGCCAACTGACCGCCCGCCAGATCGCCGCCTTTTGCAAGCGCCATGGCTACAGCGGCAGGCGTTCGGCGGGCGTGCTGCTCGAGCGCCTGCAGGCCGCTGCGCCCAGCTTTTGCGAACCCGCGCTTACCCAAGCTCAGGCCACGGCCGCCCTGGCCTTGGTGGCCCTGCTCAAGCCGCTCGCGGCCCAGATCAAATCCCTGGACGGGCACATCGCCCAAGCCATGGGCAAGTTGCCCCAAGCCATCTCGGTCATGTCGCTGCCGCGCGCCGGGTGCATCTGCGCCGCCCAGATCCTGGCCGAATTGGGCGACGTGCCCGAGCGCTTCGCCACTGCCGAGCAGCTGTGCTCCGAGGCCGGCGTCGTGCCCGTCACCTACGCGTCCGGCAAGAGCCGCGCCGTCACCTTCCGCTGGGCCTGCAACCATAGATTGCGCCGCGCCATCACCTGCCTGGCCGACAACTCGCGCCATGCCAGCCCCTGGGCCGCCAGCCTCTATCACGCCGCGCGCAAGCGCGGTTGCGATCATCCGCACGCAGTGCGCATATTGGCTCGCGCCTGGACTCGCGTGCTCTGGCGCATCTGGACCGACGGCACCGTCTACGACCCAGCCATCCATGCCAGCGCCTGCCGCATCGAAATTTCTCAAGAGGGTTGACACCGGATGTCTCATTGGCTCTCCTGGAGCAGGAGTACCAAAGTATCAACAACGCGGCCAAAATTGCAACCGCCCGAAAGATGGAGCCTCAGGTGCTACGTCGGCGGCCATCGTCGACCACAAGCTCGCCGTCCTGCTTGGTAAAGGGCGGCAGCTGGGGCACCGGCAGGATTTCGAGCACCGCCTCGGACGGGCGGCACAGCTTGGTGCCGAGCGGGCTGACCACGATCGGGCGGTTCAGCAGGATGGGGTGCTGCTCGATGAAGCCGAGCAGTTCCTCATCGGACCACTTCGGGTCGGCCAGCTGCAGTTCGGCATAGGGCGTGCCCTTCTCGCGCAGCAACGCGCGAACCGAGCCGCCGGTGCCCTGCACCAGTTCCTTGAGCACTTCACGCGAGGGCGGCGTCTTCAGGTACTCGACGATGGCTGGCTCGATGCCGGCGTGCCGGATCAGCGCGAGCGTGTTGCGCGAGGTGCCGCAGGCGGGGTTGTGATAGATGGTGATGTCAGGCATGGCGTGAAGAAGAGGTGCTTTCCGGGATGAGAGTATCTGACTGGCTCCCGCCCAACAGCCGGTTCGCCAGCATGGCCAGTCCGGCGCCCAGCAATTGCGCCAGCACGAAGGCCGGCACGTCGGCAGGCGCGATACCGGCGAAGCTGTCCGAGAACATGCGGCCGAAGGCTGCAGCCGGATTGGCGAAGGAGGTCGAGGCTGTAAACCAGTAGGCAGCACCGATATAGGCTGCCACCATGGCTGCAACGCGCCCCGGCGGCGCCCGCAGGATGACCAGCAGCAGGCCGAAAGTGGCCACCAGCTCGGCGATCCATTGGCCGGCTCCGCTGCGCGTCTTGGCCGAAAACTGCAGGATGGACAGGTCGAACATGGCATGGGCCAGCCAGGCGCCCAGCATGGCGCCGAGCAGCTGCGCCAGCACGTAAGGCGCGAGCAGGCCGGGTGGCAATGCCCTGCGCGCGGCCTTCACCAGCGACACGGCCGGGTTGAAATGCGCCCCGCTGACCGGCCCGAAGACTTCAATGAGGATGTAGAGCCCGCCGACCGTGGCCAGCGTGTTGGCCAGCAGGGCGATGGCGACGTTCCCGCCCGACAGCCGCTCGGCCATGATGCCCGAGCCGATGACCACGGCCAGCAGCAGCGCGGTGCCAAGCGCCTCGGCCAGCAGTTTCTGGGGAACGGTCGCGGCCATCACTTCAGCGCGTTCCGATCTGCTTGACCTCGTGCTGCAGCGCCAGCGCATCCAGCCGCTCCAGCGGCAAGGCAAGCATCAGTTCGAGGCGGCGCTTGATCGTGATGGCCGTGTCCCTGAAAGCCTTGCGCTTGGCCTCATCCGGCCCTTGCACCGCGGCCGGGTCCGGCATGCCCCAGTGCGCGCTGACCGGCTGGCCGGGCCACACCGGGCAGACATCGCCGGCGGCGTCGTCGCACACGGTGAAGACGAAATCCATGCGTGGCGCATCGGGCTTGGCGAACTCATCCCAGCTCTTGCTGCGCAAGCCCTCTATCGGAATGCGCAGCGCCTGCAGTTCTTCCTGCGCGAAAGGATTCACCTCACCCCTGGGATGACTGCCGGCCGAGAAGGCTTTGAACTGGCCACCGCCCATCTCGTTGAGCAGACCTTCGGCCAGGATGGAGCGCGCCGAGTTGCCGGTGCAGATGAACAGGACGTTAAAGTTGGTCTTCATCGTCGTGGCTCCCCATCAGCAGCAGGAACTTGCCGGCTTCGCGCAGCAGGCCGAACCCTGCGCAGGCACCGCGGTCTTCTCGTTGAACACCGGAATGCTGCCCAGCGTCCTGAACTGCTCCCAGGCCAGGCCCTGCGGATCGGTGAGCCAGTACTTGTCGCTGCGCGCATAGCAGCAGGTGGTTTCGCCTTCGTCCAGCAGTGCCATGTCGGCCGCCTGCGCCCTGGCCTTCAGTTCGGCCAGCTCTTCTTCCGTGTCGGCCTGGATGCCGAGGTGGTCCACGCCAGGCTTGTCACCGCGCGTAGAGATGGCGAAGTTGATGCGCGGATCCTCCAGCATCCACTTCGCATAGTCGCCTTCGACGCGCGTGGGCGCGGCGGCGAACAGCTTCGAATAAAAGGTGATGCTGGCCTGCAGGTCAGTCACGTGGGTGTGGACATGGAATCGCTTCATGGTGGTCTCCGGGTCAGCACTGGCAGGAAGAAGTCACCGCCGGATCCAGCGCGCACTCGGCGCCCTGGCAGCAGTTCTCGGTGAGGTAGGCGAGCAAGCCGTTCATGTGAGTGAAAGCGGCGCGATAGATGATGTGGCGGCTGGCGCGCTCCTGCGTCACCAGGCCCGAATGCGTCAACTCCTTCAAGTGAAAGGACAGCGTGGCCGGCGCGATGCCCAGGCCTTCCGCCATGGCGCCCGGCGTCAACCCCGTCTCGCCGCGCACCACCAGCGCGCGAAAGACCTGCAAGCGAATCGGCTGCGCGAGTGCGGCAAGGGACTTGACGACGGTTGATTCATCCATATTTCCATAATACTCGAATTATGAGGTCGCGCGAAGCCTTCTCGAGCCCTCAGGCCAGTGCCGGCGCCGCGACGGGTGCGTTCAGGCAGCCCAGACCCATCAGGGTGGCTTCGACCGCCTCGTCCAATGGCGTGTGCGGCTCCTGGCCCAGCACGGCGGTCAAGCGGGCATTGCTCATGCGCACGGGGGTGCGCCACAAGTAGCGCATCTCGAGCAGCTCGCGCAAGGTAGCGACAAAAGGCGAAGCCAGCCGAACCATCCACCACGGAAAGCGTCCGACCTTGGGCAAGGCACCGGCGCGCTGCTGCACCACGCGGCAGATGGCCGCCGCCATCTGCGTGCCGTCGGCATCCCAATGACCGCCCATGTGGAAAGACTCGAAGGAAGACAGATCGTCTCGCCGCGCAAGCAGTTCGACCATGGTGCGCGCAACATCCGGCAGGTAGGCCCATTGATGGCCGACGCCGCGATCTCCGGGCAAGCTCACCGTCTTCACGGGCTGTCCCGGTTTGACCAGCCCTTGCGAGAACCAGTTGTTGCCGGCCCGGGGGCCGAAGAAGTCCCCAGCCCGGACGATGATCACACGCGCACCCAGCTGCGCAGCCCGCTGCAGGCGCTGCTCGAGCTCGACCCGGATCGCGCCCTTGCGCGTTTGCGGACGCTGCGGCGCGTTCTCGGCCAGCACGGGAAAGGCATCGGGCCCATAGTTGTAGACGGTGCCCGGCAGCACGATGGTGGCCCGCTCGGCGACAGCGGCCGCCACGGTGTTGTCGATCATCGGCAGCACCAGTTCTGCCCAGCGGCGATAGCCGGGCGGGTTGACCGCATGGACGATCGCGCTGCAGCCGCGTGCGGCCTGCATCACATCCTCCTGCTTCATCGCGTCGCCGCGCATCCAGAGGATGCCGCCTTGCTGCTCCTGGGCTTGCGCCATGCCGCGTTTGAGCGCCCTCACCTGCCAGCCCGCCGCCAGCAGCTGGCGCGCCACTTCACCGCCGATGCCGCCAGTGGCGCCAAGGACCAATGCCGTCTGTGTCGTTCCCATGATTTCTCTCCAATCGGTTGGTGCGATGGGGGAAATTCTGGGCGCAGGCCAGTACAAATGGAATTGCCGAACATATTCGATCAGCTATACATTTATGCATGGCAGAAGAGATAGGCTGGGAGCTCTACCGCTCCTTTCTCGGCGTGCTGCGCGAGGGTTCCCTGTCTGGGGCGGCACGCGCGCTCGGCGTGGCCCAACCCACCGTGGGCCGGCATGTCTCGGCACTTGAGAAGGCGCTGGGTCTCACCCTGTTCACCCGCTCGCAAACCGGCCTGCTGCCGACCGAAGCCGCGCAATCGCTGCTCGGCTACGCGCAGGCCATGGAAAGCAGCGCCGCCGCGCTCAAGCGCGCCGCCGAAAACAAGGGCAACGGGAGCGGCGCGGACGGCGTCGCCGGCACGGTGCGCGTCTCGGCCAGCGAAGTGGTGGGCGTGGAACTGCTGCCGCCCATCCTCGCCCAACTGCAACGCGTACACGCGCAACTCGAGATCGAACTTGTGCTCACCAACCGCGTGCAGGACCTGCTGCGCCGGGAGGCCGATATCGCGGTGCGCATGACGCAGCCCAAGCAGGAACTTCTGTTCGCTCGGCGCGTGAACGCCGTGACCCTCGGGCTGCATGCTCACGAGCGCTATCTGGCGCTGCGCGCAAGCCCGCGCAAGCCTGCCGATCTGGCAGACCATGTGCTGATCGGCTTCGATGAGGAAACGCCCTTTCTGCGCGCTGCCAGCGCCGCCTCGCCCGGCTGGCGGCGCAGCGCCTTCGCCCTGCGCACCGACAGCGACCTGGCCCAACTCGCGCTGATCCGCGCCGGCTGCGGCATCGGTGTCTGCCAGGTGGGTCTGGCCAAGCGCGAACCGAGTCTTGTGCGCGTCCTGCCGCGGCACTACGAGTTCAAGCTGGAGACCTGGATCACCATGCACAAGGATCTGCGCAACAGCGCGGCGTGCAAGGTGGTGTTCGATGCCCTCGTGAAGGGCATGAGCTAGAAGCGCAACAAGGGGCGCATCAGCAAAGCAAAAAGCCGTTGCAAGAGACTTGCAACGGCTTCGCTTTTACTTGGCGGAGCGGACGGGACTCGAACCCGCGACCCCCGGCGTGACAGGCCGGTATTCTAACCAACTGAACTACCGCTCCGCGTCGGTGTGGCTTTCGCTCTTTGCATCTTGCGATGCTCGAGCCAAGTGCCACAAAACTTGGCGACCCTACGGGGATTCGAACCCCGGTACTCACCGTGAAAGGGTGATGTCCTAGGCCTCTAGACGATAGGGTCAAAACCTTAGGAGCTACGCTGCAAGCAGCGCTACCTTACTTCTTCTTCTCGACACTCTGGTGGAGGTAAGCGGGATCGAACCGCTGACCTCTTGCATGCCATGCAAGCGCTCTCCCAGCTGAGCTATACCCCCTTGGGTGTCGAGCCTCAGATTATAGCCCGAAATTCACGCTCTTTTCAATCGCTCCAAAACTTTTTCGCGAGAGAAGATGGCGAGCACCGCATCGAGCGAAGGTGTCTGGGGAGTCCCCATCACCAGCACTCGCACCGGCATCGCCAGCGCGGGCATTTTCAGGCCGTGTTGTGCGAGAACTTCTTTGATCACCGAAGCGATCGAATTCTTGTCCCACGCAACAGATGCAAGTTTATCAGCTAAAGACGCGACTACCGGGCGCACTGCATCAGAAATATGCTGTGCGCGATCGGCTTCGCTGGCTTGCACATCGGTGTAGAAAGCGGCAGCCCAGTTGGCCAGCGCGACCGTCGTGTCGCAGCGATCCTTGAACAGTGCGCAGATGGCCGCGAGACGCTCGTCGGCAGTGATGCCGCGCTTGGCGAGTTGCTCGGCCACCAGCGGCGCGAGCACGTCGTCGCTCATCGCCTTCAGGTGCTGCGCATTGACCCAGCGAAGCTTGGTCTCGTCGAACTGCGCGGCGCTGCGGCCCAGGTGATCGAGGTCGAACCACTCGAGAAATTGCGCGCGCGAGAAGATCTCGTCGTCGCCATGGCTCCAGCCCAGGCGGGCGAGGTAGTTGACCATCGCGTCGGGCAGGAAGCCCTCCTCGCGGAACTGCGTGACGGGCTTGGCGCCGTTGCGCTTGCTCATCTTCTCGCCCTGCTCGTTGAGCACGGTGGGAAGGTGCGCATACAACGGCGGCTCCTTGCCGAGCGCACGGAAGATGTTGATCTGGCGCGGCGTGTTGTTCACATGGTCGTCGCCGCGGATCACATGCGTGATCGTCATGTCGATGTCGTCGACCACCACGCAGAAGTTGTAGGTGGGCGTGCCGTCGGGGCGCGCGATCACCAGGTCGTCGAGCTCTTCGTTGCTGACCTCGACGCGGCCCTTGACCTTGTCGTCCCACGCGACAACGCCGCTCGCCGGATTGCGAAAGCGCAGCACCGGCTTCACGCCTTCGGGCACCGGCGGCAGCACCTTGCCCGGCTCGGGGCGCCAGGTGCCGTCGTAGCGGGGCTTTAGCTTGGCCGCCATCTGCTGCTCGCGCAGGGCGTCGAGCGCTTCCACGCTCATGTAGCAGGGGTAGACCAGGCCTTGCTCCTGCATCTGCGCTAGCACCGCCTTGTAGCGGTCCATGCGCTGCATTTGATAGAAGGGGCCTTCGTCATGGTCCAGGCCGAGCCAGGCCATGCCTTCGAGGATGACGTCCACAGCGGCCTGGGTGGAGCGCTCGACGTCGGTGTCCTCGATGCGCAGGATGAAGTCGCCGCCGGTCGAGCGCGCAAAGGCCCAGGGGTAGAGGGCCGAGCGGATGTTGCCCAGGTGGATGAAACCTGTGGGCGAAGGGGCGAAGCGGGTGCGGGTCTTGGTATTGCTCATGAGGTCAGGGTGCCCAGGCCGCGCAAGAGATCGTCCTGGATGTCTTCGGGGTGCTCCAGGCCGACCGCCACGCGGATCACGCCTTGGCTGATGCCTGCGGCCAGGCGCTGCTCTTCGGTGAGGCGCCCGTGCGAGGTGGTGGCCGGGTGGCTGATGATGGTCTTGGTGTCGCCCAGGTTGGTGGCGATGCTCAGAACGCGGCAACTGTCGATGACGTGGAAGGCCTTGGCGCGCGATTGCCCAGGGCTGTCACCCTTCAGTTCGAAGGACAGCACGCCACCACCCAGGCCGTTCTGCTGGTGCATCGCCAACTCGTGCTGCGGATGCGAGGGCAGGCCCGGGTAGTACACGCGCGCCACCTGCGGCTGCGCCTCCAGCCAGCGCGCCACGGTCAGCGCGTTGTCGCACTGCGCCTTGACGCGCACGCCCAGCGTTTCCATGCCCTTGAGCACCACCCAGGCGTTGAAGGGCGAGAGCACCATGCCAGCGGTGCGCACGATGGGCGCGAACTTCTCGGTGATGAGTTGCTGGCTGCCGCACAGCGCGCCGGCCATCACGCGGCCCTGCCCGTCCAGGTACTTGGTGCCCGAGTGCATCACGATGTCGGCGCCAAGCTCGATCGGCTTTTGCAGCAGGGGCGTGGCAAAGGCGTTGTCCACCGCCAGCAGCGCGCCGGCGCCGTGCGCGATCTCGGCCAGCGCGGCGACGTCACAGACCTCGGTGAGCGGATTGGTGGGCGTCTCGGCGAAGAGCAGCCGGGTATTGGGGCGCACGGCGGCACGCCATTCGTCGACGCTGGTCTGCGAGACGAAGGTGGTCTCGACACCGAACTTGCCGAATTCCTTGCCGAACAGGTTCAGCGTGGAGCCGAACATGGAGCGCGACAAGATGACATGGTCGCCCGCCTTCAAGAGGCCCATGATCATCATCAGGATCGCGCCCATGCCGCTGGCCGCGCCGATGGCGGCCTCGGTACCTTCCAGCGCTGCCAGCCGCTTCTCGAAGCTGGTGACGGTGGGGTTGGAGGTGCGGGCGTAGGTGTAGCCCTCGCCACTGGCAAAGCGCGCGGCCGAAGTGGCGGCGTCGGGCTGCACGAAGCCGCTGGTGAGGTACAGCGCCTCCGAATGCTCGCCATACTGACTGCGCTCGATCGCGGCGCGCACCGCCAGTGTCTCGGGGCGCAGGCCGGGCGGCAGGGATTTCTCGGTCACAGCCGGCTTTCCTCTTCGAGGTTGGGCAAGGCCAGGCGCGAGGCGTCCACGTCGGTCTCCTCGACGCGCGGTCGGTTGTCGTTCATGCGCGAGATGGCCTCGGTGTCGATGTCGCCGGTGACGTAGACTCCGTCGAAACAGGAGGCATCGAAGCCGTCGAGCTTCGGCTGCGAGGCTTGCGCGGCCTTCATCACGGCGCGCTTCATTGCGTCCACGTCCTGGTAGATCAGCGCATCGCAGCCGATCAGCTCGCGGATTTCTTCCACGGTGCGGCCGTGCGCCACCAGTTCGTCCTTGGTCGGCATGTCGATGCCATAGACGTTGGGATAGCGCACCGGCGGCGCGGCGCTGGCCAGGTAGACCTTGCGGGCACCGGCGTCGCGCGCCATCTGCACGATCTCGCGGCTGGTGGTGCCGCGCACGATCGAGTCGTCCACCAGCAGCACGTTGCGGCCCTTGAATTCGCTGGCGATCACGTTGAGCTTCTGGCGCACCGACTTCTTGCGCACGCCCTGTCCCGGCATGATGAAGGTGCGGCCCACGTAGCGGTTCTTGACGAAGCCCTCGCGATAGGGAATGCCCAGCAGGTGCGCCAGTTGCGTGGCGCTCGGGCGGCTCGATTCGGGGATCGGGATGATCACGTCGATGTCGCTCGGCGGCACCGTGGAGACCACGCGCTTGGCCAGGGTCTCGCCCAGGTTCAGGCGCGCCTGGTAGACCGAGATGCCGTCCATGGTCGAATCAGGACGCGCCAGGTAGACGAACTCGAAGATGCAGGGGTTGAGCGTCGCGCCCTCGGCGCATTGCTGCGAATGCACCTGGCCCTGCAGGTCGATGAAGATGGCCTCGCCCGGCGCCACGCTGCGCTCGAAGGCAAAGCCCGAACCTTCCAGCGCCACCGATTCGCTGGCCAGCATCCAGGTGCCGTCGGCGCTGCGGCCCAGGCACAGCGGGCGAATGCCGAAGGGATCGCGGAAGGCCAGCAAGCCATGGCCGGCAATCAGCGAGATCACCGCGTAGGAGCCGCGCACGCGCCTGTGCACGTTGCGCACCGCCTCGAAGACTTCGTTCGAGTGCAGCGGCACGCCGCGCGTGGACCGCTCCAGTTCGTGCGCCAGCACGTTGAGCAGCACTTCGGAGTCGCTCTCTGTGTTGGTGTGGCGGTGATCGGTGGAGAACAGCTCGGCGCGCAGCGCATGCGCATTGGTGAGGTTGCCGTTGTGCACCAGCACCAGGCCGAAGGGCGCGTTCACGTAGAAGGGCTGCGCCTCTTCCTCGCTATAGGCGTTGCCGGCCGTCGGGTAGCGCACCTGGCCGAGGCCGATGTTGCCCGGCAGCGCCCGCATGTTGCGCGTGCGGAACACGTCGCGCACCATGCCCTTGGCCTTGTGCATGAAGAACTTGCGCTCCAGCAAGGTGACGATGCCGGCCGCGTCTTGGCCGCGATGCTGCAGCAGCAGCATGGCGTCATAGAGCAGCTGGTTCACTGGGGCGTTGCTGGCAACACCGACGATTCCACACATGAAGCGTTCCTTTTCAAGGCAAATAGCTTGCCAGTTTCTCGGGCAGCGCGGGCTTGGCGCTCTGCAATGCCGTATCCAGAACAGTGGCGCTGTAGGACTCGCGCCACCAATCGTTGCCACTCAACGAAAACAGATGCACCACCACGGCGGCGACCAGCATGGCCAGCGAACCACGCGCGAGGCCGAAGACGGCACCCAGGCTTCGGTCCACCGGACGCAACCCCACCACCTTGACCAGGCTGCGCACCAGGCTGGCCACCAGGCCAACGCCGAAAGCCACCGCCACGAAGATCAGCACGAAAGCCGCCGCATAGCGCCACGGCGCATCCGGCGCCCCCAGCGGCAACCAGGCCGCCACCTCGGGCGAGAACCACTGCGCCAGCACAAAGGCCGCGACCCAACCCATCAGCGAGATCACTTCGAACAGCAGCCCGCGCCAGACACCGATCAACATCGACACACCCAGCACCGCAGCGGCGATCCAGTCCAGCAGGGCCACGATCGGGGCGGCTCTGCTAGAGCGTCAGGACGGCTGCCGGCAATGCCAGGTCCTTGACCTTGCCGGCCGCCTTGTCGGCATCGGCGCGCGAGGCAAAGGGGCCGACACGCACCCGCGTGCGCTCGCCGCTTTCCGTCTTCGCCACGTTGGTATAGGTCTTGAGGCCGGCTTTTTCCAGCTTCTGGCGCACTTCACGGGCCTTGTCAGCGTCGGCAAAGGCGCCGACCTGCACCACATAGCGGGCGCCGTTTTCGGCAGCGGCGGCGGACTGCTGCGCAGCGCTGCCATCGAGCAAGGCGCGCGCGCGGGCGCCCTCGTCGCTGGACGCCGGCTTGGGCGCGGCCGGCTTGGCTTCGGCCTTGGGCTCGGGCTTGGCCTCGGACTTGGGTTCAGGCTTGCGCTCCGGCTTGGCTTCGACCTTGGGCTCGGGCCTGGGTTCGGGCTTGGCTTCCACCTTGGGCTCGGTCTTGACGAGCGCCGCGGCGATCTCGGTGCCATCGGCGCGCTCCGTGATCACGGTGCTCGCCGGTGTGTTGGGCGCCGCGCGGCTGCTGCTGCCCTCGGGCTTGGGCGTCGCGGCCGGCACCGCCAGCGGCTTGGCCTTGCTGCGGTCCGGGATCTCGATGGGGATGTCGACCGACACCGGCCGTGGCTGGGTGTCGAACAGGAGCGGGAAGCCGATGACGCCAAGGAGCACCAGCACCGCGGCGCCCAGCAGGCGATGGCGCGCACGGCGGCGCATCGTCTCCACGCTTTCGGCCGGAGCCGCTGCAGGCGCACTGCGCGTTTCGTTGCCCTGTTGGCCGGCCGAGCGGAACTTGAAAAACGCCATCTTGAACGTCGATCCTGAAGGTGCAGCGAGATGTGGGGGCGAAGGCCGAAACGCAAGGGCCGGTCAGCCCTTCGGCAGCAGGTGTCTGGCTTGCAGACGGGGCGTTCCGTGCGCGAGCACGCCACCCACCGTGAAGAACGATCCGAAGACGACGATTCTATCAGCGGGGTCCGCGGCGGCGACCGCAGCATCGAGTGCGGCCTGCGGCGATGCATGGGTACTTTCGGCCACATCGGTGCGGGTGTTCTGCGCGCGCCATCGGGCAGCCAGATCGGCGGCCGCAGCGGCGCGCGGCGTCGGCAGGTCGCAGAAATACCAGCGGTCGATCAGCGGGCCGATGCGCGCCAGGATGGGTGCCAGGTCCTTGTCCGCCATCACGCCGAAGACGCCATGGGTGGTCGGATAGAAGCCCATCGCATCCAGGTTCTCGGCCAGCGCGGCCACCGCATGCGCGTTGTGCGCCACGTCCAGCACCAGGGTCGGCTCGCCCGGCACGATCTGGAAGCGCCCGGGCAGCTCGACCAAGCTCAAGCCGACGCGCACCGCCTGCGCGGTGATGGGGAGCTTTTGCCGCAGCGACTCCAGCGCCGCCAGCACGCCAGCCGCGTTGATGAGCTGGTTGGCGCCGCGCAGCGCCGGGTAGGCCAGCCCGCTGTAGCGGCGGCCGCGCCCGGCCCAGCCCCATTGCTGCTTGTCGCCGGACACGTTGAAGTCGTGGCCGAAGCGCCAGAGCTCGGCGCCGATCTCCTTGGCGCGCGCAAGAACACTTTCCGGCGGCATCGGGTCGCTGACGATGGCGGGGCGGCCAGTGCGCATGATGCCGGCCTTCTCGTAGCCGATGGTCTCGCGGTCCGGCCCCAGGAAGTCCATGTGGTCGAGGTCGATGCTGGTGATGACGGCGCAGTCAGGGTCGATGATGTTGACCGCATCGAGCCGCCCGCCCAGCCCCACTTCCAGGATCACCGCGTCCAGCTTCTGCGCCGCCATGCAACGCAGGATGGCCAGGGTGGTGAATTCGAAGTAGGTCAGCGACACCGCGGCGCGCGCCGCCTCCACCGCCTCGAAGTGCGGCAACAGCAGATCGGAGGCCACCGGCTGGCCCGACAGGCGCAGGCGTTCCTCGAAATGCACCAGGTGCGGCGAGCTGTAGACGCCGGTGCGGTAGCCGGCGTTCATCAGGATCGACTCCAGCATGGCGCAGGTCGAGCCCTTGCCATTGGTGCCGGCTACGGTGATCACCGGGCAGGCGAAGCCCAGGCCGAGGCGCTGCGCCACCAGGCGCACGCGATCCAGGCCCAGCTCGATGTTCTTGGTGTGCAGTCGCTCGGCGTGAGCGAGCCAGTCGCTTAGGGTTTGCATGGAGCCTTCGATTGTCGCCGACGGCGGGCGGCGGCATGATTCGAACCCATGAGCACCACTGTCTTTGGCATCAGCAATTGCGACACCGTCAAGCGCGCCCGCGCCTGGCTCGACGAGCACGGCGTCGCCTACACCTTTCACGACTTCAAGAAACTGGGCGTGCCGGAGCCCGAGCTGGACCTCTGGCTCGCCGCCGCCGGCTGGGAGACGCTCGTCAACCGGCGCGGCACCATGTGGCGCCGGCTGGACGATGAAACCCGCGACTCGGTGGTCGACACCGCCTCGGCGCGCAAGGCGCTGCTGGACTACCCCAGCCTGATCAAGCGGCCGGTGGTCCAATGGCCGGGCCGGACGCAGGCCACCGTCGGCTTCGACCCAGAGGCTTGGGCCGGCTTGGCGGCCAAGGTAAAGGGCTGAACCTGGAGCGCCGGATTGCGTCCAAGCGCTGATATCGAGGAGATTCGAATGACGACAAACCAGCTTTTTTCGCGCAGCGTGCTCGGCGCATCGCTGCTGGCGGCCCTGGCCGCAGGGGCGCCCGCCTGGGCCCAGCAGGAGCAGGCACGGGTGATTTCCAGCACCCCGATCCGCACCCCGGACGGCGTGGCCGGCTATTCGGTCACCTATGAATACGCCGGCCGTCAATACACCGCGCGCACCGACACGCCGCCGGGCGACTACATGCCGGTGCAGGTGACGCCGATGGGCGTAATGACGTCCGAGACGCAGGACCAGGCGCCGATGGCCGACAACAACAGCGCGCCGCCCGAGCCCTGGCGCAACGCCACGCCGGAACCGGGCGTGGTGCTGTCGGGCGGCGCTGCCCCGGCGCCGCCCGCCGTCTACCAGCCGGCGCCCGTGTACATGGCACCGGCTCCGGTCTACGTGGCGCCGGGCTACGGCTATGGGTACGGCTACGGTTACCCCTATGCCTATCCGCCGATCGGCGTGTCGCTGAACCTGGGCTACAGCTATTCGCGCGGGTGGCGGCGCGGCTGGCGCTGATTCACGGAATCTAGAATCGCCGCATGAGCAGCAGCAACACTCCCCAATCCACCCTGAGCAATGTGGCCGTCGCCACCAAGGCCAACGTCTATTTCGACGGCAAGTGCGTAAGCCACAGCCTGACCCTGGCGGATGGCACAAAGAAGTCCGTCGGCGTGGTGCTTCCCTCCACCCTCACCTTCAACACCGGCGCGCCGGAGATCATGGAAGGCACCGGCGGCAGCTGTGAGTACCTCTTGGCAGGCAGCTCCGAATGGCTGCGCTCGGGCCCTGGCGAGAAGTTCAGCGTGCCGGGCAATTCCAGCTTCCAGATCCGGGTGACGGGCGAGCCCTACAGCTACATCTGCCACTTCGGCTGATCAATCCCCGCCGCAGCCCGATCCCGAATCCCCGTCGCCCGGGGACGACGAATCGCTGCCGCCGAATCCGTCGGCGTCGCCAGCACAGCCGCCACTGCCGAAATCGCTTCCGCAATGCGCGCCAGTGCCGGCCGCCCGGTCGATGTCGCTGCAATCGGGCTGGTATCGAAATCCCCCGGGCACGTCGAACTTGGCATCCAGCGCAAGCAAGAGCGGCAAACGCAAGGGCTTGCGCGGGTCGATGCTCTCTTCCATGCAGGCCCAGTACCAGCTGCGCCGCAGGCCATCATTGCGCCGGGCGTCCTTTCCAAGCACCTCGGCCGGCGAGTGGTGCAGCATGCGGCCGAAGGCTGTCTGGCACCAGCGCTGATAGCCCCGCGTATGAAGAATGAATTCGTGCCAGGCCGTATCCACCACCTTCGATGGCATCGCAACGAAGCGATGGCCGCTGCGTGAATGGGCGATGAAGAACTGGCGCAATCCATGCAGTACCAGGTCGGCGTCACGCGGGCGCAAGCCCGGGTAGGCCGCACATAGTTTGGGCCCCAGGAAGGCGGGCAATTCCGCCTCGCGCAGAAACTGGCGCCGCAGGCTCTGGGCCCATGCCTTCAGTGCCGCCGAACCGATCCAGCCAGCAAGGACCAGAAACACCACGAGCGGCCCCGCCACGCCGAACGCCGCCCAGAGGGCGGCAAGGATCACCAGCCACCACGCGCGCCGCGCCCACACCAGCAGTTCGATGCGTCGACGCAGGGACAGTCTTCGCACGGAGACCGCGCTCACACCACCACCGGCTCCGGCTCCAGCCGGATGCCGAAGCGCTCGTACACGCTGGTCTGGATGGCCTTGGCCAGGGTCATCACTTCGCCGCCGGTCACCGGGTTCTGGTTGCCGCCGCGGTTGACCAGCACCAGCGCCTGCTTCTCGTAGACGCCAGCATTGCCCACCGACTTGCCCTTCCAGCCGCAGGCGTCGATCAGCCAGCCGGCCGCCAGCTTGATGCTGCCATCGTCCATCGGGTAGTGCACGATCTTCGGGTCGCGCGCGATGATGTCGGCGCACTGCTCCGGCGTCACCGTCGGGTTCTTGAAGAAACTGCCGGCATTGCCGAGCACTCGCCAGTCCGGCAGCTTGGCACGGCGGATGGCGCAGACCCAGTCGAAGATGTGCTGGGCGCTGGGCGATGTGTTGCCGGTCTCGGCCATCTTGCGTTCCAGGTCCAGGTAGCCCAGCACCGGCTTCCAGGGCCGCGGCAGCCGGAAGCGCACGCGGGTGATGAGCGCCCGCCCCGCCAGGCCGAAGCTGTTCGGTCCGGACTGCACATGCTTGAACACCGAATCGCGATAGCCGAAGGCGCATTGGGCCGCATCCAGGGTGAAGGGCTGGCCGGTCTGCAGGTCGATGCCGTCCAGCGACTCGAAACGATCCTGCAGCTCGACGCCATAGGCGCCGATGTTCTGCACCGGCGAGCCGCCCACCGTGCCGGGAATCAGCGCCATGTTTTCCAGGCCCGGATAGCCCTGCTCCAGCGTCCACTGCACCGTGTCGTGCCAGATCTCGCCGGCACCCACCTCGACGATGAAGGCGCGCTCGCTGGCCTCGACCAGCCGGCGGCCCATGATTTCGACCTTCAGGACGAGCGGCTTGACATCGCCGGTCAGCACGATGTTGCTGCCACCTCCCAGCACGAACTTGGGCGCGTCGCGCCATTGGGGGTCGGCCAGCACTGCCGCCACATCGGCCTCGTCGTGCACGCGCACCAGGTGCTGCGCACGCGCGACGATGCCGAAGCTGTTGTAGGGTTGCAGCGGGACGTTTTGCTCCACGATCATGGGAGAATTGTCGCATTCACGTTCACACTTGCGCGTCCCTGGAGCCCCCCATGCCGTCTTTCGATACCGTCTGCGAACCCAACCTGCCAGAGGTCAAGAACGCCGTCGACAACACGGCCAAGGAGATTTCGACCCGTTTCGACTTCAAGGGCACCTCCGCCGCCGTCGAGCTGAAGGAAAAGGAAATCACCCTGATCGGCGACGCCGACTTCCAGTTGGTGCAGATCGAGGACATCCTGCGCAACAAGCTGACCAAGCGAAGCGTCGACGTGCGCTTTCTCGACAAGGGCGACGTGCAGAAGATCGGCGGCGACAAGGTCAAGCAGATCTTCAAGGTCAAGAGCGGCATCGAGGCCGAGCAGGCCAAGAAGATCACCCGCATCATCAAGGACAGCAAGCTCAAGGTGCAGGCCGCCATCCAGGGTGACGCGGTGCGCATCACCGGCGCCAAGCGCGACGACCTGCAGGCCGCAATGGCGCTGATCAAGAAGGATGTGCCGGACCTGCCGCTCACTTTCAACAATTTCCGCGACTGACCGACTCACTCATGAAAACTTCCCGCCTGCTCCTGGCCGCCCTCCTCCCGCTGGCCATGGCAGCGGGCATGGCGCGGGCCGAATCGGTGATGCTCACCGGCACCATTGGCAGCCGCGCCATCCTGATGATGGATGGCGGCGCGCCGCGCACGCTCGCCCCGGGCGAGAAGCTGGGCAATGTGCGGCTGGTCTCGGTGCAAGGCGACCAGGCGGTGGTCGAAGTGGCCGGCCAGCGCAGCACCTTGCGCATGGACCAGCCGGTCAGCGTGGGTGGAGGCGGCGGCGGTGCCAACGGCAGCCGCGTCGTGCTGCCGGCCGACAGCCGCGGCCACTTCATGACCTTGGGCGCGATCAACGGCCGTTCGGTGAACTTCATGGTCGACACCGGCGCCACCACGGTGGCGCTTTCCGCCGCAGATGCGCTGCGCATCGGGCTGGAGTACAAGAAGGCGCAGCCGGTCAAGATTGGCACCGCCAACGGCGTGGCGCAGGCCTATCGGGTCAGGCTCAATTCAGTGCGGGTCGGGGATGTCGAGGTGTATGACGTGGACGCCCTCGTCTCCGAGCAGCCCATGCCCTACGTGCTGCTGGGCAACAGCTTCATCAATCGCTTCTCGATGCAGCGAGATGGCGATCAGATGGTGCTGGTGAAGCGCTACTGAGCCTGCGCGGCGGTGACAACGATCTCGATGCGATAGTCCGCCTTGGCCATGGCGGCCTGCACCGTGGCGCGCGGCGGCGTGTGGCCGGCGGGAATCCAGGCGTCCCACACCTCGTTCATGGCGCCGATCTCGCCGATGTCCTTCAGGAAGATCTGCGTCATCAGGATGCGCGACTTGTCGCTGCCGACCTCGGCCAGCAGGCGGTCGACCATGGCGAGCACCTGTTCGGTCTGGCCCTTGATGTCCTGCGTCAGGTCGTCCGGCACCTGGCCGGCCAGGTAGACGGTGCCGTTGTGCACTGCCGTTTCCGACAGGCGCGGGCCGACGTGAAAGCGTTGAATGCTGGCCATGTTCAGTTCCCTTCCTTGACTTGTTTGGGCGCGGACTTCGCGCCCAGCTTGGATTCGGTGCCCGCCGCCAGGCGGCGGATGTTCTCGCGATGGCGCCAGACCAGCAGCAAGCTCATGATCACCAGCGCCACCACCGCGACGGGGCTGAGCGGCCAGGCGATGCCGCCGCCCAGCAGGTAATAGGCCGGCGCGAAAAAGGCGGCGACCAGCGAGGCCAGCGACGAATAGCGGAAGAAGATCGCGATGATCAGCCAGGTGGCGCCGGTCGCCAGGCCCAGCAGCGGGTCGACGCCAAACAGCACGCCGGCCGCCGTTGCCACGCCCTTGCCGCCCTGGAAGCGGAAGAACACCGGGTAGAGGTGCCCCAGGAAGGCCGCCAGGCCCGCCAGTGCCGCCGTACCCGTGCCCAGGCCCCAGGATGCGCCGAACTGCTGGATCAGGAACACCGGCAGCCAGCCCTTGAGCGCGTCGAGCACCAAGGTCGCGAGCGCCGCCCCCTTGCGGCCGGAGCGCAGCACGTTGGTGGCGCCCGGGTTCTTGCTGCCGTAGTTGCGAGGGTCGTCCATGCCGAGCAGTTTGCTGACGATGACCGCAAAGGACAGCGAGCCCAGCAGATAAGACGCCACGACGGCAAGCAGGGACAAGATTTCGAGACTCAACAGCGACTCCGGGCAGCGGAAATGAAGCCGGCTATTCTGCCAGCGCGCACTGCACCGGCTTGGCACCCAGCAGCGCCACGCAGACCCGCGGATCGATGCCCAGCAGGTAGCCGCGCCGCCCGCCGTTGATGGCGATGCGCGGCAAGTCGAGGATGGTCGACTCGATGTACACCGGCATCGCGCGCTTCGTGCCAAAGGGCGAGGTGCCGCCCACCAGGTAGCCGCTGTGGCGGTTCGCCACCTCCGGCTTGCAGGGCTCGACCGACTTGGCGCCGATCTGCCGCGCCAGGTTCTTGGTCGACACCGTGCGGTTGCCGTGCATCAGTACCAGGAGCGGCTTGGCATCCTGGTCCTGCATCACCAGCGTCTTGACCACGGTGAAGGGGTCCAGGCCCAGCACCTGCGCGCTGTGCTGCGCGCCGCCATGCTCCAGGTACTCGTAGGGATGCTCGGAGAACTCGACCTTGTTCGCCCGCAAGAGCTGCGTGGCCGGTGTTTCCGAGACGTGCGCTTTCTTTCCCATCAGTTCGCCGGATCCCTCATCTCCCAGCGGATCTTGTCGATCTGCGACAGCAACTCGGGCGACAGCGTGGCGCCCCAGGCGTCGAGGTTCTCGTCGAGTTGCGCCACGCTGGTCACGCCGATGATGGTGCTGGCCACTCGCCAGTTGGTGTAGCAGAAGGCAAGCGCCATGCGCGTCGGCGCGAGGCCATGCTCGCGTGCCAGCGCGTTGTAGCGGCGCGCCGCCTTCAATGCGTCGGCGCGGCCCCAGCGCTGCTTGCGCACGGACTCGTAGGTGGAAATGCGCGCGCCCTTGGGGGCGTCCGGGCCTTCGGTGCCGCCCTGGTCATACTTGCCGGTCAAGAGGCCGAAGCCCAGCGGCGAATAAGGAATCAAGGACACGCCCAGGCGGTGCATGCTTTCGTCCAGGCCGTTCTCCAGCGAGCGGTTCACCAGGCAGTAGGCGTTCTGCACCGTGGCCACGCGCGGCAGCCCGTGCTGTTCGGCCAGGCGCACGAATTCGTGCACGCCGTAGGGCGTCTCGTTCGACAGGCCGATGGCGCGCACCTTGCCCGCCTTCACCAGGCCGGCCAGCGCTTGCAGCTGCTCGTGAATCGAAGTGGCGGAGCGCTCCTGCCTCGGGTCGTAGACCATCGAGCCGAAGGCCGGCACATGGCGCTCCGGCCAGTGGATCTGGTAGAGGTCGATCACATCGGTCTGCAGGCGCTTGAGGCTGCCCTCGCAGGAGGCAACGATGTCGGCCGCCGTCATGCCGCCGCCCTCGCGCACCCAAGGCATGCCGCGCGAGGGGCCAGCCACCTTGGTGGCCACCACCAGCTTGGCGCGCGCGCCGGGATTCTTCGCAAACCAGTTGCCGATGA
>DATILH010000136.1:0-16785 GCA_035476655.1 Variovorax sp.
CCTCTCGCGGGGGGATGCCATCGAGTCGGTAAAACCCGATCCTCGGCGTCCCTGGAACAGAAGAAGCGTGTGGACGAATGGAGCAACATGTTGGCAACCGGACGCCGAGGAACATCATGAAAATACTGATCGCCGACGACCACCGGCTCGTCATCGAGGCGGTCAAGACCAAGCTGTCGGAGATTGGCGAGGGCATCGAGTTCTGCGTCGCGATGAGCGTGGACGAGTTGCTGCGTACCGTGTCCGACGACGTGGATCTCGCCGTGGTCGACCTCAACATGCCAGGCGCCGATGGCTATGCGCACATCGACGAAGTGCGCCGGCGCCATCCCAGCGTGCCGGTGATCGTGCTGTCCGGCTACGAAGACCCTGCGCTGATGCGCGGGGCGCTGGAGCGCGGCGCACTGGGCTTCATCCCCAAGGCCTATTCGCCCGAGGTGATGCTGTCGGCAGTGCGCCTGGTGCTCGCCGGTGGCGTCTACGTCCCGCCCATGATGCTGTCGGCGGTGCCGCCCGGCGTGGTGGCGGGCGTGCCTTCGTCCGAGCAGCCGGCCGCCGGCTCCCGCGCGGCCAACTCGGCCGCCACGCTGGAAAGCCTGCGCAACGTGCTCACCGAGCGGCAGGTCGAAGTCCTGCAACTCTTGTCGCAGGGCAAGCCCAACAAGCTCATCGGCCGCAGCCTGGGCATCAGCGAGGGCACCGTGAAGATCCACCTGGCCGCGATCTTCCGGGCCCTCAACGTGCGCAACCGCACCGAGGCGGTGGTGGCGGCCCAGACCCTGACCGAGGCGTCGGCGCACAGCTGAGGCGCCATGCTCGTCCGCCTTGCAGGCCGATGAGTCCGATGCGTCATTGCAAGGTTTGGCAAAGCGGCCTGGCGCTCGGGCTGGCTGCCGCGGTGCTGGCCGGCTGTGGCACGGCCGTGGTGCAGCCGAACGAGCGCATCGAGCGCGTCGACCCTTCCAGCGGCTATCGAATCAGCAAGCTCGTGCAACGCTCGCGCGCCGCCAAGGACTCGCCCGAGACCCTGTTCATCCTGACCTTCTTCGGCGGTGGCACCCGGGCAGCAGCACTGCCCTACGGCGTGCTGGAGGAGCTGCAGCGCACCCGGATCCGCCTGCGCGGCGGGCCGCTTCACAGCCTGCTGTCGGAGGTCGACCTGATCACCGGCGTGTCGGGCGGGAGCTTCACCGCGCTGGCCTACGCCTTGTACGGCGAGCGCCTGTTCAGCGAGTACGAGCAGCGATTTCTCAAGCGGGATGTGGAGGGCGAACTTGCGCGGCGCACCTTCCTGTCGCCCTCCAACTGGTCCAAGCTCGCCAGCAGCGAGTACGGGCGCTCGGAACTGGCCGCGGACTTCTACGACGAGATCCTGTTCGCAAACGCCACTTTCAATGACCTGCTTGCGCTGAACACGCCGGCCACCGCCGTCACCGGCACCGATCTGTCGACCGGCGCGCGCTTCCAGTTCTCGCAGGACCAGTTCGACCTGATCTGTTCCGATCTCGCCAAGGTGAAGCTGTCGCGCGCGGCCGCCACCTCGTCGGGGTGCCGGTGGTCTTCACGCCCCTCACCTTTCGCAACTACGGCGGTCGCTGCGGGGCCGAGCTGCCGGCATGGGTGTCTGACGTGACGCGGCCCGGCAACCCGCAGCGGCCGGCCGGGCGGGCCCTGCTGCACTACCGCGACATCACGAACTACCAGGACAGCGCCAATCGCCCCTACCTGCACATCGTCGACGGCGGGGTGTCGGACAACCTGGGCCTGCGGGGTGTGCTGGAGGCCTTCGAGGAGCTGGAGGCCAGCCCGCACTTCCAGCAGGTCGTGGGCTTCGAGCGCATTCGCCGCATCGTGGTGGTGGTGGTCAATTCGCGCTCCGCGCCAACCACCGACTGGGACCGCAGCCCGACGCCGCCCGGCATCGTGGCGCAACTGCTCCAGTCCTCCAGCGTGCCGATCGACCACTTCTCCTACGAGTCGGTGGAACTGCTCAAGGACATCGCCCAGCGTTGGGCCGACAAGCGCCGGCTCGCGGTGGCCGGGCGCCGGCTGGCCGGCGAATCGCGTGCGCAGGCCGAGGCGGCGGTGCCCGGCCTGGAGTTCGACGCCATCGATGTGAGCTTCGACTCGATCCCCGATGAGAAAGAGCGGCGCTACTTCATGAACCTGCTGACCAGCTTCGTGCTGCCGCCGGAGGCGGTCGACCGGCTGCGCGAGCTGGGCGGGCGCCTGCTGCGCGAATCGACGATCTACCAGCGTCTGTTGCAACTCATCGAGCGCACCAACGCGCCCTGATCGGATGTCGCCAGGGCGACATCGCCCCCGTGATTTCCCTCGATAGACGCGCAAGTGCGCGTTCCTACACTTCGCCTCCCCTGCGCGCTACTGATTCCAACATCAACAGGAGACGAGCATGCGTGATCGGCGATCCTTCGGGCCGCACTGGACTGCGGCCCTGGCAGTTCTGGCGTCCGGTGTCCTCCTCGCCGCGTGCGGCGGCAGCGGGGGAGGGGGTGGTGAAGTCGGCACGGTCGACAAGCCCAAGGGCGACAACAACAAGAAGGTGCTGGAGATCCGCACCCTGTCGAACCGGGCCGACCTGATCAGCGACGGCGACGCGCTGATCGAGATCGACCTGCATGCCAATGCCAACGCCAGTCATGCCGGCCTCAAGGTCGATGTGGACGGGCGCGACGTGAGTTCCGCCTTCGCGATCCGCGCCGACGGCCGCATCCTGGGCCTGGTCGATGGCCTGGCGGCTGGAGCGAATGTGATCTCGGCCGCCACGCCCTCGGCGGCGCCGGCGCAACTGACCATTACCAACCATGCGCGCGGCGGGTCGGTGTTCACCGGCGCGCAGATCGTGCCCTATGTGTGCGCGACCCCCACGCCAGTGGGTGCGACGGCCAATTCGCCCGCCACCAATGGAAGCGGGCTCGCGACCGCAGCCACTGATGCGCAGTGCAACATCGCCACCGAGTTCAAGCTCTACTACAAGAGCACCGCGGCCGGCTGCACCCTGGGCCTGCCGGACCCGGTGAACAACTCCAGCTACACCAACGCGGCACCTGCGCCCAGCGTGCCGCCGCCGGCCAACCCCTGCTTCAAGCCCTACACGCTGGGCAGCACGCCGGCCGACATGGCCAGCACCACCACCGACCATGGGCTGACGGTGCCCTACATCGTGCGCCTGGAGCGCGGCACCATGAACCGCGGCATCTACGACATCGCGGTGCTCTTCGATCCGAACGCGCCGGCCTGGCAGCCGACGCAGGCCCAGGCGCAGTGGAATGGCAAGGTGCTGTTCCACTTCGGCGCCAGCACCGGCCAGCCGCGCCGCCAGGCACGCCCGGCCACCGCCTGGACCGACGACCGCGCGCTTTCGCGTGGCTACATGGTGGCGGTGAACAGCATGAGCGATTCGCTCAAGAACTCCAACCGCGTGCTCATGACCGAGACGGTGATGATGATGAAGGAGCACATCATCGACCGCTACGGCCCGATCAGGTTCACCATGGGCAACGGCTGCTCGGGCGGCTCAATCGCCTCCAACATGATCTCGACCATCGGCCCCGGCCTGCTGGACGGCATCACCACCTCCTGCACCTATCCCGACTCCGAGACGGTGACGATGGAAGTGGCCGACTGCGTGCTGCTGGTGGAGGCCTACCAGAAGCCGCAATGGCTGGCCCTGCAGGGCGGCGCCAGCCTTGCGCAGGTCAATGCCAAGAAGGCGGCCATCAACGGCCATCTCGACCAGTCGGCCTGCCATGGCTGGTACAACTTCTTTGGCAGCAACGCCAAGGCGGGCAACTACTTCCAGCGGGTGGTGCCGCCGGCCGCCAATGCCACCGGCACCATCGTCACCCTGCCGACCTCGGTCAACAACTGCGAGCTGCCGGCTTCGCAGGTCTATGACCCGGTGAGCAACCCGACCGGTGCACGCTGCAATGCCTGGTCCTGGGCCGAGTCGATCTGGGGCAGGGTGCCGAACACGCCCTTTGCCCGCGACACGCGCGACAACGTGGGCGTGCAGTACGGCCTGAAGGCCCTGCAGGCCGGCAGCATCGGCGCCGAGGAGTTCGTCACCCTCAACGAGATCATCGGCGGCACCGACCGCGACACCAACCTGAGCGCGCAACGCAGCGTGGCCGACGCCGAGGCACTGGCCATTGCCTACCGCGCGGGCATTGTGCTCAGCGGCAAGTCGCTGTCGAACATGGCGGTGATCGACATGCGCGGCTGGGACGACTCGGTGATCGACCTGCCGCCCGGCCTGGCAGTGCTGGGCATTCCGCCGGCCAATCTGCAGGGCGTGGCACTGTTCGGCATTCACCACCAGTGGCGCAGTTTCTCCATTCGCGACCGGCTCGACCGCGATGGCGGCGGTCATGGCAACCAGGCGTTGTGGCGCTTCGGCCGCAGCGGCTTCGCGCCGTCGGCCAGCATGTCGAGCGATGCCTTCGTGCAGATGGACCAGTGGCTGACCACCTTGATCGCCGACGCTTCCGAAGCGGCGCTTGCGCAAAAGGTGCTGGCCGCGCGGCCGGCCGCCAGCGCCGACTTCTGCCTGCTCAGCGCCGACGCCACGCAGTCGGTGAAGGTGACGGACACGCAGGTCTGCGATGCCGACAAGTACCTGAAGCCGCTCTTCTCGCCGCGCCAGATCGCCGGCGGCCCGCGCAGCGAAGACATCTTGAAGTGCCAGCTCAAGCCCCTGGATGCCAACGACTACGGTGGCGCCCTGAGCCCGGCGCAACTGGCACGCCTGGCGGCGGTGTTCCCCGGCGGCGTGTGCGACTGGGGCAAGCCCGGCGCCGGCCAGCAGGCCTCGCAGGCGCCGCTCAGTTTCGCGGCCGGCCCCGGCGGCCAGCCCTTCGGGCCGGCGCCAGTGTCGCAGCGCAAGTAGTCGCTGGCGCCAGGCGGCCGGTGCGTGCTATTTCTGCGCCACCGGCTGCACGCGCAGCGCCACCGATTCGGTGATGTAGGCGGCGACCTGGTCGCCGACCTTCACGTCCTTGAGCACCTGCGGATCGCGCACCTTCACATCGACCAGGTTGCCTTCGGGACCCTTGAGGGTGGCGACCTTCTTCTTGTGATCGACCGCCTCGACATTGGCCACCACGGTGGTGGTCTTCACCACCGCGGCGCCGGGCTTGTCGCCGGCCGGCGCCTGCGCCCGGCCCTCGGTCTCGACCTTCTCGCGGATGCCGTCGCCGCCCTTCATCAGGGCGAAGGCGACGCCGAGGCGATAGGTCAGGCGCACGCGGTCGCCCACCTTGACCTGATCGAGATTGCGCGCACGCTCGTCGACACGCAGGTCGCCGATGTTGCCCTTGGGGCCCTTGATCGAGACGATGCGGTTCGCCACGTCGACCGCGGTGACTTCGCCCACCACCGAGACCACGGTGCCGCCGCCCTTGGCGTCGGCAATGTCGACGGTCTTGCGCGGCGGCGCATCCTGTGCGAGGGCCGTGCCGGCCAGCGTTCCCAAGACCAGTGAAGCGCACAGCGCGACGAGCGAATGCTTGCGAGGAAACTCCATGTTCGAACTCCGTTCAGGTTGGAAGGGCGCGGGCATCGTAGCAGCGGGCGATGAACGTGCTTGGACGTCAACGGCGACCGCGGAAGCCACCCCCATGAAAGCCCCCGCCGCCAAATCCACCGCCCATGCGCGCGCCGCCGCCAAAGCTGCGGTTCATGTCGAGGTTCGAGTTCTGCAGTTGCCCGCTGCGCTGCCAGCCGTCGACCCGTGCCTGGCGCGCCTGGTCCAGCTGCTGCTGCACTTCGGGCCGCGCGGCAGTGCCGGCTGCACCGGCGCCGCTGTTCACCGGCTGCCAGCCATCGGCGCCGTGCTGCTGCCAGCCCTCGCCGGTATTGCGGTAGACATTGCCGTCATGCCCGGCATAGACGTCGTCGCCGATGCGGCCGACAGCACCGCGATCGCCCGAGGCCCCCGCAAAGGTGGTGCCCTGGCCGGTGGCCGGGTTGTAGACGAAGCCGCGATTCGCGCTGCCGCTCTGGCCGGTGTAGACATTGCCGGCCGTGCCGCGGGCGCCACCGGCGATCACGCCGCCCGGGCCCTGCGCCACGCCGCGTGCGCCAGTCGCGTAGTTGCCGCTGTAGACGTTGCTCACCACGCCGCGCTGGCCCGCCGCGACGGCGCCGGTGCGCGAGTTGTAGGCGATGCCGGTGCGGCCGGCCCAGCTGTTGCCGCTCCAGGCGTTGAAGCCGCCGCTGACGCGCGAGACGCTGGCCGCGTCGCCCCAGCGCCGGTAGATCGGGCCGGAGAAGCCGGCCCAGCCGCCCGGCCCCCAGACCGCCGCGCCGCCGGCCGGGCCGTAGGCGACGCCGCCCCACCAGCCACCCCAGCCGTAGGCCCAGGGGCCCCAGTAGGGATAAGGGCCCCAGCCCCAGCCCCAGGCCGAGGTCGCCGCGCCCCAGGCCCAGCCAAAGCAGAAGCCATAGGACCAGCCTAGCCAGGGCGTGTAGGTGACGGCGGCGCCATAGCCGTAAGTGAGCGGCCAGCCGATCCAGGTGCTGCCGACCCAGGGGTCGTAGACATAGCCGGTGCCATAGACCACCACGCCGCTGGCCGGGTCGACGTACTCGCCCTGGTAGCCGCCGGTGTAGCCCACGTACACATAGTCATCGCCGACGCCGAAGATGCGCACATAGCTCACGTAGTGCAGCGGCGAGCCGGGCGGGATCGTGTAGATGGCCGCCGGCACCGCGGTGGCCACCAACCACGGGCCTTCGATGCTGGACGCGGTGAACCAGACGCCGCTCTCCAGGGCGAAGAAGCTGCTGTCGTTGACCTGGATCAGCGGGGTCGAAGTGTTCGGCGCCCAGCTCAGCGATGTGCCGGCAATGGGCGTCCACCTCGGCGCGCCACCGTCGAAGCGCAGCGGCGTGAGGCGCGCCTGCGAAATGCGCACCGCCGCGGTCTGCGGCACGTTGCTGGCGATGACCGCCTCGCGCGCCTGCGGCGTGCCGGCGACCGAGGCCTTGACGTTCTCCTTCTCGCTGTCGTCCGGGATGCGGGCGAAGTCCGCCGGCAGCGCATTGGCGGCGACGAAGCCCCACGGACCCGACTCGCTGGGGGCGCGGAACCAGCGTCCGGAGATCAGCACATAGATCTGCTGGTCGCTGTTGCCGCGAAAAATGTGGCCGGTGCTGTTCTTCACGTACATCAGCTGCGTGCCGGCGACCGGCGTCCACAGCCACTCGCCCTCGCTCACCACCAGCTCGGTCGGCTGGGTGGCGACGTAGATGCGCGGCGGCGTGCCGCTCTTGAGCGAGGGCGGCGTCTGCCGGGCCTGGCCGGCCTTTTCGGTGGTGGCGGCGGTGACGCCCGAGAGCAGATCGGCGGCGCGGTTCTTCTCGGCCTCGGTGCGCAGCTTGCGCAAGTCGGCACTTTCGCCGGGCAGCACGCTCCACGCGACGTTGCCGGCCAGCGAATCGGCGGTCATCCAGCCGTCGAACACATGCAGGTAATGGCGCCCGGCGCCATCGCGCAGCAGCAGCACGCGGGTGTTGAGCACACGCTCCAGCGACGTGCCTTCGGCGCGCACGTAGCGTGGGGCGCCGTCGACGTTGACCAGGATCGCGGGTTGCCGCGAGAAGATCAGTGTCGGCGCATCGTTCTTCAAGGGCAGCCTGGCGGCGTGCTCGGCCACCTGCACCCCCTGCACCTGCGCCTCGAGCCGGTCAAGGCTGATCACGCGCCGCTTGCCGGCGGCGTCCTTTTGCAAGGCATCGACCCAGGCCTGGGCCTCCTGGCCGGCACTTGGGAACTCTGCCTTCATGACGGTGTACTGGTCCAGGCTCACGCGGCGCGTGGCCTTGTCCACCAGCGTGCGCGCGCTCAGGTGGACGATGCCGTAGGTGGCGCGCGAATCCTTGGCTGCATCGCCGCTGCCGCCTTCGCGCATGACCACCGCCGAACGTGCGCTAAGCAGGAAGCCGTCCCAGCTGTCGACCTGCGGCGGATAGACTTGCAGCACGTCCTTGGCATTGAGGCGCACCGTGTAGGGCCAGGGGCTTTCGGGCTGCGCAGCCGGCGCGGCTGCTTGCGGGGTGGTGGCCGCCATGGCCGCCAACGGTGTGGAGGCTACGGCCGCGGCGCTGGCGAGGGCGAGCAGGAATCGCTTCATCGGCAAGTCTCCGTTCCAGAGTTGCATGAACAGGGCGGCCATCCTACTTCGGTAAGAATGCGGACCCTCCAACATGCATTTCCCATTCAAGAACCTGCAAGCTGCCATCGTCGACCTCGACGGCACCATGGTCGACACGCTCGGCGACTTCGCGGTCGCCCTCAACCTGATGCTCGATGAACTGGGCCTGCGGCGCATCGAGGCCACGACCATCGAGACCATGGTGGGCAAGGGTTCGGAGCACCTGATCCGCTCGGTGCTGCGCCATGTGCGCGGGCAGGAGGCCGACGAGGCCCTGGCCAACGCGTCCTGGCAAAGCTATTCGCGCCACTACCTGGACATCAACGGCCGGCATTCCTGCGTCTACCCCGGCGTGATCGAGGGCTTGCGCGCCTTGCGCACGCGCGGGCTGCGGCTGGCCTGCCTCACCAATAAGCCGGGCGAATTCGCCAGGCCGCTGCTGGCGGCCAAGGGGCTGGATGGCTACTTCGACTTCGTCTTCGGCGGCGATGCCTTCGCGCGCAAGAAGCCCGATCCGCTACCCCTGCTAAAGACCTGCGAGGCGCTGGGCACGCGCCCGGAACGCACGCTGATGGTGGGCGACTCCAGCAACGATGCCCAGGCTGCGCGCGCCGCGCACTGCCCGGTGGTGTTGGTGAGCTACGGCTACAACCATGGCGAACCGGTGCACGGCGTCGATGCCGACGGCGTGGCCGATTCGCTGGCCGAATTGGCCGAGGGCCTGCGCCCGGCCGCGGACTGAATCAGACGACGCCCAGCAGGGCGTCCTTGAGCTTGTAGTCGGCCGGCGAGGAGCCGAGCCAGATGCGCATCAGCGCGTTGAAGAAGGCCTCTTCCTTGATCGGATCGCCTTGCGGCACGCCCTTGACGCTGACCACCGTGCCCTTGCCCGGCACCCAGTCGATGGTGAAGGTGTCGCCGGGGCGCAGGTTCTTCTGGTCGGAAAACACCTGGCTCATGCGCAGCAGGCCGGGGATCAGCTTGGAGTATTCGTTGCGGGGCGAGTTGTCTTCCACGCCACGGGTGAAGAGCTTGCCCAGCTCGTTGGCGTCGATGTCGCGCAGCATGGTGATGGACATGCGCTTGGCGCCGGTGGCGGCCAACACCTCGTCGGTGCTGCCGCACTTCTTGCCCAGGTAGAGGCTGGCGGTGTAGACCTTGAACACGGCCTTGAAACGGATGCCTGCGCCATTGAGCTGCAGCTTGTTGCCGTTGAGTTCCAGCGAATCGTCGATCTTGACGCCGGCCAGGTCGATCGGCGCCGCGCCCGCGCCGCCCAGTGCAGTCATCAAGGCGGCCAGCGCGATCCAGCGCGAAAGGCGAGTCATGTCTCTTGTCTCCAATGAATACGAATTGCAGCGCGTCAATGTATCAATTTGTACGCGTTGCACCACTCGTATAAACTCTGCCTTCCATGTTCATTCATCACGTCATCCAGACAGGTCAAGGCCGGGGAGCCTGGCCCTGGCGTACGCCACAGTCGCTGCCTGTTTGACCTGCGCGGCAGCCAAAGCCGCGCGCCCGTGGCCCTGTCACTTTCGAGACACCGGCCAAAATCGTGAATGACCCGCCGAGCGACCACCTTCGCGTCGACCGGCCCATGGAGACCCATCCCCGTGATCACCGAACTGGAATTCAAGAGCCTCAGCGCCCAGGGCTACAACCGCATTCCGCTGATGCTCGAGGCCTTTGCCGACCTCGAAACCCCGCTGTCCCTTTATCTCAAGCTGGCCAACACCAAGGACGGCGGCAAGTACAGCTTCTTGCTGGAATCCGTGGTCGGCGGTGAGCGCTTCGGGCGCTACAGCTTCATCGGCCTGCCGGCGCGCACCCTGCTGCGCACCAGCGGCTTCGGCGACGAGGCGCTGACCGAAGTGGTAACCGATGGCAAGGTGGTGGAGAGCGCACGCGGCAATCCGCTGGATTTCGTCGCTGCCTACCAGAAGCGCTTCAAGGTGGCCTTGCGGCCCGGCCTGCCGCGCTTTTGCGGCGGCCTGGCCGGCTACTTCGGCTACGACACGGTGCGCCACATCGAGAAGAAGCTGGAGAAGACTTGCCCGCCCGACACCCTGGGCTGCCCCGACATCCTGCTCCTGCAATGCGAGGAGCTGGCCGTCATCGACAACCTCTCGGGCAAGCTCTATTTGATCGTCTATGCCGATCCGGCACAGCCCGAGGCCTACGCCAATGCCAAGCGCCGTCTGCGGGCCTTGCGCGAGCAGCTCAAGTATTCGGTGAGCGCGCCGGTGGTGAAGCCTTCGCAAGCCCATCCGGCCGAGCGCAGCTTTGCCAAGGCAGAGTACCTGGCGGCGGTGGAGCGCGCCAAGGAACTGATCGCCGCGGGCGACTTCATGCAGGTGCAGGTAGGCCAGCGCATCAGCAAGCGCTACACCGAGTCGCCGCTGTCGCTGTACCGCGCGCTGCGCTCGCTCAACCCCTCGCCCTACATGTACTACTACCACCTGGGCGACTTCCATGTGGTGGGCGCCTCGCCCGAGATCCTGGTGCGCCAGGAGCACACTGGCGAGGGCGAGCAGAAGATCACCATCCGCCCGCTGGCCGGCACGAGGCCGCGCGGCGCCTCGCTGGAACTGGACAAGGCGGCCGAGGAGGAACTGGTGAACGACCCGAAGGAACGCGCCGAGCACGTCATGCTGATCGACCTGGCGCGCAACGACATCGGCCGCATCGCCAAGACCGGCACCGTGAAGGTGACCGAGGCCTTCGCGGTGGAGCGCTACAGCCACGTGATGCACATCGTGAGCAATGTCGAGGGCACCTTGAAGGACGGCATGACCGCCATCGACGTGCTCAAGGCCACTTTCCCGGCGGGCACGCTCACCGGCGCACCCAAGGTGCATGCGATGGAACTGATCGACCAGCTGGAACCCAGCAAGCGTGGCCTGTACGGCGGCGCCTGCGGCTACATCAGCTATGCCGGCGACATGGACGTGGCGATCGCCATCCGCACCGGCATCGTCAAGGACCAGACCTTGTACGTGCAAGCGGCGGCAGGGGTGGTGGCCGATTCGGTGCCGGAGATGGAGTGGAAAGAAACCGAGGCCAAGGCGCGCGCCATGCTGCGCGCGGCCGAGCTGGTGGAGGAGGGCCTGGAATGAGCACCAAGCTTTTGATGATCGACAACTACGACTCCTTCACCTACAACCTCGTCCAGTACTTTGGCGAGCTGGGTGCGGATGTCGAAGTGTTTCGCAACGACGAGATCACGCTCGAGGAGATCGGCGAGCGCATTGCCGCCGGCGTCGCCCGGCTGGTGGTGTCGCCCGGGCCCTGCTCGCCGGCGGAGGCAGGCGTGTCCGTGGCCGCCATCCGCGAATTTGCCGGCAAGCTGCCGATCCTGGGCGTGTGCCTGGGCCATCAATCCATCGGCGCTGCCTTCGGGGGCAAGGTGGTGCGCGCCCAGCAACTCATGCACGGCAAGACCAGCGAGATCACCACCACGCGCGAAGGCGTGTTCGCCGGCCTGCCGGAGCGATTCACCGTCAACCGCTATCACTCGCTCTCGATCGAGCGCGCCAGCTGCCCAAAGGACCTGGCCATCACCGCCTGGACCGACGACGGCGAGATCATGGGCGTGCGCCACACCGGCTTCGCCCGCGATGTGCGCATCGAGGGCGTGCAGTTCCACCCCGAATCCATCCTGACAGAGCATGGCCATGCCATGCTGAACAACTTCCTGAAGGCCTGATATGCCCACGCCCCAAGCGGTCGATTTGCGCAGCGACACGGTGACGCAACCCACGGCCGCGATGCGGGCCGCCATGATGGCGGCGCCGCTGGGCGACGACGTGTTCGGCACCGATCCCAGCGTCAACGCGCTGCAGGAAAAGATCGCGGCCCTGCTGGGCTTCGAGGCGGCGCTGTTCGTGCCGACCGGCACGCAGAGCAATCTGTGCGCCATCCTTTCGCACTGCCAGCGCGGCGACGAATACATCGTCGGGCAGCAGGCCCATTGCTACCGCTGGGAGGGCGGTGGCGCCGCGGTCTTCGGCAGCGTTCAGCCGCAGCCGCTGGAGCACCAGGCCGACGGCAGCTTCGCGCTGGTGGACATCGAGGCCGCGATCAAGCCCGACGATGCGCACTTCGCGCGCACCCGCGTGCTGGCGCTGGAGAACACGCTGGGCGGCAAGCTGCTGCCCTTCGATTTCGTGCAGGCGGCGACGGGGCTGGCGAAGGACAAGGGGCTGCAGCGCCATCTGGACGGCGCGCGCCTGTTCAACGCCGCGGTCGCGCAGGCCGAGAAGACCGGCTCCGCCGTGCGCGACGAGGCACGCCGCATCGCCCAGTGCTTCGACAGCGTGTCGGTGTGCTTCAGCAAGGGCATGGGCGCACCGGTCGGCTCGGCCCTGTGCGGCTCGCGTGAATTCATTGCACGCGCGCACCGCATCCGCAAGATGGCCGGCGGCGGCATGCGCCAGGCCGGGTTGCTGGCGGCCGCGGCCTCGCATGCGCTCGATCACCATGTGGAGCGGCTGGCCGATGACCATGCGCTGGCGCGCCGGCTGGCCGAAGGCCTGGCCGGCATCGAGGGGCTGACCGTCGAGCCGCCGCACAGCAACATCGTCTTCGTCGACCTGAGCGCCGCCGCCAAGCCGCGCATGGCAGAGCTGCTGGCGCATCTGAAGGAACAGAACATCCTGGCCACGGGCCTGTATCGCTTGCGTTTCGTCACGCACCTGGATGTGGACGCGGCCGGCGTGGATCGCGCCGTCGGCGCGATCCGGCAGTTCTTCCGCGCCTGAAGGAGTCCGAGGTGCCCGACACGCCGCAACTGCTGGCCTTCGTCGCCGCCGGCCTGCTGCTCAACCTGACGCCCGGGCCGGACGTTTTCTACATCGTCGCCAACGCGCTGCGCAGCGGCGCCCGTGCCGGGCTTGTCGCGGCGTTAGGCATCACGGCCGGCTGCTGCGTCCACATCGTGGCCGCCGCGGTCGGTGTCAGCGCGCTGGTCGCGGCCTCGGCCACGGCCTTCACCGTGCTCAAGTGGATCGGTGCGGCCTACCTCGTGTATGTGGGAGCGGCCATGCTGCTCTCCCGAAAAGGCGCGCAGGCCTTGCCGACAGCTGGCGCTCTAGTGGTGCACGAGTCGCTGTGGGCCGTGTTTCGTCGCGGCTTCTGGACCAACGCGCTGAACCCCAAGGTGGCCCTCTTCTTCCTGGCCTTCGTGCCGCAGTTCATCGCGCACGACGCGCCGCATCCGTCGCTCGCCTTCCTGGCGCTGGGCCTCCTGTTCAATTTCAACGGCCTGTGGGTCAACTTCGGCTGGGCCCTGGCGGCCGCCTGGATGGCGCGCCGCGTCGGCGCGGTGCAGCGCGGCATGGGCGTCCTCACGCGCGCGGCCGGCGCGATCTTCATCGGCTTCGGCATCAAGCTGGCACTGGCCGACAACCCCTCACACTGATTCATCGCGGAGACAGACATGCCCATCACCCCCCAGGAAGCCCTGCAGCGCACCATCGAGCACCGTGAGGTGTTCCACGACGAGATGCTGCACATCGTGCGTCTCATCATGAGCGGCGAATGCTCGCCGGTCATGATGGCCGCGCTCATCACCGGACTGCGCGTGAAGAAGGAAACCATCGGCGAGATCACCGCCGCCGCGCAGGTGATGCGCGAGGTGGCGACCAAGGTGCCCGTGGCCGACACCACGAACCTGGTCGACATCGTCGGCACCGGCGGCGATGGCTCGCACACCTTCAACATCTCGACCTGCTCCATGTTCGTGGCGGCGGCCGCGGGCGCCAAGGTCAGCAAGCATGGTGGGCGCAGCGTCAGCAGCAAGTCGGGCAGCGCGGATGTGCTGGAGTCGCTCGGCGTGAACATCAACCTGAAGCCGGACCAGATCGCGCAGAGCATCGCCGAGGTCGGCATCGGCTTCATGTTCGCGCCGAATCATCATCCGGCCATGAAGAACGTGGCGCCGGTGCGCAAGGAGCTGGGCATCAAGACCATCTTCAACATCCTGGGTCCGCTCACCAATCCGGCTGGCGCGCCCAACATCCTGATGGGCGTGTTTCACCCGGATCTGGTGGGCATCCAGGTACGTGCGCTGCAGCGTCTGGGCGCCGAGCATGCGCTGGTCGTCTACGGCCGCGACGGCATGGACGAGATCTCGCTGGGCGCCGCCACCATGATCGGCGAGCTGAAGAACGGTGAAATCCGCGAGTACGAGCTGCACCCCGAGGACTTCGGATTTGCCATGTCCAGCAACCGCTCGCTGCGGGTGGAAACGCCGGAGCAATCCAAGGTCATGCTGATGGGCGTGCTGGGTGGCGAGGTGGGGCCGGCGCGCGACATCGTGCTGCTCAATGCGGGTGCCGCACTCTACGCAGGCAACGTGGTCGACTCGATCGCCGATGGCATCGATCGGGCGCGTGCCGCCATCGACGCCGGCGCGGCCAGGCAGAAGTTGACGCAGCTGGTCGCTTTCACTGTCGCAGCGGCGCAGGGAGCCTGAGGAATGTCGGACATCCTGAACAAGATCGTCGCCGTCAAGCACGAGGAGGTGGCGGCAGCGAAGAAGCGCGCCTCGCTGGAGGCCGTGCGCTTCGACGCCGAGAGCCGCGTGCTGACCCGCGAGTTCGAGGGCGCGCTGCGAAAGAAGATTGAAGCCGGCCAGGCCGCGGTGATCGCCGAGGTCAAGAAGACCAGCCCGAGCAAGGGCGTGCTGCGCGCCGACTTCATTCCCGCCGACATCGCCCAAAGCTACGCCGAAGGCGACGGCACGGTGAGCGCGGCCTGCCTTTCGGTGCTGACCGACAAGCAGTTCTTCCAGGGCGGCGTCGACTACCTGAAGCAGGCGCGGGCGTCTTGCGAGCTGCCGGTGCTGCGCAAGGACTTCATGGTCGATGCCTACCAGATCTACGAATCGCGAGTGATCGGCGCCGACGCGATCCTGCTCATCGCGGCTTGCCTGGACGATGCGCAGATGCGCGACTTCGAGGCCATTGCGCGCACGCTGGGCATGGCGGTGCTGGTGGAGGTGCATGACGAAGCCGAGATGGAGCGGGCCTTGAAGCTCAAGACGCCGCTCATCGGCGTCAACAACCGCAACCTGCGCACCTTCGAAGTCTCCATCGACAACACGCTGGCACTGCTGCCCAAGGTGCCGGCCGAGCGCCTGCTGGTGACCGAATCGGGCATCGCGACCCGCGCCGACGTGGCCAAGCTGCGTGCCGCGGGCGTGCATGCCTTCCTGGTCGGCGAAGCCTTCATGCGCGCCGAAGAGCCGGGTGAGGCGCTGGCCGAACTGTTTCGCTAAGGCGTGCCGTGGACACGCAGCTGACGAGCGCCGATCCGGCGCACTGGCCGGTGGCGCCGGGCTGGCAGCCGCTGGTCGATGAATTTTTCGCAAGCGCTGCCGGCCGGCAACTGCTGGCCTTCCTTCAGCAACGCCTGGACGCCGGCGCCGTGATCTTTCCGCCCAAGCCCCTGCGTGCGCTGGAACTCACGCCACCGGAATCGGTGCGCATCGTGATCCTGGGCCAAGACCCTTATCACGGTCGTGGCCAAGCCGAAGGACTGGCCTTCTCGGTGGCGCCCGGCGTGGCCCTGCCGCCTTCGCTGCGCAATATCTTCAAGGAGATCCAGCGCGACTTGGGCGTGGCGCCGCCCGCCTTTCCAGATCCGGGCGGCAGCCTCGTGAAGTGGGCCACCCACGGCGTGCTGCTGCTCAACACCTGCCTGACGGTGGAGGAGGCCCAGCCGGCCAGCCATGGCGGGCGCGGCTGGGAATTGCTGACCGACGCCGTCATCCGCCATGTGGCGCAGAGCGATCACCCGGCCATGTTCATGCTCTGGGGCGCCCATGCCCAGAGCAAGCGCAGCCTGATCGATGCTGCAAGGCACAAGATCCTCTTGGCCAACCATCCTTCGCCGCTGTCCGCGCTGCGCCCGCCCATTCCCTTCATCGGCTGCGGGCACTTTGGCCAGGCCCGCGCGTGGCGCGACAGTCAATAAACCCGGGTGAAAGAAGATTTCGTAACAGGGTAAACCCGAGGCCTGGTTGCGGTTATGCTCTCGCCGTCGAATTTTGGGGCGCTCGGCGTCCCGAAGCCTTCAAGCACCTGGGCGCAAGCCCCAGAAAAGTGCGCGAGCTTGTCGACGTTTGCCTCGGACCATGCTATATTCCGAGGTTCGCCGGAGAGGTGGCCGAGTGGTTAATGGCAGCAGACTGTAAATCTGCCCTCTTACGAGTACGCTGGTTCGAATCCAGCCCTCTCCACCAGCGAAACGTAAGGATTGTTGAAGAGCCGCGAGTGCGGGAGTAGTTCAATGGTAGAACCCCAGCCTTCCAAGCTGATGACGCGGGTTCGATTCCCGTCTCCCGCTCCATCGAGGTTCTCGTAGAGATTTTTGCCCTTTTGGCTCAGTGGTAGAGCACTCCCTTGGTAAGGGAGAGGTCGCGGGTCCGATTCCCGCAAAGGGCACCAAATTTCGGGGCGAGCTCTGGCGCCCCGAGCGTCTGTAGAAATCGCAGTTTTTTTCGGAGTCGAAAAATGGCAAAAGGTAAGTTCACCCGCACCAAGCCCCACGTGAACGTGGGCACGATCGGTCACGTCGACCATGGCAAGACCACGCTGACGGC
>DATILH010000137.1:0-75038 GCA_035476655.1 Variovorax sp.
AGGCCCTTGAGCGCAAGCAGCGCGGCGACGAAGACCGGCAGCGAGATGATCGCGATGTTGAAGGCGCAACTGCGCCAGGTCTCGCCCATCACCAGCGTCATGCGCTGCTCCGGCGGCGCCGACATCCACGCCGCCAGCGCCATCGCCCAGACCAGGAGCAGCGGCACCGCCAGCGCGTACTTGGCGCGGCCGATGCGCACCCCCGGCCGCGCCAGCCGCTGGGTCATGACGAAGCCGGCCCAGGCGATGAAGAAGGGAAAGAGGATCTTCATCCACAGCATGGGCCAGAACATGGCCTGCACCAGGTCGCGCCGCACGCCGAACTCGTAGAGCATGACGGCCGCGGCCAGCGGCAGGCCGACCAGCAGCGCGATCACAAGGCGACGCGTGGCGGCCCGGCGCGGCACCGGCTCGACGCCGGCGGACAGCATGGCAATGAGATCGTCGGTTCTCATGACGAACCCCTCAGCTTGAGCGCGAGCGCCTTCAGGCCACGGTGCACGTTCACCTTGACGGCCGACTCCGACATGCCGGTGAGGTTGGCCGTCTCGGACACCGAGAGCCCTTCGATCTTGGTATGGACGATGGGCAGGCGCTGGCGCTCGGGCAGGGTCGAGAGCAGCGCCTGCAGGTCGCGTCGCGCATCCCGGGCGTCGGTGGCGCTTTCTGCGAACAGGCCGGCATCGTCTTCCAGAGGGTCATGCAGGGCCTCGCGGCCGGCCTTGGCGCGCAGCAGGTCGATCATCTTGTAGCGCGCGATCGCATGCACCCAGGCCGTCAGTGGCTGGTCGCTGTGATAGGTGTGGCGCTGGTTGTGCATGGCGAGCAGGCATTCCTGAACAAGGTCTTCAACATCATCGGGCCAGCCGTAAAGCCTGCGGCCCAGGAAGGAACGCAGGTGCTGGCTGAGCTGCTGCAGGAAGGCGCGATAGGCGAGCGCGTCGCCGGCCAGGCCCTGCAGGAGCAAGGCCCGCAGGGCCGCTTCGACGTCCCCTCCCTGCTGCGACTGCTTCCCTGTTGGTATTCGTTCCATGAGGTCGTTTGGTTACGGCTTCTTCATTGAATAAAGTCGGGCGAATTGTGCCGCGTGCTGTAACCGGCGGCGAAGAAGTCCCGAACTAGGTGTGGACCGCGCAACACGGCACGGTTGTTCTCAACCATCCAATTTCCAAGGAGATCCATCCATGAATACGCGTCCCCTCGCCATCACCGCCCTGACCCTTAGCGCACTGGTTTCCGGC
The DNA here is from genome assembly GCA_035476655.1 of Variovorax sp. Taxonomy (GTDB): domain Bacteria; phylum Pseudomonadota; class Gammaproteobacteria; order Burkholderiales; family Burkholderiaceae_C; genus Variovorax. Next base: position 1,242 of record DATILH010000137.1, read on the forward strand.
GCCGCCATGGCGCAAGACCAGAAGCCGATGCAAGACAGCAAGCCGGCAGCCGCCATGGAGAAGTGCTATGGCGTCTCCATGGCGGGCAAGAACGATTGCGCCGCCGGCCCCGGCACCACCTGCGCCGGCACCTCCAAGGTGGACTACCAGGGCAATGCCTGGAAGAACGTTCCGGCCGGCACCTGCGCCACCATCAAGACGCCCAAGGGCATGGGCTCGCTGACGCCGATCAAGTCCTGATCTCCCCTCTCCCATGACGAAGCACGAACTCCTGGCCGGCCTCGGCCTCAAGCCCGAGCACTATGACGCGGCGCTCGCCTGCGAGCGCCCGGGCATGTGGTTCGAGGTGCATCCGGAGAACTACTTCGTCGCGGGCGGGCCGCGGCTGGCCTGGCTCGAAGCCGTGCGGGCGGCGCATCCGCTGTCGCTGCACGGCGTCTCGCTTTCCCTGGCCGGCCATGAGGAACCCGACGCCCATCATCTGGCCCGCCTTGCCGCGCTGGTACAGCGTGTCGAGCCGGCGCTGGTGTCGGAGCACCTGGCCTGGTCGCGCTGGCGCGGCCACTACTTTCCCGACCTGCTGCCCTTCGTGCGCAGCACCGAAGCATTGCATCGCATCGCCGCCAATGTCGAACGCACCCAGGAGGCGCTGGGCCGGTGCATCGCCATCGAGAACCCCTCGCACTACCTGCAGATCGAGGGCCACGACTGGGACGAGATCGACTTTCTCGCCGAACTGGCGCGCCGCACCGGCTGCGGCCTGCTGCTGGACGTCAACAACGTGCATGTGTCGGCCAACAACCTGAGCTTCGACGCCGGCCACTACATCGATCGCTTTCCGGCCGAGGCCATTGCCGAGATCCACCTGGCCGGCCATTCGAGCGACCCGGCGCTGGGCGCCGCGCTCCTCATCGATTCGCACGACCAGGCGGTGGCGAGCGCGGTCTGGGCGCTTTACGAGCGCCTGATCGAACGCACCGGCGCGCGGCCGACGCTGATCGAGCGCGACGGCAACCTGCCCGGCTTCGACGATCTGCTCGCCGAGCACGACACCGCCGCGCGCATGCTGACGCGCGCCGGCCAAGGCGTGGAGGAGCCGGCATGAACGCAAGCACCTCGACCACCCTGGCAAGCTTCCAGGAAGACTTCGCCCGCGCATTGTTCGACAGTGCCGCCACGAACCCGCTGCAGGCGCAGCCCGCCTTCGCGGTCTATCGCAACACCGTCATGAAGGGCTGCATCGACGCGCTCGAGGCCAACTACCCGAGCGTAAGCCGGCTGGTGGGGCGTGACTGGTTCCGCTCGGCCGCCGCGCTCTACGTGGCGGGCGAGCCACCCACCGATGGCGCGCTGGTCGACTATGGCGGGAAGTTCGCGGATTTCCTGCGCGACTTCGCGCCGGCGGCCGGCCTGCCCTACCTGCCCGACGTGGCGCGCCTCGATCGCTGCTGGACCGAGGCGCACATCGCCGCCGATGCGCCGCCGCTGTCCACTGCCGAGTTGGCCCGCCTGTCGCCGCACGAGCTGTGCGCCTGCCGGCTCCAGCCGCATCCCGCCGCGCGCTGGGCCTGGTTCGAGGAGCAGCCCATCTACTCCATCTGGCAGCGCAACCGCCTGCCCGAGGATTCGCTGCAGGACGGCGAAGACATCGCCTGGCATGCCGAAGGCGCCCTGCTGACGCGGCCCTCTGCCATGGTGCGCTGGCAAGCCGCCGGCCTGGCCGAGTGCGCCTTTCTCGACGCCTGCGCGCGGGGGTGCCGCCTGGCCGAAGCCACCGAACACGCGTTGGATGCCGACCCGACGGTCGACCTCATGGCCTTGCTGGCCACTCTGATGCAGGCCGGCGCGCTGGCCGCCCCACCTCATATCGCTGAAACCGGAGCTTGCCCATGAACGACGGTGTGGCACGCGGCCCGCTGGCCCTGTGGAACAACCTGGCCGCACTGCTCGAGCGCTGCGTCAGCCACGACCTGCTCGCACTGGCCAGCCGCTTCTCGATCGCGGCGATCTTCTTCTACTCGGGCCGCACCAAGGTCAGCGGCTTCCTGACGCTCACCGACAGCGCCTACGAACTCTTTCGCACCGAGTACAAGCTGCCTCTGGTCCCGCCCGAGCTGGCCGCCCATCTCGCCGCGTACTCGGAGCACCTGTTCCCGCTGCTTCTGGTGCTGGGCCTCTTCACCCGCCTGTCGGCGCTGGCGCTGCTGGGCATGACCTTGGTGATCCAGCTCTTCGTCTACCCCGACGCCTGGCCCACGCATCTGTCGTGGGCCGCCCTCCTCCTTTACCTGGCAGGCCGCGGCGGTGGACGGCTTTCGCTCGACCGAGCGCTCGGCATGCACTGATCAGGCGCAGCTTGCCAGCCAACAGGTCGCTCGATACATTGCGGTTTTTGAGGGCCTGCAATGTCTGTCGACACCACTGCGAACGCTTCCACTCCACCCATCGCAACGCCGGCCCCTTCCGGTACACCCTTGGCGCCCAGCGGGCCGCGCCACATCCGCCTGACCTCGCATGCCGGCGGCTTCGGTGCCCTGCCCCTCCACTGGGGCGCGGCCACGCCGGCCGAACGCGGGCCGGTGGTCGGCACCACCACCACGCGCTTGCACCGTAATGTGATCGGCACGCACAGCGGCTCCTACAGCGTGTACCGTGCGCTGGCCGTGGCGGCCGGCGCGCTCAATCCGCAGCACAAGGCGGACCTCACCAACACCTCGCCCACCGACGTGATCGGGCCCTATCCGCAATGGCTGGAGCCCGGGAAAATCGTCTCGCTCGACCCCTGGGGCGCGACCGTGGCCTCGGTCTTCGCCACCGAACTGGCGGCCGGCTACGACATCCGCCCGACCCTTGCCGTCACCAAGGCCCATGTGATCCTGCCCGAGGTGATCGAGGCGCTGCAAAGCGGCCGGCTGAAGGCCGATGGCAAGTACCTCACCGCCAACGGCGCCGCCATCGTGACCAAGGCGGCCATCGAGCCGGTGTGGTTCCTGCCCGGCGTGGCCAAGCGCTTCGGCTGTTCCGAGACCGACCTGCGCCGCGTGCTCTTCGAGGAAACCGGCGGCATGTACCCCGAACTGGTGACGCGGCCCGACCTGGAAGTCTTTCTCCCGCCCATCGGCGGCCAGACCGTCTACATCTTCGGCGACCCGCACGACCTGGCAAATCCCGAGGTGGAGCTCACCGCCCGCGTGCATGACGAATGCAACGGCTCCGACGTCTTCGGCTCCGACATCTGCACCTGCCGCCCCTACCTCACGCACGCCATCGAGGAATGCATCATGGGTGCGCAGCGCGGCGGCGTCGGGCTGGTGGCCTATTCGCGCAAGGAAGGCCGGGCCCTGGGCGAAGTCACCAAGTTCCTGGTCTACAACGCGCGCAAGCGGCAGGTGGGCGGCGACACCGCCGACCAGTACTTCGCCCGCACCGAGTGCGTGGCCGGCGTGCAGGACATGCGCTTCCAGGAGCTGATGCCCGACGTGCTGCACTGGCTGGGCGTGCGCAAGATCCACCGCCTGGTCTCGATGAGCAACATGAAATACGACGCCATCACCGGCGCCGGCATCGAGATCGGCACGCGGGTGAACATCCCCGACGAGCTGATCCCGGCCGACGCGCGCGTCGAGATGGACGCCAAGATGGCGGCGGGCTACTTCACGCCGGGCGTGGTGCCCGATGCGGAGGAATTGAAGAAGGCCAAGGGACGGGGGCTGGACACATGAGCCGTCTTGACTACGGAATGGACCCGGATCGCCCGACGCGCAACCGCGCGGTGCAAAGCGCCGATGACGAAGGCCATGTCGATCCGGCCCTCGAATTCGAACCGGATGCCGAGCAACCCGCCGGTGCCGTCACGCTGCTTCGCACGACGCAGGCGGTGCGCGAGCGCGCGCATGCCCTGCTGGCGCGGGCGCGGCGTGGCGAATCGCAGTGGTTCGACATCGGCGCCGAGTCGGCCTTCGACGAAGCCGCCAAGCTGGTCGCGGAAACCACGCGCGAGCGCTACCCCTGGAACAACATCCCCTATCACAGCCGCTGGCGCCATTTCGAGGTCGGCGGCGTCGATCGCCGCCAGCAGCTCGACAAGCTGCTTGGCCCGAAGGCCACGCCGAACGAGCGCGCCCGTGCGCACATCGACCTGGCGGTGGTCAGCGTGCTGCTCGACGCCGGTGCCGGCACTGACTGGCACTATGTCGAGACCGCCACCGGCCAGCGCCTGGCACGCTCCGAGGGCCTGGCGGTCGCGAGCTTTCATGCCTTCACCAGCGGGCGCTTTTCTTCCAACCCGCGGCGTCCGCTGCAGGTCGACGCCGCCGGCCTGCGCGGCCTGGTCACCGACCGGCTGGCCTCGGCCCTGCAGGTGAGCGAGAGCAATCCGCTGGTCGGACTGACCGGCCGCGCCACACTGCTGCGCCGCCTGGGCGAGGCGCTGCACGAGCAGCCCGAGACCTTCGGCGAAGAGGGCCGCCCCGGCGGCCTGTTCGACGAACTGGTCGGCCCCTACGGACCCGAGGCGCCGCCCACCGCCGAAGTCACGGCGCACGAGATCCTGACCTTGCTGCTCGACACGCTGTCGGGCATCTGGCCGGCCGCCAGCAGCATCGATGCCATTGCCGCGGACGGCAGCGATTCGCCCGGCGGCATCCCCTCGGGCAACCCGGCCTTCGCCCTGGGCGATTGCTGGCGCCACAGCGCGGTGCAGGGCCCGGGCCTCACCAATGGCTGGATGCCTTTCCACAAGCTCTCGCAATGGCTCAGCTACTCGCTGCTGGAGCCCTTCGAATGGGCAGGCGTCAAGGTGCGCGGCCTGGACGCCCTGACCGGCCTGCCCGAATACCGCAACGGCGGCCTCTTCCTCGACAGCCGGGTGCTCCTGGTCAAGGATCTCGCCTGGCTCGAGCGTACGTGGAAGACAGGCGACGAATTCATCGTCGAGTGGCGCGCCCTCACCGTCGCCTTGCTGGACGAACTGGCGCCGCGCGTGCGCAAGCTCCTGAACCGGACCGATGCACAGCTGCCGCTGGCCTGCGTGCTCGAAGGCGGAAGCTGGGCCGCCGGCCGGGCGCTGGCACAGCGCTTGCGTGACGGTGCACCACCCCTTCGGATCGAAAGCGACGGCACGGTCTTCTAGACTTCGGACCCACAACACTACAACGCAAGAGAAGACCATGAGCAACGTCCACCTCGTCGACCACCCCCTCGTCCAGCACAAGCTGACCCTGATGCGCCGCAAGGACGCCTCCACCAACAGCTTTCGCCGCCTCCTGAACGAACTGAGCATGCTGATGGCCTACGAGGTCACGCGCGACATGCCGATGCAGGACATCGAGATCGAGACGCCGCTGGAGACCATGCAGGCCAAGGTCATCGACGGCAAGAAGCTGGTCTTCGTCTCCATCCTGCGCGCCGGCAACGGCATCCTGGACGGCATGCTCTCGGTGGTGCCGGGCGCGCGCGTCGGCCACATCGGCCTGTACCGCGACCCGAAGACGCTCACGGCGGTGGAGTACTACTTCAAGATGCCGCACGAGATGAGCGAGCGCGACATCGTGGTGGTCGACCCGATGCTGGCCACCGGCAATTCGGCGGTGGCGGCGGTGGAGCGGCTCAAGGAGCTGAACCCCAAGTCCATCAAGTTCCTCTGCCTGCTGACCTGCCCCGAGGGCATCAAGACCATGCAGGCGGCGCATCCGGACGTGCCGATCTACACGGCAGCCATCGATCGCGAGCTCAACGACCACGGCTACATCCTGCCCGGCCTGGGCGACGCCGGCGACCGCATTTTCGGCACGAAATGACCCACCCCCGTATCGGCTCACTACGTGTAGCCGAGTACCCCCTCGAGGGGGCAGCCCCTGCGGCCCGGCAAAGCCGGTTCCGCGGCGCTCATGGAGTGGTTGGATAGCTTGTTGACGAGGAGAAGTTCTTGACCACACGACGCCGCTTGATCGTCCGTTCCGGCACCCTCGCGGTGGCCGCCATCGCCACCACCCTGCCCGGCCTTGGGTTGGCGCAAGCCAAGCTCAAGGTGGCAGCGGTCTACACCGTGCCCTTCGAGCAGCAATGGGTGGGCCGCATCCACAAGGCGCTGAAGGCGGCCGAGGCGCGCGGCGAGATCGAATACAAGGCCACCGAGAACGTGGCCAACGCCGACTACGAGCGCGTGATGCGCGAGTACGCCAATGCCGGCAACCAGCTCATCCTGGGCGAGGTCTTCGGCGTGGAGAAGGCGGCGCGCCAGGTGGCCAAGGACTTCCCGAAGACGGCCTTCCTGATGGGCTCTTCGCTCAAGCCCCAGGCGCCCAACTTCTCGGTCTTCGACAACTTCATCCAGGAGCCGGCCTACCTCAGCGGCATGATCGCCGGCGGCATGACCAAGACCGACAAGATCGGCATGGTGGGGGGCTTTCCGATCCCCGAGGTGAATCGCCTGATGAACGCCTTCATGGCCGGGGCCCGGGAGATCAATCCCAAGGTGGAGTTCAGCGTGAGCTTCATCAACAGCTGGTTCGACCCGCCCAAGGCCAAGGAAGCCGCCTTCGCCATGATCGACAAGGGCGCCGACGTGATGTATGCCGAGCGCTTCGGCGTATCGGACGCCGCCAAGGAGCGCGGCAAGCTCGCCATCGGCAACGTGATCGACACCCAGGCCCAGTATCCCGACACCGTGGTCGCGTCGGCCCTGTGGCACATGGAGCCCTCGGTCGACCGCGCCATCAAGCTGGTGAAGGAAGGCAAGTTCAGCGCCGAGGACTACGGCCCCTACTCCATGATGAAGCACAAGGGCTCCGAACTGGCGCCGCTGGGCACCTTCGAAAAGAAGGTGCCGGCCGACCTGGTGGCCAAGGTCAAGGCGCGCGAGGCCGAGATCCGCTCGGGCAAGTTCACCGTGAAGGTGGATGACAAGCAGCCCAAGTCCGGTGGCAGCAGCAAGTAAGGCAGCCATGGGCCGGCTCCTGCGCCAGGCGCTGGCGATCCTGCTTCTGGCCTGGCTGGCCGGCTGCGCCGTGCCGGGCGGCGCGCCGGTGCGGCTGGACGAGACGCCTCGCGTCGCCGTCATCTCCGCCTTCCAGCCCGAGCTCACCCTGCTGCTCTCGCGGGTGCAGGGCCCGCGAAAGCACGGCGTCAACGGCGTGGAGTTCACCACCGGCACGCTGGAGGGCCAGCCGGTGGTGCTGTTCCTGTCGGGCATCAGCATGACCAACGCGGCGATGAACACGCAGCTGGTGCTCGACCGCTTCAACGTCAAGAGCATCGTCTTCAGCGGCATTGCCGGCGGCGTGAACCCCAAGCTGCACATCGGCGATGTCACGGTGGCGGCGCAATGGGGCCAGTACCTGGAGGTGCTGCTGGCGCGCGAGACCGGCCCCAACCAGTTCAAGCCGCCGCCCTGGATGAAGGATGCAACGCTCGCCAACTACGGCATGCTGCATCCGCGCCCGGTCGAGGTGCGCACGGCCGCGCAGCCCAAGCTCAGCCATCGCTTCTGGTTCCCGGCCGACCCGGCGATGCTGGCAGCGGCAGACCGGCTGCGCAATGTGGAGCTGGCTCATTGCATCGCCCCTGGCAAGTGCCTGACGCACAAGCCGCAATTGGTGGTGGGCGGCAACGGCGTCTCGGGCCAGGCCTTCGTCGACAACAAGGCCTTCCGCGAGTACGCCTTCCAGGCCTTCGAGGCCAATGTGCTGGACATGGAAACAGCAGCAACCGCCATGGTGGCCTACAGCAACGGCGTGCCCTACCTGGCCTTCCGCTCGCTGAGCGACCTGGCCGGCGGCGGCGACGGCGAGAACGAGATGGGCACCTTCATGGGCGTGGCCGCCGACAACTCGGCCAAGGTGCTGCTCGCTTTCCTGGCGACCTGGAAGCCGTGACCGTCCTCGCGCTGAACGGCATCACCAAGCGCTTCGGCTCGCTGCTCGCCAACGACGACATCTCGCTCACGCTGGAGGCCGGCGAGGTGCTGGCCCTGCTGGGCGAGAACGGCGCGGGCAAGTCGACGCTGATGTCCATCCTCTTTGGCCACTACACCGCCGATGCCGGCAGCATCGAGGTCTTCGATGCACCCCTGGCGCCGGGCAACCCCAGGCTGGCGCTGGCGGCAGGTGTCGGCATGGTGCACCAGCACTTCACGCTGGCCGACAACCTGAGCGTGCTGGACAACGTGCTGATGGGCACCGAACCGCTCTGGCAGCCTTGGTCGCAGCGCAACGCGGCACGCGCGCGCCTGCTGGAGGTGGCGCAGCGCTTCGGCCTGCCGGTTTCGCCGGATGCGCTGATCGGCAGCCTCTCGGTGGGCGAGCGCCAGCGCGTCGAGATTCTCAAGGCGCTCTACCGCGGCGCCCGCATCCTGATCCTGGACGAGCCGACTGCCGTGTTGACGCCGCAGGAAAGCGAAGCCCTGTTCGCTACGCTGGCGCAGATGGTGACGGGCGGGCTGTCGATCATCTTCATCAGCCACAAGCTGGCGGAAGTCATGCGCGTCTCGCAGCGCGTGGCGGTGCTGCGCAATGGCAAGCTGGTGGCACAGGCGCGCACCGCCGACACCACGCAGGAGCAGCTCGCCCTGTGGATGGTGGGGCATGCGGTGGAGGCGCCGCATCGCCGCCCTGCTGCCCAGGTCGGAGACGTGGTGTGCGCGCTCGAGCATGTCAGCACGTCGGACGAGGAGCGCGACGCGCTGCGCGATGCATCGCTGCTGCTGCGTGCCGGCGAGATCGTCGCCATTGCCGGTGTCTCGGGCAATGGCCAGGTCGCGCTGGCCGAGTTGCTCAGCGGCGTGCGGCGTGCAGCCAAGGGCAGTGTTCAGTTCATGGGACGCGCCCTGCCGGGCGCGCCGTCGCGCCTGGTGGCGCGCGGCGTGGCGCGCATCCCGGAAGACCGGCACGCGGTGGGCGTCGTCGGCGACCTTCCGGTGTGGGAGAACGCGGTGTCGGAGCGACTGCGCAGCGATGCCTTCTCGCGCCGCCTCCTCCCCGGCCTGCGCTGGGTTCGGCGGGCGCAGGCGCGGGCCCAGGCACGAAGGATCGAAAAGGCCTTCGATGTGCGCGGCGCCGGGCTGGATGCGCCTGCGCGCTCGCTCTCGGGCGGCAACATGCAAAAGCTCATCCTGGGGCGATCGCTGCTCGCGCCGGAGGGCTCGGACCGCGCGCCGCGCCTGATCGTGGCGCACCAGCCGACCTGGGGCCTGGACATCGGCGCGGTGGCCTACGTGCAGCAGCAACTCATCGCGGCGCGCGACGCCGGCGCCGCGGTGCTGCTGATTTCCGACGACCTCGACGAAGTGCTGGCGCTGGGCGACCGCGTGGCCGTCATGCATGGCGGCCACATCGGCGAGCCGCGCCCGGCCGCTGCCTGGACGCGCGAGGCCATTGGCCTTGCAATGGCCGGCACACACGCCGGCACGCGCACCAAGGAAGGCACATGAGGCTGGAGCGGCGCCAGGGCAGCTCGCGTGCCGCGCTCCTGCTGGCGCCCATCGGCGCCGTCGCCTTCACGCTGGCGGTGAGCGCGCTGCTCGTGCTGTGGGCCGGAGCGCCGGTGGGCCGGACCTACGCGCTGCTGCTGCAGGGCGGATTCGGCTCGGTGTTCGGCTGGACCGAGACGCTGACCCGCGCCATCCCGCTGATCCTCACCGGCCTGTCGGCCACCGTGGCCTTCAAGGCGCGCCTGTTCAACATCGGCGCCGAGGGCCAGCTCTATGCCGGCGCGCTGGCGGCCGTGGCGGTGGGCGGGCTGCATGGCGGCACCGGCTTCGAGCTGCCGCTGTGGCTGCTCTTCGTGCTCATGATGGCCGCCGCCGCGCTGGCCGGCGCCCTGCTGCTGCTGGGCCCCGCGCTGATGAAGCAGCGCCTGGGCGTGGACGAGGTGGTGACCACCCTGCTCTTCAACTTCATCGTGCTCCTGGGCGTGTCGGCCCTGCTCGACGGGCCGATGAAGGACCCCACCGCTATGGGCTGGCCGCAGAGCGTGTCGCTGCAGGACGGGCTGGAGATGGGCCGGCTGATCGCGCAGACGCGGGTGCACACCGGCCTCTTGTGGGGCGTGGCGCTGGCGCTGATGGTCTGGCTCATCTTCAAGCACACGGTGCTGGGCTTCGACATCCGCGCCGTCGGCGCCAATGCGCGGGCCGCCGCCTTTGCCGGCGTGCCGGTGACGCGCACCGTGGTGTCGGTGGCGCTCCTGTCCGGTGCGCTGGCGGGCCTGGCCGGCGCCATCGAGGTGGCCGGGCGCACCAGCTACGTCACGCTCGACATGTCGCCCGGCTACGGCTACAGCGGCATCGTGATCGCCATGCTGGCGGGCCTGCATCCGCTGGGCGTGCTGGCGGCCAGCGTGTTCGTGGCGGGCGTGCTGGTCGGCGCCGACACCATGAGCCGCGCGGTGGGCGTGCCGACCTACATCGCCGACGTGATCGTCGCCGCCTCGCTGGTCGCGGTGCTGGTGGCGACCCTGCTCACGCAATACCGGGTGCGTTGGAAATGAGCGATCTGGCCGACATCCTGGCCAACAGCGCCTTCTGGGTGGCGGTGCTGCGCATCGCCACGCCGCTGATCTTTGGCACCCTGGGCGTGCTGCTGTGCGAACGGGCCGGGGTGCTCAACCTGGGCATCGAGGGGATCATGGTGGCCGGCGCCTTTGCCGGCTGGCTGGCGGTGTACGGCAGCGCACCGCTATGGCTGGGGGTGGCGGTGGCGGCGCTCACCGGCGCGGCTTTCGGCCTGCTGCATGCCTTCCTCACGGTGGGGCTGGCCCTGTCGCAGCATGTGTCCGGACTGGGCATCACCCTGCTGGCCACCGCGTTCAGCTACTACGGCTACCGCGTGAACTTCCCGAAGGTGAACACGCCGCCCACCATCGCCCCCTTCGCGCCCATGGACTGGCTGCAGATCCCGGTGCTGTCGGCCCAGACGCCGCTGACCCTGCTGGCCCTGCTGCTGGTGCCGGTGCTGGGCTATGTGCTGTACCGCACCCCGGCCGGCCTGGCGCTGCGCATGGTGGGCGAGAACCCGCAGGCGGCCGAGGGCCAGGGCGTGTCGGTGGCGGTCACGCGCACCAGCGCCATCGTTGCCGGCTCGGCGCTGATGGGCGTGGCCGGCTCCTTCCTCACTCTCTCGGCCTTCAACGCCTTCTTCTTCAACATGATCAACGGCCGCGGCTGGATCTGCGTGGCCCTGGTGGTGTTCGCCTCCTGGCGGCCCGGCAAGGCCCTGCTGGGCGCCGTGCTGTTCGCCTTCTTCGACGCGCTGCAGCTGCGGCTGCAACAATCGGGCGACGCGCTGCTGCCCTACCAGCTGTACCTGATGCTGCCCTACCTGCTGTCGATACTGGCGCTGGTTCTGGTGGCGCGCAAGGCGGCCTATCCGCAGGCCCTGATGAAGCCGTATCGCAAAGGTGAACGCTAGATGCTCGACCTTCTCATCCACAACGCTGCGCTGCCCGATGGGCGCACTGGCATGTCGGTCGCAGTGCAAGGCGGGCGCATCGCCGAAGTCACGGCCGGCCTCGATGCGCCGGCCCACGAAAAGATCGACGCCCAGGGCCTGCTGCTCGCACCGCATTTCGTCGACCCGCATTTCCACATGGATGCCACCCTCAGCTACGGGCTGCCACGGGTGAACCAGAGCGGCACCCTGCTGGAAGGCATCGCCCTGTGGGGCGAACTCAAGCCGCTGCTGACGGCCGAGGCACTCATCGAGCGCGCCCTCGCCTACTGCGACTGGGCGGTGGCCAAGGGCCTGCTGGCGATCCGCTCGCATGTGGACACCAGCGACCCGAGCCTGCTGGCGGTCGACGCGCTGCTGGAAGTCAAGCGACGCGTGGCGCCCTACCTCGACCTGCAGCTGGTCGCCTTCCCGCAGGACGGCGTGCTGCGCACCAAGGGCGGCGTGGAGAACCTGAAGCGCGCCCTCGACAAGGGCGTCGACGTGGTCGGCGGCATCCCGCACTTCGAGCGCACCATGCTCGATGGCGCCGCCAGCGTGAAGCTGCTGTGCGAGCTGGCGGCCGAGCGCGGCCTGCGGGTCGACATGCACTGCGACGAATCGGACGACCCGCATTCGCGCCACATCGAGACGCTGGCCTTCGAGGCCCAGCGCCTCGGCTTGCAAGGCCGTGTAACCGGCTCGCACTGCACCTCCATGCATTCCATGGACAACTACTACGTCAGCAAGCTGCTGCCGCTAATTGCGCAGGCCGGGGTCAGCGTGATCGCCAACCCGCTCATCAACATCACCCTGCAGGGCCGCCACGACAGCTACCCGAAGCGCCGCGGCATGACCCGGGTGCCGGAGCTGATGGCCGCCAGCGTGAACGTCGCCTTCGGCCACGACTGCGTGATGGACCCCTGGTACGGCATGGGCTCGGGCGACATGCTGGAGGTGGCGCACATGGGGCTGCACGTGGCGCAGATGACCAGCCAGGCCGGCATCGGCCAGTGCTTCGATGCGGTGACGGTGAATGCGGCGCGGGTGTTCGGGCTGGAGAACTACGGGCTGGCAGCCGGCTGCGATGCCAGCCTCGTGCTGCTGCAGGCACGCGACCCGGTAGAGGCGATCCGGCTGCGGGCGACACGCATGAAGGTGTTCCGCAAGGGGCGGCTCGTGGCGCAGACGCCGGCCATGACAAGCACACTGCAGCTGGACGGCAGGCCGGCGCAGACCTCCTTCATGCCGCCGCGGCCATGAGCTGGATCGTGCGTCAACTCGGGGCCCACGACATCGGCCTGATGCCCGCCTTGCTGCGCACCTTCGGCGAGGCCTTCGGTGATGTCCAGACCTATGTCAGCCGGCAACCCGGGCCCGCCTACCTTCAGCGCCTGCTCGAAGGCGACAGCTTCATCGCGCTGGCGGCCGTCGAAGACGGCGGCGGCGTGATCGGCGGCCTCGCCGCCTACGAACTCAAGAAGTTCGAACAGGAACGCAGTGAGATCTACATCTATGACCTGGCCGTGGACGCAGCGCACCGGCGAACAGGCGTCGCCACCGCCCTGATCGGGGAACTCGGGAGGATGGCCGCCGTGCGTGGCGCCTATGTCGTCTTCGTGCAGGCGGACCTCGGCGACGATCCGGCCATCGCGCTGTACACGAAGCTGGGCGTGCGTGAAGATGTGCTGCACTTCGACATCGCCGTGACAGGCTCCTGACACTGCGTTGTCAGGAGGGCTTGCGCATGATGCGGAACTCTTTCCAGGAGCCCCACCGATGAAGAAGACCTACACCGGAAGCTGCCACTGCGGCGCCGTCCGCTTCGAAGCCGACATCGACCTTTCCGCCGGCACGGGCAAGTGCAATTGCAGCATCTGCACCAAGACCCGCGCCTGGGGCGCCATCGTCAAGCCCGCGGACTTCCGCCTGCTCGCGGGTGAAGATGCCTTGAGCGACTACCAATTCGGCACCAAGAGCGGCCACCACCTCTTTTGCAAGCATTGCGGCGTGCGCTCCTTCGGCCGCGGCCATGTGGAACAGATCGGCGGCGACTATGTGTCCGTGCAGGTGGCCTGCCTGGACAACGTCGATCCGGCGGAACTGATTGGCTCCCCGGTCGGCTACTCCGATGGCCGCAACAACGCCTGGTGGAATACGCCGGCCGAGACCCGGCACCTGTGAGCATCCGTTCGTCCTACACAAGGACGAGGCAAAGGAAGCTCGCACCCCAGGCTGCGCCTTGAGTACGCTGGCGCAGTTTGCGGAACTGCCCGCAGGAGGTTGGTCGTCATGGATCCACGCATCACGGTCCTCACCTTGGGCGTTGGCGATCTCGAACGCGCCGTCGCGTTCTACCGCGACGGCCTGGGCTTCCCGACCAAGGGCATCGTCGGCGAAGAATTCGAGCACGGTGCCGTCGCCTTCTTCCAGCTCCAGTCCGGCCTGAGGTTAGCGCTGTGGCCGCGCAAGAGCCTGGCAATCGACAGTGGCCTTCCGCTCCAACTTGCCGCCGCGCTGGAGTTTTCCATCGGGCACAACGTCGCCTCTGCGGAGGAGGTCGACGCCGCCATGCAGCAGGCCGAACGCGCCGGCGCCCGCATCGTCAAGCCGGCGCAAGCCACCTTCTATGGCGGCTACGCCGGCTACTTTCAGGACCCGGACGGGCACCTGTGGGAGGTGGCGTTCAACCCTGGGCTGGACTCGCTGGGCTGAGGCGGACTCAAGCCAGCTCGCACCACATGTGCACCTTGGCGAAAAAGCGCTCACCGATGCGCACCGCCATCGGTTCGACGCCGAAAACCTGGAAGCCGCAGCGCTCGTAGAGGGCCAGCGCCCCCTCGTTGCCCTCGGTCACGGTGAGCTGCACCACGCGCAGGTCGCCGCGCTCCCGGGCTGCCGCCAGCACCGCTTCCACCAACTGCTGTCCCGCGCCATGCCGGCGCGCCTCCGGCGCCACGTACATGCCGAACAGCAGGCCCTTGTGGCGCGACTTGATGCGTGACTCGACGCTGAGGCCGGCGGCGCCCACCAGCCGGTCGCCGTCTTCGTGGAAGGCGCCCAGCACGGCGCTCGGCGCGTGGGAACCCGGCGCCAGCCGCTCGGCCCAATAGGACAGTGGCAGGTCCACCCGCTCCGAAGCGCTGGTCGTGAAGGCCTCGGGATGTCTTTCATAGGCCTCCAGCATCTGCGCCCGATGGGCGGCGGCGTCGGCAGGCGTGAGGCGGCGGATGGTGATCATGGGCCGGCATTTTCCCCGATGCGGCAGCGGGAAACGGTTGTTCAACCTCGCGCACAATGTCGTTCATGCAACTGAATTTCATTGGCAACGCCAACGTTGCCTCGACTTCCGGTCGCACCCTGCCGGTGCTCGACCCCTCCGACGGCCAGCCTTTCGACGAACTGCAGCGCAGCAACGCCAGCGACATCGACGCCGCGGTGCGCGCCGCGCGCGACTGCTTCGACAACACCTGGCACAAGGTGAGCGCTGCCGAACGCGGCCGGCTGATGATGAAGCTGTCGGCGAAGATCGCCGCGCATGCCGACGAGCTGTCCCTCCTGGAGCAGCGCGACTGCGGCAAGCCGGTGAAGCAGGCGCGTGCCGATGCCCTGGCCCTGGTGCGCTACTTCGAGTTCTATGCCGGCGCCTGCGACAAGCTGCACGGCGAGACCATCCCCTACCAGGACGGCTACAGCGTCTTCACCTGGCGCGAGCCGCACGGCGTGACCGGCCACATCATTCCCTGGAACTACCCGATGCAGATCTTCGGGCGCAGCGTGGGCGGCGCGCTGGCGGCCGGCAATGCCTGCGTGGTCAAGCCGGCGGAAGACGCATGCCTGTCGCTGATCCGGGTGGCGCAACTGGCGGCCGAGGTGGGCTTCCCGCCGGGCGCGATCAATATCGTGACCGGCTACGGCCACGAAGTGGGCGACGCGCTGGCGCGGCACCCGGGCATCGACCACATCAGCTTCACCGGCAGCCCCAAGGTTGGCACCCTGATCCAGCAGGTGGCAGCCGAGCGGCATTGCCCGGTCACCCTGGAACTGGGCGGCAAGAGCCCGCAACTGATCTTTGCCGACGCCGACCTGGATGCCGCCGTCCCGGTGCTGATCAACGCCATCGTGCAGAACGCCGGCCAGACCTGCTCGGCCGGCTCGCGCGTGCTGGTCGAGAAGAGCATCTACGAGCCGCTGCTCGATCGCCTGGGCCGGGCCTTCTCGGCACTGCGCGTGGGGCCGGCGGCGATGGACCTGGACGTGGGCCCGCTGATCCGCCAGTCGCAGCAGCAGCGCGTCTGGGACTTCTTGTCCGACGCCCAAGTGGCCGGCATCCCGATGGTGGCCCAGGGCCTGATCGTCGACGAGGCGCCCGACACCGGCTTCTACCAGGCCCCCACCTTGCTGCGCGACGTGCCGGTGACGCATCGGCTGGCCCAGGAGGAAGTGTTCGGCCCGGTGCTGGCGGCCATGGCCTTTGCCGACGAGGACGAGGCCATCGCGTTGGCCAACGCCACCCAGTTCGGCCTGGTGGCCGGGGTCTGGACCGAGAACGGCGCGCGCCAGTTCCGAATGGCCAAGCGCCTGAGGAGCGGCCAGGTCTTCGTCAACAACTACGGCGCCGGCGGCGGCGTGGAGCTGCCATTCGGCGGCGTGAAGTCCTCGGGCTATGGCCGCGAGAAGGGTTTCGAGGCACTGTACGGCTTCACCACCTTGAAGACAGTCGCCGTCAAGCACGGCTGAAATCCCCAAACAAGCAGAAAGAGACAACGACAGATGCGCGTCAAGAACAAATCCATCATCGTGACCGGCGCCGGCGGCGGCATCGGCGAAGGCATTGCCAAGCGGCTGGCGCAGGAAGGCGCCCAGGTCATCGTCAACGACATCAATTCGGCGCTCGGCCAGCAGGTGGTGGAAGCCATCCTGCGCGAAGGCGGGCAGGCCTCCTTCTTCGCCGCCGACGTGACGAAGTCCGATCAGGTCAAGGCCCTGGTCGAGGCTGCCGTGCAGCGCCACGGCAAGCTGGACGTGATGGTCAACAACGCCGGCTGGACGCACCGCAATCGCCCCGCGCTCGAGGTGAGCGAGGAAGAGTTCGACAAGTGCTACGCCGTCAACATGAAGAGCATCTACCTGGCCACGGTGCACGCGGTGCCGGCCTTCAGGGCCATCAAGGGCGGCAGCTTCATCAACATCGCGTCGACCGCCGGCGTGCGGCCGCGCCCGGGCCTCACCTGGTACAACGGCTCCAAGGGCGCCGTGATCACCACCAGCAAGTCGCTGGCGGCCGAACTGGGCCCGGACAACATCCGGGTGAACTGCATCAATCCGGTGTTCAACCCCGACACCGGCCTGTCGGCCGAATTCGCCGGCGGACCGCTCACCGAGGAGCGGCGCGAGAAGTTCCGCGCCACCATTCCGCTGGGGCGCTTTTCCACCGCGCTGGACGTGGCCAATGCCGCTCTTTACCTGGCCAGCGACGAGGCCAGCTTCATCAGCGGTGTCTGCATTGAAGTCGACGGGGCGCGTTGCGTCTGATTGACCGCGGTCAGTGTGATGTCCCTGCGCATGAAGTAGATTGGCCGGAACCATGCCCCAGGCCATCATTCCCATCGCCGACCTTCGAAGCCCGCGCACGGTGCGCGTGCCGGAGCTGGCCGTGCCCGCCACCGGCGTGCTGCACGACCGCCTGGGCCGCCCGCTGACGGACCTGCGCATCAGCGTCACCGACCGCTGCAACTTCCGCTGCAGCTACTGCATGCCCAAGGAAGTCTTCGACAAGGACTACCCCTACCTGCCGCACAGCGCGCTCCTGAGCTTCGAGGAGATCACCCGCCTGGCGCGCATCTTCGCCGCGCATGGCGTGCACAAGATCCGCCTGACCGGCGGCGAGCCGCTGCTGCGCAAGAACATCGAACTGCTGATCGAGCAGCTGGCCCAGTTGCGCACGCCCGATGGCAAGCCGCTGGACCTCACCCTGACGACCAACGGCTCCCTGCTGGCACGCAAGGCCAAGGCACTGAAGGATGCCGGCCTGCAACGCGTCACCGTCAGCCTGGACGGGCTGGACGACACGGTGTTCCGCAGCATGAACGACGTCGACTTCCCGGTAGCGCAGGTGCTCACCGGCCTCGATGCCGCGCATGCCGCCGGCCTGGGCCCGATCAAGATCAACATGGTGGTCAAGCGCGGCACCAACGAGAACGAGATCCTGCCGATGGCGCGGCGCTTTCGCGGCACCGGCATGGTGCTGCGCTTCATCGAATACATGGACGTGGGCGCCACCAACGGCTGGCGCATGGACGAGGTGCTGCCATCCAGCGAGGTGGTGCGCCGCATCAGCGAGGAGTTCCCGCTGGTACCGCTGGAAGCAACGGCCCCCGGAGAGACGGCGCAGCGCTGGGCCTATGCCGGCCCCGACGGCAAGCCCGACCCGCAGCTTGGCGAGATCGGCGTGATCAGCAGCGTGACCCAGGCCTTCTGCCGCGATTGCAGCCGCGCACGCCTGTCGACCGAGGGCAAGCTCTACCTGTGCCTGTTCGCCAGCGGCGGCCACGACCTCCGCCCGCTGCTGCGCGAGGAAGGCGCCAGCGACGAAGAAATCGCCTCGGCGATCGGCCACATCTGGCAGGGCCGCTCGGACCGCTATTCGGAACTGCGCGGCCAGCTCGCGCCGGACGACAGCGCCTCGCCGGGCGCACGCCGGGTGGAAATGAGCTACATCGGCGGATAAAAAAAGAACACATGCACATCACTGCAGAAGACATTACCGGCCTGGTGCTGGCAGGCGGGCGCGGATCGCGCATGGGCGGCATCGACAAGGGGCTGCAGTCCTTCAACGGCACGCCGCTGGCGCTGCATGCGCTGCTGCGCCTGGGGCCGCAGGTGGGCGAGACCATGGTCAATGCCAACCGCAACCTCTCTGCCTACGAATCCTTCGGCGCGCCGGTCTGGCCCGACGGCCTGGCCGACTATGCCGGCCCGTTGGCAGGCTTCCTGGTCGGCCTGGAGCGCTGCGAGACGCCCTACCTGCTGACGGTGCCCTGCGATACGCCCCTGTTCCCGGCCGACCTGGCCAGCCGCATGGCCGAGGCCATGGAACGCGAAGATGCGCAGATCGCCATGGCCAGCGGCGCCGAGCCTGGCGCGGATGGCAGCGTGCAGATGCGCACTCAGCCGGTGTTCTGCCTGCTGCGCGCCGACTTGCTGGAGAGCCTGGTGCGCTTCACGCAAGGCGGCGGCCGCAAGATCGACGCCTGGACCGCCACCCACAAGACGGCGCTGGTCCCTTTCGACCGCGCCGGCGATGATCCGCGCGCCTTCTACAACGCCAACACGCTGGCCGAGTTGCATGCGCTTGAACAAGCGCGCTGACTTCCCATCATGACCCGCATCGAAGAGATCGCCGCCCGGTTGGCCGGCTACGACCCCAAGGCGCTCGCCGTGGACGGCGTGCAGGCCTTCCTGGCACAACTGGCGGCGCCGGCCGTGATGACGGCGCGCGAAGACGTCGCGCTGTTCGATGCGCTCGATCGGGTGCTGGCCGAAGACATCATCTCGCCCTTCAGCGTGCCGCCGCACGACAACTCGGCCATGGACGTCTTTGCCTTCGACGCCAGTGTGCTCGAATCCGGGAGTGAAACGGTCGAGCTGCGCGTGATCGCCACCGCCCTGGCCGGCGCCGCCTGGCGCGGCCAGGTGGCCGCGGGCGAGGCGCTGAAGATCATGACCGGCGCCGTGATGCCGGCCGGCCTCGACACCGTCATCCCGCAGGAGTTCTGCGAGTTCGACGGCGAGCGGGTGCGCTTCCCGGCAAAGGCCCTGCGGCGCGGCGACAACCGGCGCCTGGCCGGCGAAGACCTGCGCCAGGGCGCGCCGGCACTGCGCCGCGGCGACCGCTTCACGCCCGCGGCCCTCGGCATGGCCGGCAGCCTGGGCCTGGCCCGGGTGCCGGTGCTGCGCCGACTTCGCGTGGCCTACTTCTCCACCGGCGACGAGATCCTCAGCCTGGGCGAGCCGCCGCGCGAAGGGGCGGTGTACGACAGCAACCGCTACACCGTGTTCGGCCTGCTGAAGCGCCTGGGCTGCGAAGTGATCGATCTGGGCCTGGTGGGCGACGACCCGGCGGCCCTGGAAGCCACCCTGCAGCGCGCGGCCAACGAGGCCGACGCCATCATCACCAGCGGCGGCGTCAGCGTCGGCGAGGCCGACCACACCCGCGCCGTGATGCAGCGCCTGGGCGACATGGCCTTCTGGCGCGTCGCCATGCGGCCCGGCCGGCCGATGGCCGTCGGCCTCATTCCAAAGCAGGACAAGTCCATGCATCCGGCCGTGCTGTTCGGCCTGCCCGGCAACCCGGTGGCAGTGATGGTGACCTTCCTGGCCTTCGTGCGACCGGCGTTGCTGCGCATGATGGGTTGCAACGAGGCGAGCAGCGCCCCGCCGCCGCTGCTGCGCGCCAAGAGCGCGATGGCGATCCGCAAGAAGCCCGGCCGCACCGAATACCAGCGCGGCTTCGTGCAGACCCTGCCCGGTGCCATGCCGCAAGTGCGCATTGCCGGCAACCAGGGCTCGGGCGTGCTCAGTTCCATGGTCGAGGCCAACGGCCTGGTGGTGCTGCACCACACGCAAGGCAACATCGCGCCCGGCGACGAAGTCGACGTGATGATGTTCGAGGGCGTGATCTAAACCCCATGCCCGCGCTGCGCAGCCTGCTGGCACTGGTCCTGGTGGCGCTGCTTGCAACCGGCTGCGCATCGCTGCCCGACGGCCTGGCCGGCCCGCCTTCCAAGGCCATTCGGGCATCGAACGACACCACGCTCGGCCGCATCGCGCAGGCCGCCCTCCCCGACCCCGACCTGAGCGGCTTCCGGCTCCTGCCCGGTGGCGACAACGCGCTCAATGCCCGCCTCGAACTGGCACGCCGCGCGCAGCGTACGCTGGACGTCCAGTACTACCACATCGAGAGCGACGAGACCGGCCGCTATTTCCTGCGCAGCTTGCGCGATGCGGCCCAGCGCGGCGTGCGCGTGCGGCTCCTGATGGACGACCTCTACACCTCGGGTGAAGACGCGCTGCTGCTCGGCCTGGCCGCCACGCCCAATGTCGAGCTGCGCCTCTTCAACCCCTTCCCGGCCGGGCGCGGCAGCATGGCCAAGCGCTTCGCCGCATCGCTGTTCAACTTCGACCGCGTGCAGCGACGCATGCACAACAAGCTCTTCATCGCCGACGGCGCGATGGCCGTGGCGGGCGGGCGCAACATCGGCAACCAGTACTTCACCCGCACCCGGGAAGCGAACTTCATCGATCTCGATACCTTCGTGACCGGTGCGCTGCTGCCGCGGTTGGGCGACCTGTTCGACCAGTACTGGAACAGCGAATACGTGCTGCCTCTGCAGGCGGTGGTGAAAAGCGATGCCACGCGCGAGGAACTGGCCGCGCAGTTCGAACGCCTGACCGGACCCGACAGCACGCCCCCGCCGCCGCGGCCGGCGCCCAACGACCTGCTGGGCTACGGGCCCATCGTGGAAGAGCTCGATCGCGCCAGGCTCGGCCTGATCTGGGCCCGCGGCGAAGCCTATGCCGATTCGCCCGAACGCGTGGTGGGCAAGACCACCTCCTACGGCGGCGTGCCGCTGCTCGACGTCGACAGCGTGCGCTACAACGTGCTCGAGCAGATGCGCCGCGCCAGGAGCGAAGTCGGCATCACTTCGCCCTACCTGATTCCGGGCAAGGGCGGGCTGGAGGTGATGCAGGAGGTGCACGGCCGCGGCGTGAAGATGAACGTGGTGACCAATTCGCTCGCCGCCACCGACGAGCCGCTGGTTCACACCGCCTATCGGCGCTACCGGCCCGAGATGCTCAAGCTCGGCATCGAGCTGTACGAGCTGAGCTCGGAGCGCACGCGCAGCAGCGTACGGCTGGGGCTGTTCGGCTCTTCCATCGGCCGCCTGCACGCCAAGTCGGCGGTGATCGACCGGCGCATCCTGTTCATCGGCTCGATGAACTTCGACCCGCGCTCGGAACTGCTCAATACCGAGATCGGCCTCTTCATCCAGAGCCCGGAGATGGCGCAGCAGGTGATCAAGCTGATCGAGATGCTCAAGCAGCAGGGCTCGTACAAGCTGCGCTTTGCACCAGGATCAGAGAGCACCATCGAATGGGTCAGCGGCCCGGCCGACGGCCAGGTGGTGCTGAGCGTGGAGCCGGACTCCGACTTCTGGAGCCGCACCGTGCTGGAGATCCTGGCGCCGCTGACGCCCGAGAGCTTCCTCTAGCCGAAACGGTCAAGGCGGCAGGTTGATCGCCTCGACCTGCACCAGCAGCCTGACCTTGTCCTCGAAGCCGAAGTTCAGGCCCCAGACGACGCCCCATTGGCTGCGCTCCACCGTGGTCTCGAAGTCGCCGCCGCAGACCTGGCGCTTGAACATCGGGTTCAGGTAGCAATTGAAGCGGCTGGCCTTCAGGATCACCGGCCGGGTCTGGCCCATCAAGGTCAGCGTGCCGTCGACCTCGGTCACCTTGTCGCCGGTGAAGGAGATCTTGTCGGCCCGGAAGCGCGCGGTCGGATACGCGGCGACGTTGAAGAAATCCTTGCTCTGCACATGCCGGTTCAAGAGGTCGACGCCGGTGTTGATCGAGCTCATGTCCATGGTGACGTCGATCTTGCCGGTGGTGCCGCTCTGGTCGATCTGCACGCTGCCGTCGCTGGTGCTGAAGCGCCCGCGGTTGGTGGTGGTGCCGTAGTGGCCCATCTCGTAGTTGACGAAGGTATGGGTCGGATCGATCACGTAGCGCGCGCCCTTCACCGGGCCGCCCGAGGGCAGCATGGCCAGTGGCGGGGCGGTGAAGTCGGGGCCGCTCGGCACGTTCTGCGCCTGGGCGGCCAAGGGCAAGGCAGCCATCAGCAGCAAGGTCGTCGCGGCGAGTTTCTTCGTCATGAGGATCTTTCGGATGTCAGAGGCGAATCTTTCACAGCGGGCCGAGCCCGGCCAGGGTGAACTTGAAGCGGATCACAACGTCGTTGGCCACCAGCGAGGTGTCGGCCCATTCGCCCTCACCCACCTTGAAGGCCAGGCGCTGGATGGTCAGGCTGCCGCTGGCCACCGATTGGCCGTAGGCCTGCGCAATGGCGAGTGGCACCACGATGTCCTGGCCCTGGCCCTTGATGGTGAGGCGGCCGGCCAGCTCGAACTGCCCGCCGCCCAGGCTGCGGATCGATGTCGACTTGAAGCTGGCCTGCGGGAATTTCGTGGTGTCGAACCAGGCTGGCTTGGGCAACTCGGCATCGCTTTGGGGCGCGCCGAGCGAGGCGCTGCCCGTCTCGATGTAAAGCTGGACGCTGCCGCCCTCGGGCTTGCGCGGATCGAAGGCCACCTGCGCGCTGAACTTGCCGAAGCTGCCCTCCACCGGCACGCCCATCTGCTTGCTGACGAAGACGATCTGGCTCTTCTCGGGCAGCAGCCGGGCGGCCGCCGGCTCGGCCCGCGCCAGACCGGTCGCGGCCAGAAAGGCCAGGCTGCATGCAAGGCGCCAACGGGTCATTCAAGTCCTCCTCGTCCGCGTGCGGGCCACATGCGGGCCAGCAAGCCGTCGCGGTCGATCCAATGGTGCTTCAACGCTCCGGCGATGTGCACGATGACCAGGGCGGCCAGCAGGTAGGCGCCGGCCCGGTGCAGCGGCAGCAGCACCTCCTTGGCCAGCGCCTGGTCGGGCGCCACGAAGTCGGGCAGCGGCAACACGCCGAACCACACGATCGGGAAACCCAGCGCCGAGCTGTAGGCCCAGCCCAGCAGCGGCACCGCAAAGAAGAGCAGGTACAGGAGCCCGAGGGCGCCGTGATGCACGAGGCGCTGCCAGCCGGGCATCGCCCGCACGATGGCCTCGGGCATCGGCGGCGGCTTGTGCGTCAGACGCCACAAGAGGCGCAGTGCCGACAGCGCAAGGATCGTGATGCCGGCCCACTTGTGCCAGTTGATGAGCTTCACGCGCATCGGCGAAAGCGGCAGGTCCGCCATGTACAGGCCGACGCTGAAGGAGCCCAGGATCATCAGCGCCAGCAGCCAATGCAAGGCGATGGCAGTGGTGCTGTAGCGCTCGCGGGTCCGGGCTGGCGAATGCATGGCGATGGTTGGCGCGCGTCTACAGCCGCCCGAGCGCCTTCTGCACGCCCTTGTTGGCCAGCATGTCGGCGCGCTCGTTGCCAGGGTCGCCGGAGTGGCCCTTGACCCAGCGCCACTCGATCTGGTGCCCGCCGCCGGCTACCAGCGCGTCCAGCTTCTTCCACAGCTCGGCGTTCTTCACCGGCTGCTTGGCCGAGGTGATCCAGCCCTTGGCCTTCCAGCCCTTGATCCATTCGGTGATGCCTTGGCGCACGTACTGGCTGTCCAGGTACAGGACCACCTTGCAGGGCCGCTTGAGCGCCGCCAGGCCCTCGATCACCGCGGTGAGCTCCATGCGGTTGTTGGTGGTGTTGAGTTCGCCGCCGAACAATTCCTTCTCGGTGGCGCCCGACTTGAGCCAGGCGCCCCAGCCGCCCGGGCCCGGGTTGCCCTTGCAGGCCCCGTCGGTATAGATCTGCACTTCAGTCAACTTGCATTCTCTTTCTTCGATTCTTTTCTTTTCTTGTGAACCGGTGTGCGGTGCACGCGCCCCGTCACCGGCACCGGTGCGGTGGCGATCGCCGGCTTGCGCTTCCAGTCGGCCTGCAGCATGTGCATGCCGCGCACGCGCTTGACGGCCACGATGAAGTACACGGCGCCGAAGATCGGCCACCAGCGCTCGCCGGCGCGGTCGAACCAGCGGTAGCGCTCCAGCCAGGCCTGGCTGCGCACTGCCGGCCGGTAGACGCCGAAGCGCCCCGACTCCACCTCGAAATTCAGGAGGCGCAGCCAGTCGCGCATGCGCCAGTAACCGATGAACTCGCCGGCTTCGGGCAGGAACAGCTCGCCAAAACCCAGGCGCCGGTACAGATGCGCGCGGCGCTGGCGCAGGCCCCACAGGCTGGTAGGGTTGAGGCCGCAGATCACCACCCGCCCCTCGGGCACCAGCACCCGCTCGACCTCGCGCAGCGTGGCATGCGGGTCGGCGCTCAGTTCCAGCGCGTGCGGCAGCACCACGAGGTCCAGGCTGTTGGCCGGAAATGGCAGCGCAGTGAAGTCGGTGATCAGCGCCGGACGGCGCACCATGGACGGCCGCTCGGTCGCCAGCCAGCGCCGCGGCATGCGGTTGCTGCGCAGGCCATCGACCTCGCCCACGCCCAGCTGCAGGGCGTGGTAGCCGAAGACATCGGCCACGGCCTGGTCGAATTGGGCCTGTTCCCAGCCGAGCAAGTAGCGGCCCGGGGGGGTCTCCAACCAATCATGCAACCCTATAATTTGACCGCTCATGACCCTCGTTCCGCTGCCCGCCTTTGCCGACAACTACATCTGGATGCTGCAGGATGGGACCAGCGCGATCGTGGTGGACCCGGGCGACGCCAAGCCGGTGTTCGACGCACTCGCGCTGGGCAAACTGAAGCTGGCCGCGATTCTAGTCACCCATCATCATGCCGATCATGTCGGCGGCGTGGGTGAACTGCGCAAGGCCACCGGCGCCCAGGTCTTCGGCCCGGCCGGTGAAGTGATTCCCGAGCCCTATGTGCCGCTGGTCCAGGGCGACACGGCCCAGGTGCTCGGCCTGCGCTTTTCGGTGCTGGATGTGCCCGGCCACACTGCCGGCCACATCGCCTACTACCTGCCGGCAGACGCGGCGCCGGATGGCATCCCGCTGGTCTTTTGCGGCGACACCCTGTTCTCGGGCGGCTGCGGGCGCCTGTTCGAAGGCACGCCGCGCCAGATGCTGGCTTCGCTCGACGCACTGGCGGCGCTGCCCGGCGACACGCGGGTCTGCTGCGCCCACGAATACACACTCGGAAACCTGCGCTTTGCCCGCGCGGTGGAACCCGGCAACCCCGATCTGACTCAGTACCTGGCGCAATGCGAGGCATTGCGCGCACGCGGTGTCCCCACCCTGCCTTCGCGCATGGGCACCGAGCGTTCCGTCAACCCCTTTCTTCGCAGTCGCGAAGCATCCGTGCGAGCGGCGGTGCAGGCCCATGCGGGCCTGCCACCGCAAGCCGCCGAAGTCGATGTCTTCGCCGCCCTGCGTCAATGGAAAAACAACTTTTGATGAAGTTCCTGATTGCCGCCTGCCTCGCGGGCTCCCTGCTGCTGGCGGGTTGCGCAAGCACCGACCCCACCCCCGCCGCAGCAGCGCCCACCGTCAGCGGCACGCCGCTCATTCCCTCCGGTCCCCTCCAGCCGATCACTTCCAGCCAGCCCGGCTCGCGCAGCGTGACCCTCCTGGCGCCGCCGGCCGACATGTGGGACCGCATCCGCCGCGGCTTCGCCATGCCCAACCTGGAAAGCGACCTGGTGCGCAACCAGGAGCAGTGGTATTCCAGCCGGCCCGACTACATCCAGCGCATGACCGAGCGCTCCAGCAAGTACATCTTCCACATCGTCGAAGAACTGGAGCGGCGCGGCATGCCGACCGAGCTGGCCCTGCTGCCCTACATCGAAAGCGCTTTCAACCCGCAGGCGGTGTCGAGCGCGCGCGCCGCCGGCATGTGGCAGTTCATGCCGGCCACCGGCACCGACTATTCGCTCAGGCAGAACGTGTTTCGCGATGACCGCCGCGACGTGGTCGCCTCGACCCGCGCCGCCATGGACTACCTGCAGCGCCTGTACGGCATGTTCGGCGACTGGCAGCTCGCCCTGGCCGCCTACAACTGGGGCGAAGGCAACGTCGGCCGCGCCATCGCCAGGAACCAGCGCGCCGGCCTGCCCACCACCTACAGCGACCTGAACATGCCGGCCGAGACCCGCATGTACGTGCCCAAGCTGCAGGCGGTGAAGAACATCGTGGCCAACCCGGAGCGCTACAACACCGAGCTGCCCTACATCGCCAACCACCCCTACTTCCAGACCGTCGCGCTCACCCGCGACATCGACGTGAGCCTGGCGGCAAAGCTGGCTGACGTGCGCATCGAGGACTTCCGCGCGCTCAACCCGGCTGCGCACAAGCCGGTGCTGCTGGCCAACGGCGGCAGCTCCGAGATCCTGCTGCCCTGGGACAACGCCGCCGTCTTCGAGCGCAACTTCAAGGCCTACAACGAAGGCCAGTACGCCAGCTGGACCGCCTGGACCGTGCCCGGCACCATCACCGTGGCCGACGCCGCCCAGCGCACCGGCATGAGCGAAGCCGACCTGCGCGCCGTCAACAACATCCCGCCGCGCATGCTGATCAAGGCCGGCTCGACCCTGATAGTTCCGCGCTCCGCGCGGGTGCTCGAGGACGTCGCGGCCGTGGTGGCCGACACCGGCCACCTGAGCTTCCAGCCCGAGATCGTGACCCGCCGCACCACCGTGAAGGCCGGCCGCAACGACAGCGTGGCCAGCATCGCGCGGCGCTACAAGCTGAGCGCGGCCAGCGTGGCGGACTGGAACGACGTCAGCACCGGCCACGCCTTCAAGCGTGGCTATTCGGTGGTGGTGTACCTGCCGGTGCGCGCCGCGTCCAAGGCGCGGGTGGGCAGCGGCGCCAAGAGCAGCGCAAGCGTCAGCAGCAAGAGCACGAAGACGGTCTCTACGCAAAAGCGCGGCGGCACTCCGTCGAAGAAGAAGCGCTGAGCCTTCGGGGCTCAGATCTTTTCGGTCTCTCCCGCGCGCGGCTGCCAGGTCATCAGCCGCCGCTCGATCAGGCCGACCAGGCCGTCGAGCACCAGCGCGAAGGCAGTGAGCACCAGGATGCCGGCGAACACCGTGTTGACGTCGAAGGTGCCCTCGGCCTGCAGGATCAGGTAGCCGACGCCGCGCGCCGAGCCCAGGTACTCGCCCACCACCGCGCCGACGAAGGCCAGTCCCACCGAGGTGTGCAGGCTCGAGAACACCCAGCTGGTGGCGCTCGGCAGGTACACGGTGCGCAGCAGTTGGCGCTGGTTGGCGCCCAGCATGCGTGCATTGGCCAGCACCACCGGGCTCACCTCGCGCACGCCCTGGTAGACGTTGAAGAAGACGATGAAGAACACCAGCGTCACCGCCAGCGCCACCTTGCTCCAGATGCCAAGGCCGAACCACAGGCCGAAGATGGGCGCCAGGATCACCCGCGGCATCGAATTGGCCGCCTTGATGTAGGGGTCCAGGATCAGGCTGGCCGTGGGCGAAAGCGCCAGCCACAGCCCGCAGGCCAGGCCCAGAACGGTGCCGATGCCAAAGGCCAGCACCGTTTCGACCAAGGTGGTGCCCAGGTGCTGGTAGATGTCGGCGTTGCCCGGCAGTCCCTCCGGAAACAGCACGTTGGGCGGCAGGCCGAAGGGCATGAACCAGCTCCAGACCCGGCCCGCCACCACGATCGGCTGGCCGAAGAAGAAGGCGATCTTGTCGCTGCGCGAGGCTGCGTGCCAGAGCAGCAGGATGACGAGCAGCAAGCCGATCTGCCAGGCGCGGGCATTGCGTTCGTTGGGACGCAGCATCTTCAGGCCGCTTTCATCAGCTGCTGGGCGTAGCCCTTGAGCACCTCGTCGCGCAGCACGCCCCAGATCTGCGTGTGCAGTTCGACGAAGCGAGGATGCGTGCGCACCTCCGCCACGTCGCGCGGGCGCGGCAGGTCGATGGCGAATTCGCCGATCGGCCGCGTGGCCGGGCCGGCCGAAAGCACCACCACCCGGTCGCTCATGGCGATGGCATCGTCCAGGTCATGCGTGATGAAGAGCACCGCCTTGCGCTTGGCGGCCCACAGCTCGAGCACTTCGTTCTCCATCAACTGGCGCGTCTGGATGTCGAGCGCGCTGAAGGGCTCGTCCATCAGGATGATGTCCGGGTCCAGGGCCAAGGTCTGCGCCAGCGCGGTGCGCTTGCGCATGCCGCCCGAGAGCTGGTGCGGATAGCGGTCGCCAAAGCCCGCCAGGCCGACGCGCTGCAGCCATTGC
The DNA here is from genome assembly GCA_035476655.1 of Variovorax sp. Classification (GTDB taxonomy): domain Bacteria; phylum Pseudomonadota; class Gammaproteobacteria; order Burkholderiales; family Burkholderiaceae_C; genus Variovorax. The sequence goes on from DATILH010000137.1 coordinate 29,631, forward strand.
TCGGCCTGCGCCCGGGCATCGACCTTGCGCAGGCCGCGGTACTGCAGGCCCACCGCCACGTTGTCGACCGCGCTGCGCCAGGGCATCAGCGCCTCGGTCTGGAACATGTAGCCGGCGCGGGTGTTGATGCCCGCGAGCGGCTGGCCGAAGACCTTCACGGTGCCCGACGAAGGCGCCAGCAGCCCGGCACCGACGTTCAGCAAGGTGGACTTGCCGCAGCCGGTGGGGCCCACCACCGACACGAACTCGCCGGCGGCAACGCGCAAGGTGGTGTCGGCCACCGCGGTGTAGCGCTGCGTCTGATCGTCCTTCGCGCGGAAGGTGCATTGGATGTCCAGCAGTTCGAGCGCGTAGTCGGCCATTGAAAGCAATCAGAAAAAGAAAGCCCGGCACAAGGGCCGGGCGCTGTTGAAATGCCGCCGGGTCAAGCCTTGTAGCGCTCCTTGGCACGTCGCGCGAAATCGTTGGTGTAGGTGCGCGCGAGGTCGATCTTGTCGGCCTTGATGCTGTGGTCGAAGCTGGCCAGCGCCGCCAGCGCGGTCTTCGGGCCCTCGGCCGGGAACAGCCCGTCGGTGTTGATGGCCTCGCGCACCTTGTCGAAGGACGCCAGGTACAGTGCCCGGTCGCCCAGCAGGTAGGCCTCGGGCACGGTCTTGATGATGTCGCCGGGGCCGGCGGTCTGCAGCCACTTGAGGCCGTGCACGATCGCGTTGGCCAGCGCCTGGCAGGTGTTGGGGTTCTTCTGCACGAACTCGGCCGAGGTGTAGAGGCAGGCCGCCGGCATCGGCCCGCCGAAGACCTCTTGCGTGCCCTTCAGCGTGCGCGTGTCGCTGATGATCTTCACGTCGCCCTTCTGCTCGAGCATGGTCATCACCGGATCGGTGTTGCTGATGGCATCGATCTGGCCCGAGCGCAGCGCCGTCAGCGCACCGGCGGCCACGCCCACGCCTACATAGCTCACATCGCCGGGCTTGATGCCGCCGCGCGAGAGCACCAGGTTGGCCACCATGTTGGTGGAAGAGCCCGGCGCCGACACGCCGATCTTCTTGCCCTTGAGGTCGGCCAGCGAGGTGTAGCTCGGCAGGTTCTTGGTCGACACGCCCAGCGCGATCTGCGGCGCCCGGCCCTGCAGCACGATGGCCTGCAGGTACTGGTTCTTGGCCTGCAGGTTGATGGTGTGCTCGTAAGCGCCGGAGCACACATCGGCCGAGCCGCCGACAAGGGCCTGCAGCGCGCGCGCGCCGCCGGCGAAATCGGAGATTTCCACTTCCAGGCCTTCGGCCTTGAAGTAGCCCAGCTGTTCCGAGATGGTGAGCGGCAGGTAGTAGAAGGCCGCCTTGCCGCCGACCGAGATCGCAACCTTCGTTCTCTCCAGCTTGGGCTGGGCATGGACGCCGGGGACTGCGATAGACGCCGCGGCGATCGCGGAAGCGGAAACGAAACTGCGGCGATTGAGCATGTGAAGGACCCGAAGGCCTTGACTGTTGGCGGTCCGTCGCAGCTTAGGATGCGCAATTTGTCACGGCATCGGGAACATCCCGTGCGGGTTTCCACGTAAGCACGAAGACCACTTTTCGCGCGCTCAAACGCCGATGAAAAGGATGCCGATGTTCGCCACAAATGCGAGGGTCCAGACCGTGCTGCGCAAGCTGCCTCGGCCCCCGATGTACACGGCGATGTAGGCCATGCGCAGCAGCACGTAGGCCGCCGCCAGCAGGTCCAGTCGCGCCTGGTTGTAGCCCAGTTGATGCGCGATGATCACCGCGCCGATGAACAGCGGCAGGCCTTCGAAGCCGTTGGCCTGAGCCGCCATGGCGCGGGCGCGCCAGCCGCTCTGCCGGGCCAGCCATTCGCGCGGTTGCTGGTTGTCGCGAAAGCCGAAGCCGCCGGCCTTGCCGATGTAGGCGCTGAGATAAGGCAGCAGCGCCGCCGCCAGCACGCACCAGTAGGCCAAGGTCAGCTTGGAGAAGTCCATCCGGGTACGCCTTGCCTCACCGCCGGTCGACCAGCGCATGCGCGATGGTGCCGAGGTCGACGTATTCCAGCTCGCTGCCGGCCGGCACGCCGCGCGCCAGCCGTGTCACCGTGAGGCCGCGCTGGCGCAGCGCTTCGCCGATGACATGCGCCGTCGCTTCGCCCTCGGCGGTGAAATTTGTGGCCAGGATCACTTCGCTCACCTGGCCGTCGAGCGCGCGCTCGAAGAGTTGCGCCAGGCCGATCTCCTTGGGGCCGATGCCGTCCAGCGGGCTGAGCTTTCCCATCAGCACGAAGTAATAGCCGCGGAAGGCGCCGGTGCGCTCCAGCGCGGCCTGGTCGGCTGGCGTCTCGACCACGCACAGCTTGCTGGCATCGCGCCGCGGATCCAGGCACACATGGCACACCGGCGCTTCGGTGAAGGTGTTGCAGCGCTCGCAGTGGCGCACGTTGGACGCCGCCTGCTGCAGTGCGCGCGACAGCAACTGGGCGCCGTCGCGGTCATGCTGCAGCATGTGAAAGGCCATGCGAGAGGCCGATTTCAGCCCCACGCCAGGCAGGCGGCGCAGCGCCTCGACCAGGGCGTCGAGCGAGCCGGAATCAGCCATCAGCGCGTTCAGAAGGGCAGCTTCATGCCGGCCGGCAGGCCCGGCATGCCGGCGGTGATCTTGCCCATCTTCTGTTCGCTGGTTTCCTCTGCCTTGCGCACCGCCGCGTTGAAGGCGGCGGCCACCAGGTCTTCCAGCATGTCCTTGTCGTCCTCCAGCAGGCTGGGGTCGATGGTGACGCGCTTGACGTCGTGCTTGCAGGTCATCACGACCTTGACCAGGCCGGCGCCGGATTCGCCTTCGACCTCGATGCTGGCCAGTTCTTCCTGCGCCTTCTTGAGGTTGTCCTGCATGGCCTGGGCCTGCTTCATGAGGCCGGCGAGTTGTCCCTTGTTGAACATGGTCTTGAGTCCTGAAAGTTGAAATGAAGTGAATGATGACGTGGTCACACCGGCCGCAGGCTGCCGGGAACGATGCGGGCGTCGAAGTCGCGCATCATGCTCTGCACCAGCGGGTCGTTGTGGATGGCCTCTTCGGCGGCGCGCTGGCGCGCCTCTGCCGCCAGCTTGTTGCGCCGCGCCGGGCTGTCGCTCACGGCGCCGATCTCGATCGCGATTTTGACGGAATAGCCCAGGGCCGCCAGCGCGCCCTGCAATTTCTCCCGGCTGCCAGCCTGGCCCAGCGTTTCGCGCTCGACGCGCAGCAGCCACTGGTCTTCGTCGCGGCCTATCAGTTGCGACTGCAGCGCGAGTTCGCGCGCCAGGGCGCCGATCAGCTCCTGCGCCACCATGGCGCTGACGGTGGCATACCAGAAGTCGCCCTCCTCGCTGGCGACGATCGGCGCTTGAGCGCCTTCCTGGGGCTGCGGCGTATCGCGACCGCCTGCGGTTCCCTGCACCCGCAGCGGCATCGCCTGCAGCGGGGCCGAGCCCCGATCTTCGGTGCGCGCCGTCGCCACAGGACGCACGTTCGGCGCGTCGAGCACCGGCAGCCGTTGTCCAGGCGGAGCCGCCGGACGTTGCGAAGGCGGCTCCTCCATGGGCTCCTCGACGAACTCCCGAACAGGTTCCGGCTCGGGATCCGGCTCGCGTACTGGCGGTTCCGGCTGAGGGGGCGGCGGCGCCGCCTTGGCCTCATTCAGAGTTTTTTTTTCCGCGGGCCGCGCAAGCGGCTGGGAATCGACAGGCTTGAAGGCCAGCGGCCGCAGCAGCACCATGGTGAGGGCCGCGTACTCGTCGGGCGCCAGCCCCAACTCGCCCCGGCCATGCAGGCACAGGCTGTAGAGCAGCTGCGTTTCTTCCGGGGGGAGTTCGGCGGCCAGGCGCGCCGTCTCGGCCGCTTCGGCGTCGCCTGCGTCCAGGGCCGCCGCGCGCCCGGGCACCGCCTGCAGCACCGCCATGGCCTGCAGCACGGCCGTCATCTCTTCCAGCGTGGAGGCGGCCGACAGGCCATCGCGGCGCAGGCCCTCGGAGATCTCGACCACGGTCTTGCCGTCGCCGCGGGCCAGCGCGTCGATGAGCTTGAACACATGGCCACGGTCCACGCTGCCCAGCATCTGGCGCACGCCGGATTCCACCAGTTCGCCGTTGCCGTAGGCGATGGCCTGGTCGGTCAGTGAGAGCGCATCGCGCATGGAGCCGCGCGCCGCGCGTGCCAGCAGGCGCAAGGCCGCCGGCTCGGCCGGCACCGATTCGGTGACCAGCACCCGCGTCAGGTGCTCCAGGATGGTTTCAGGCGCCATGGGCCGCAGGTTGAACTGCAGGCAGCGCGACAGCACCGTGACCGGCACCTTCTGCGGATCGGTGGTGGCCAGCACGAACTTGAGGTACTCGGGCGGCTCCTCCAGCGTCTTGAGCATCGCGTTGAAGGCGGTGTTCGAGAGCATGTGCACTTCGTCGATCATGAAGACCTTGAAGCGCCCCTGCACCGGCTTGTAGACGGCCTGCTCGAGCAGCGACTGCACCTCGTCCACGCCGCGGTTGGAGGCGGCATCGAGCTCGGTGTAGTCGACGAAGCGGCCGGCGTCGATGTCGCGGCAGGCCTGGCAGACGCCGCAGGGCGTGGCGGTGATGCCGCCGGTGCCATCGGGCCCCTGGCAGTTGAGCGACTTGGCCAGGATGCGCGACACGGTGGTCTTGCCAACCCCCCGCGTGCCCGTGAACAGGTAGGCATGGTGCAGGCGCTGCGTGCCCAGGGCATTGGCCAGGGCTTGCACCACGTGCTCCTGCCCGACCATCTCGTTGAAGTTCTTCGGACGGTGTTTGCGAGCGAGCACGAGATAGGCCATCGGCGCATTTTAGGGGCCTCGCCTAGTTCCTTTTTCCGAAACGGCTTAGTCCGTTTCGCAGATGAATTCAAAGGATGCGCCGCCTAGCATGTATGCCAATCCCGGAGGAGAAACGCCATGGCCGCTGGAGCGCGCAAGACTGTTCGACCCTCGGCGCCGCGCCGAGCTTCCGTTCCGGCGGCCGATGGCGGCCCGCGGCGCTACTGTGCGCAGCCGGCGCAGCCGCCCCGGCAGTTCGACCCCGGCGTGTCGGAGGGGCGCGTATCCGCGATCATCGCGGCCAGCAAGAAGTGGGTGGCGGGCACGCAACTCACCTACTACTGCTTCAAGAAGAGCGATGCGGTGCCGACCGCCTGGCATGGCAGCGCCGCCGACATCGCCGCGGTCGACGCCGCCTTCCAGGCCTGGGCGGCGCTGGGCATCGGCCTCACATTCAAGAGCGTGGAGCAACCTGAAGACGCGACGGTGCGCATCGGCTTCGACCAGGCGGACGGCTCCTGGTCCTACGTGGGCCGCGACGTGCTCAACACCAGGGCGCCCCTGCAGCGGACCATGAACTTCGGCTGGCCCCTGACGACGGTCTACGGCTTCGACACCGCGCTGCACGAGATCGGCCACACGCTGGGACTGGAGCACGAGCACCAGAACCCCAACGCGGGCATCACCTGGAACACGCAGGCCGTGCTCGACTACTTCAGCGGCCCGCCCAACAACTGGCAGGAGTCGCAGATCCAGTGGAACATCCTGCGCAAGATCCCGCTGGCGCAGATCAAGGGCACCACCTGGGACCCCGACTCGGTCATGGAGTACCACTTCGAGGCCGGGCTCATCGACGCACCGGCCAAGTTCCAGACCGGGCTCGCGCCCAAGGGCGGGCTGTCGGCGGCCGACAAGGCCTGGCTGCTCGAGTCCTACCCCGGCATCAAGGCCCCGCAGATCAGCGCCCTGAAGGTGGGCCTGTCGCAACTGCTCAAGCTCAAGGCCGGCGAAACGCGCCTCTTCGACTTCATGCCGCCACGCACCCGCAGCTACAACATCGGCACCTTCGGCACCTCCGACACCGTGCTGGTGCTGTTCGAAGTGACGCCCACCGGCAATGTGCAGATCGCCGGCAACGACGACAGCGGCACCGACACCAACGCCCGCATCCGCATGCGCCTGCAGAAGGACCGCCACTACCAGGTCGGCGTGCGCCTGTACTACGCTGACGCGGCGCAAGAGACCTCGGTTCTCGTCTGGTAGCCGCAGTCGCCTACAATGGCGGCTGACGGGCCTCCCCGCATGGTGAAGTGGCCAAACGGGTCAGGTGGGGAACCAAGCAGCCATAACTGCGTAGCCAGTGCCGGGGGTAAGGCTCGTCAACCTCATTTTCTGCGGACCAACGCCCAGCGCCACCCGCATGCACCACGGCAACTCGGTCTTCTTCGAAGCACGCTTCTGGTTGCTGATGCTGGGCTCGGTGGTACTGCCCTTCTGCATCTACGGCGTGCTGATGCTCAAGCGGGCCATCTCCAGGCGCACGGTGCTGCTGCTGGGCTTTGCACTGATCGCCATTGCCGGCTTCGACGTCTATGTGCTGCAAGCCCTGTCGCAGGCGGCAGCGCAGTCGCCCTCACCCATCGACGACACGGTGTTCGTCTCCGAGGTGTCGGTGGCGCTCTACCTGCTGCCGGCGCTCTTTGCCGGGCTCGGCATCAACATCGTTTCGCACGTGCTGACCAACCATCTCGACGCGGCGGAGCGGCGCTTTGCCGCCGAGCAGCGCGGCGAAGACTGACTCAGGCGCGCGATCGCCACCAGTCCAGCGCGCCGCGCGCCGCCACCACGCCGCTGGCCATGCTGGCAGTGAGCAGGTAGCCGCCGGTGGGTGCCTCCCAGTCCAGCATCTCGCCGGCACAGAACACACCGGGCCAGGCGCGCAGCATCAGTGCTGGATCCATGGCGTCGAAGCGCACGCCGCCGGCGGTGCTGATGGCCTCGTCGATCGGGCGCGGCGCGACCAGCGTCAAGGGCAGCGCCTTGATGGCGGCCGCCAGCTTCTCGCCATCGTGCACGCCTTCGCGGCCCAGCACTTCATGCAGCAGCGCGGCCTTGATGCCGTCCAGGCCCAAGCGCCCCTTGAGGTGGCTGGCCAGCGAGCGCGCGCCGCGCGGATGCAGCACCTCGGCACGCACCTGCTCCGTGCTGCGATCGGGCAGCAGGTCGAGCATCAGCGTGGCACTTCCCTTCGCGGCAATCTCGTCGCGCAGCAGGCCCGACGCGGCATAGATCAGGCTGCCTTCGACGCCGCCCTCGGTGGCAACGAATTCGCCCTTCTTGCGCGCGAAATGCCGGCCTTGCGAATCGAGGAACTCGATCGCCACCGACTTGAAGGGCTGGCCGGCAAAACGCTCGGCGAAGTACGTGGTCCAGCCCACGTCGAAGCCGCAATTGGCCGGCTGCAGCGGCGCCACGTCCACGCCGCGTGCGGCCAGCCAGGGCGCCCAGGCCCCGTCCGAGCCAAGGCGCGCCCAGCTGGCGCCGCCCAGCGCCAGCACCACGGCGTCGGCATCGTGGCTTTGCTCGCCCGCCGGCGTGGCAAAGCGCAGGCGGGCGGTGTCGCCCGACTCGACGCTGCCCTGCCAGCGATGCCGCATATGGAACTGCACGCCAGCCGCGCGCAGCCGGTGCAGCCAGGCGCGCAGCAGCGGTGCCGCCTTCATGTCCGCCGGAAAGACGCGGCCCGAGGTGCCGACGAAGGTCTGTATGCCCAGGCCTTCGGCCCAGTCGCGCAGTTGCCGAGGACCGAGTACGCCCAGCCAGGGCTCGACCTGCGCGCGCCGCTCGCGAAAGCGCGACGCGAACGCAGCCAGCGGCTCGGAATGCGTCAGGTTCAGCCCGCCGCGACCGGCCAGCAGGAACTTGCGGCCGAGCGAGGCCATGGCGTCGAACACATGGACCTGGGCGCCGGCGGCGCTCAAGGTCTCGGCGGCCATCAGGCCGGCGGGGCCGCCGCCGATGACGGCGACGACGGGTGGAGATGAGGTCATGGAGGGGTTGCCGGCCAAGTTTTCGCCTATGGCCGCCATAGCTGCCGGGCGGCACGCCGGCACTTGGTTTCTGTCACAATGCCCTGCACTTTAGCGGCACCTTCCACTCTGCCCGCGAGCCCCGCGCAAAAGGACTTTTCCATGGCCAGCGAACTGATCAAACACATCTCCGATTCTTCCTTCGAAGCCGACGTGCTCAAGTCCGGCACGCCCGTGCTGGTGGACTACTGGGCCGAATGGTGCGGCCCCTGCAAGATGATCGCGCCGATCCTCGATGAAGTGTCGAGCACCTACGAAGGCAAGCTCACCATCGCCAAGATGAACGTGGACGAGAACCGCGACATCCCCGCCAAGTTCGGCATCCGCGGCATCCCGACCCTGATGCTCTTCAAGGACGGCCAGTTGGCCGCCACCAAGGTCGGTGCAATGAGCAAGGCTCAGCTCACCGCCTTCATCGACCAGCAGCTCGCCTGAGGGCCGCATGATGCCGGCGCGCAACGCGCCGGCACTCTTCTCTTCGCTACCTTCTCCCCCTCGCGCTTTTTTTGCTGTCATAATCAGCGCAAATCACCGGCTGGCCCGGTTCGAGTTTCCTCGGTTTGAGAGGCTCCTCTCGCCTCTTCTTCAAACCTCCCCCCGTTTTGTCAGACTGCCCCGCTCAGGGGTCATTCCATGCACTTAAACGAACTCAAGGCACTCCACGTGTCTGAAGTCCTCAAGCAAGCCGAGGCGCTTGAGATTGAAAACGTCGGTCGCATGCGCAAGCAGGAGCTGATGTTCGCCATCATCAAGAAGCGCGCGAAGGCGGGCGAACAGGTGTTCGCCGACGGCGTGCTCGAGATCCTGCCCGACGGCTTCGGCTTTCTGCGCAGTCCCGACACCAGCTTCACCGCCAGCACGGACGACATCTACATCAGCCCGAGCCAGGTGCGCCGCTTCAACCTGCACACCGGCGACATGATCGAAGGCGAGGTGCGCACGCCCAAGGACGGCGAGCGCTACTTTGCCCTGACCAAGCTGGACAAGGTCAACGACGGCCTGCCCGAGGCGAACAAGCACAAGGTGATGTTCGAGAACCTGACGCCGCTGTTCCCCAAGCAGCTCATGCGCCTGGAACGCGACAACTTCAAGGGCGACGAGAACATCACCGGCCGCATCATCGACATCATCGCCCCCATCGGCAAAGGCCAGCGCGCCCTGCTGGTGGCGCCGCCCAAGAGCGGCAAGACGGTGATGATGCAGCACATGGCCCACGCCATCAGCGCCAACTACCCCGAAGTGCACATGATGGTGCTGCTGGTGGACGAACGGCCCGAGGAAGTGACGGAAATGCAGCGCACCGTGAAGGGCGAGGTCATTGCCTCCACCTTCGACGAGCCGGCCGCCCGCCACGTGCACGTGGCCGAGATGGTGATCGAGCGCGCCAAGCGCCTGGTCGAGCTGAAGAAGGACGTGGTGATCCTGCTGGACTCCATCACCCGCCTGGCCCGCGCCTACAACAACGTCGTGCCTTCGTCGGGCAAGGTGCTGACCGGCGGCGTCGACTCCAACGCGCTGCAGCGCCCCAAGCGCTTCCTGGGCGCGGCGCGCAACGTGGAAGAAGGCGGCTCGCTGACCATCATCGGCACGGCCCTGATCGACACCGGCAGCCGCATGGACGAAGTGATCTTCGAAGAGTTCAAGGGCACCGGCAACTCCGAAATCCACCTGGACCGCCGCCTCTACGAGAAGCGCGTGTTCCCCTCGATCCAGCTGAACCGCTCGGGCACGCGCCGCGAAGAACTGCTCTTGCCGCCCGAGATCCTTCAGAAGACCCGCATCCTGCGCCAGCTCATGTACAACATGGACGAGATCGAGGCGATGGAGCTGATGCTCAAGAACATGAAGGCGACCAAGACGAACGTCGAATTTTTCGACATGATGCGTCGCGGCGGCTGAGCCTCGGCCACCTCGCCTTCACGGAAAATGCCCGCCACCTTGGCGGGCATTTTTCATTTCAGGGGCGCAGCGCCCGTCCCTCGTTCGCACTTTGGCGGCCCAGGTCCAGCATCTCCATGAGTTGCACCGCCTGCTCGGGCGGCACCGGGTTCGGCCCCTGGCCTCGAATTGCGTCGCGGATGGCGGCGTAGTAGCGCACATAGTCGCCGGGCTGCGTGGGCACGCGGCTCGATTGCGGCTGGCCGGCATCTCCGATCAAGGTGAGCAGGCCATCGACCGCATCCACGCCCCAGCCTTCGCCGCCGGGCCGGGCGCCGGTGCGCAGCACGTCTTCCTGCGGATCGACGCCATGCTTCACGTAGCTGCCGCGGGTGCCATGCAGGATGTAGCGCGGCGCCGGGTCGGCCGCCAGATTGGTGGCATGCAGCACCACCCGCAGCGGTGCGTGCGGACCGCTCTCGTAGCGCAGCACCGCGTGAAAATAGTCTTCCACCACGGCGCCGTCGCGCAGTGCCGCGACGTCGACCTGCATGGTGTCGGGTTTGCCAAAGAGTTGCAGCGCCTGGTCCGCCAGGTGCGCGCCCAGGTCCACCCAGAGGCCGGCGCCCGGCACCTTCTGCTCGCGCCAGCGCACCCGCACGTCGGGGCGGTAACGGTCGAAGTGGGACTCGAAGTACACCGGCCGGCCCAGCTGATCGCTGGCCAGCAGTTCCTTGAGCGTCAGGAAATCCGAATCGAAACGCCTGTTCTGATAGACGGAAACCAATTTTCCTCGGGCCTGCGCCAGCGCCGCCAACTCGCGCGCCTGGCCCGCGTCCAGGGTGAAGGGCTTGTCCACCACCACATGGCGGCCGGCCTCCAGCGCCGCCTTGGCGACAGGAAAATGGGCCTCATTGGGCGCGGCAACCACCACCAGTTCGATGGCAGGATGCGCCGCCAGCATGGCCTGCACATCCGGCGCCACCGCGGCCTGGGGCCAGTCGGCCCGCACCTTGTCAGGCTGGCTGCTGGCCACGGCGACGAGTCGCAGGCCCGGCGCGGCGCTCAGCACCGGTGCATGGAAGGTCTGGCCGGCAAAGCCGTAACCGACCAGGCCCACGGGGATCACGGGTGGCTCTGACATGCTCGTATTCACCTGTTCGTAGCAATATGCGATAATCGAAGGCTACCAGCGAAAAGTGCAGCAGTTGCGTCCAGCCTAGTTGCGGAACGACTCAAGAGTGGCAAATCCGTGCCAAGCCGCTGTGGCTCTCGCATTTGACCCCAAGGAAAGACCATGAAAGAAGGCATCCACCCCAATTACCGCGAAGTCCTGTTCGTCGACCTGTCGAACGGCTTCAAGTTCGTCACCCGTTCCTGCGTGAGCACCAAGGAAATGGGCAAGACCGACGACGGCCGCGAGCTGCCGCTGTTCAAGCTCGACACCTCGAGCGAATCGCACCCCTTCTACACCGGCACGCAGAAGTCGGTCGACAACATGGGCGGTCGCGTCGAGAAGTTCCGCAACCGCTTCGGCAAGACCGCCGCCAAGTAAGGCGCGCGCTCTTCGAGCCAGGGCAGCCCGGGTTACCGCGCTGCCCTTTTTCATTCGTGTCCTTCGCAACAATAAAAATACAGCGTTGAACCAGCCCACCCCCGCCATCGTTGCCCAGAGCGCGGTGCGCCGCCTGCCGCGGCTCGCCCTGATCCTGCTGTGCGCCGCCTACCTGATGCCCGGGCTGCTCGGCCGTGGCCCCTGGAAGAGCGAGGACATCGCCTCCTTCGGCTACATGATGGAACTGGCGCACACGCCAGAGGGCATCGCGCGCTGGTTCGATCCGTTGCTGATGGGTTTGCGGCCGGAAACGCTGGCCCTGCTTCCCTATTGGGCCGGGGCCTGGGCGATCAAGATTGCGCCGGCCTGGATCACGCCCGACCTCGCGGTGCGGGTCGTGTTCGCGCTCTTTCTCTGGGGCGTATTCAGCGCGACCTGGTACGCGGTGTACTACTTCGCCCGCACGCCCCGGGCGCAGCCAGTCGCCTTTGCCTTCGGCGGCGAGGCTCGCCCCAAGGACTATGCCCGGGCCATTGCCGATGGCGGCCTGATGGCGCTGATCGCCACGCTGGGCCTGGCGCAGCTGGGCCACGAGACCACCCCGGCGCTGGCACAGCTCTTTTTCGCCGCCTGCATGTTCTACGGCATGGCGGCGCTGCCCTACCGCGGCATCGGCCCCGGCATTGCGATGGCGCTGGGAGTGGTCGGCATGGCGCTCAGCGGCGGCCCGACCGTGGCCATGATCCTGGGCTCCGGCTGCGCCCTCTTTGCCGCCGTCGAATGGCGGCGCAGCCTGCGCGGCGGCGACGAAGAGGAGGATGCGCACATCGAAGAAGGCGAACGCAGCAGCTACGGCGGCGGCTCGCTGGCCGTGATCGTCGGCTCCACGCTGGTGGCCGGCGCGCTCGCCTTCTGGCTGGGCCTGGTGCAGTGGCGCATCGATCTGCCCGGCAGCCGCATCGGCGAGACGGTGGCCAGCGACCTGCGCAGCCTGGCGCGCCTCCTGATCTGGTTCACCTGGCCGGCCTGGCCGCTGGTGTTCTGGACACTGTGGCGCTGGCGCCGCCAGCTCAAGGCGCGCCATGTCGCCGTGCCCCTGTGGTTCGTGCTGGTGCCGCTGGCCGCCACCTGCACCACCGATTTCGCGCAGCGCTCGCTGCTGCTGGCCCTGCCCGCCCTGGCCACCCTGGCCGCCTTTGCCCTGCCCACCTTCAGGCGAAGCGCCGCCGCGCTGATCGACTGGTTCACCCTGCTCTTCTTCAGCGGATCGGCCATCATCATCTGGGTGGTCTACCTGGCCATGCAGACCGGCATACCGGCCAAGCCGGCGGCCAACGTGGCGAGGCTGGCGCCCGGCTTCGTGCCGCAGTACTCGACTCTGGCGCTGCTGGTTGCCATCGGCGCCACCATCGCCTGGGCCTGGCTGGTGCGCTGGCGCACCGGGCGCCATCGCGCCGCCTTGTGGAAGACGCTGGTGCTGCCGGCCGGCGGCGCCGCGCTGTGCTGGATGCTGGTGATGACCCTGTGGCTGCCGCCGCTGGACTACGCACGCAGCTACGTGCCGCAAGTCAACGCCGTCAAGCAGCTGGTCGGCGAGCCCGAGTGCGTTGCCGAACTCGAGCTGGAGCGCCCGCAGATCGCTGCCCTGCGCTACCACGGGCAGTTCAACATGCAGCCGCTCAAGTCCGATTCCAAGTGCCGTTGGCTGCTGGTGAATCCGGAAGCCATCGGCGGCCTGCACGACATCATCGACCTCAACCAATGGCGCCTGGTACGCACGCTGCGGCGCCCGACCGCCAAGAGCGACGACTTGCTCCTTTATCAGCGCATGACACCGTGAGCCGCAGCGAGACTCGCCTGATCGCACATCATGCGGGCACGGTCCTGGTCGGCCAGCTCGCCGTGATGGCCTACAGCGTCACCGACACCATCGTTGCAGGGCGCTATGCCGAAAACGCGCTGGCCGCACTGTCGGTGGCCGCCGCCATCTTCATCAGCGTCTTCGTCGCACTGATGGGCGCGCTGCAGGCCCTGCTGCCGGTCTGGGCTGAGCTGCACGGCGCCGAGCGGCGCGCCGACGTCGGCCGCTCGGTGCGCCAGTCGCTCTACCTGTGCAGCGCGACCATCGTGGTCGGCATGTCGATCCTCTTGTGGCCCGGCCCCTTGCTGCGCTGGACCGAGGTGCCGCAGGCGATGCGCGGCGATGTCGAGGGCTACCTCACGGTGCTGGCCTTCGCGCTGCCGCCGGCCCTGCTGTTTCGGCTGTTCAGCACCTTGAGCCAGAGCCTGGGCAAGCCGCAGGTGGTGACGGTGCTGCAGCTGGGCTCGCTGTTCGTCAAGGTGCCGCTGTCGATCTGGTTCACCTTCGGCGGCGCCGGGCTGCCGGCCCTGGGCCTGGTGGGCTGCGGCTTCGCCACGCTGCTGGTCAACTGGGGCCTGCTGGCCTGCGCGGTCTGGTTGCTGCGCAATGAGTCCTTCTATCGCGAATGCCGCATCTGGCAGCGCATGGAGCCGCCCGACTGGCATCAGATCGGCCAGTTCCTTCGACTGGGCGTGCCGGCCGGGCTGGCGGTGCTGGTGGAGGTGACATCCTTCACCTTGCTGGCGCTGTTCATCGCGCGGCTTGGCACGGCGGCATCGGCGGCACACCAGATCGCCTCGAACCTGACGGCCCTGTTCTACATGGTGCCGTTGTCGCTGGCCATCTCCACCAGCGCGCGGGTGAGCTTCTGGCAGGGCGCGGGCGACACCGTGCGCGCCCGCCGCGCCTGTCGCCGCGGATTGGAGCTGACCCTGGGCTGCGCCCTCTTCTTCGGCATGGCGCTGCTCCTGCTGCGCCACCAGTTGCCGGCAATCTACAGCGACAACCCGCAGGTCATCGCTGTCGCAGCCGTCCTGCTGCTGCCGATCGCCGCCTTCCACCTGGCCGACGCGACCCAGGTGCTGTGCCTGTTCGTGCTGCGCTGCTACCGGGTGACGGTGGCGCCGCTCCTGATCTACTGCGGCTTGCTGTGGGGCGTCGGCCTGTCCGGCGGCTACCTGCTGGCCTACCGGGGCCTGGGGCCTTGGCCCGCCATGCAATCTCCGCTGGCCTTCTGGCTGATGTCGGCGCTGGCCCTGTGGCTGACTGCCGGCTGCCTGGCCACGGTGCTGTGGCGCACCGTCAAGCGCGCGCCCTGATGGGCGCCGCCGCCCGCACCCGCGCCACCGGCAGCACCAGCGCAAAGCGCGAACCCTTGCCAACAGTGCTTTCGATGCGCAACTCGCCGCCATGGCGCTGCGCAATGTGCTTGACGATCGCCAGGCCCAGGCCGGTGCCGCCAGTTTCGCGCGAGCGGCTGCGGTCGACGCGGTAGAAGCGCTCGGTCAGGCGCGGGATGTGTTCGGCGGCAACGCCCGGCCCGGTATCGCGCACCGAATACTCGCCCCGGCCGTCAGGCAGGAGTCGCCAGGTCACGATCACTTCGCCGCCGCCGGGCGTGTAGCGGATGGCGTTGCTCAGCAGGTTGGACATGGCGCTTTGCAACTCGACCGAGGCGCCCGACAGTTCCGACTCGGACTCCATCATGAAAGACAGGCGATGCCCTTGCTGAGTGATCTGCTTGGACAGGGCGCGCCCCTCTTCCTCGCAATGCGCCAGCAGCGCGCGCACCGGCGTCCACTGGCCGCCGGGCGGCGCCGCGTTTCCCTCGAGCCGGGACAGGGTCAGCAGGTCGTTCACCAGCGTTTCCATGCGATGCGACTGCTGCGCCATCAGGCGCAGGTAGCGAGCCCGCTCTTCGGTATCGAGCGGCAGGCTCTGCAGCGTCTCGACAAAGCCGGCCAGCACGGTGAGCGGCGTGCGGATCTCGTGCGAGACGTTGGCCACGAAATCGCGGCGCATGGTCTCGGCCTGCTCCAGCGCGGTGATGTCGCGCGTCAGGAGCATGCGGCGGTTGCCGGCATAGGGATGCACCTGCATCGACAGGCGCACCGGATGGCCGCGCTGCCCCATCGGCTGCGCCGGCGCGTCGATCACCACGTCGCGGCTGTAGTTCCAGGAGGCCAGGTAGGCCACGAAGGCCGGGTCGCGCACCAGGTTGGCCAGGTGCTGCTGCAGATCGCGCTTGGGGTCGATGCCGAACTGCTGGGCCGCCGTCTGGTTGCACCATTCGATGCGGCCCTGCTCGTCGATCAGCACCACGCCGTTGGGCGAGGCCTGGATGGCGGCCAGGAACTCCTGCAGGCGGTCGTGCGACTGGCGGATCTGCAGGTCCCGCTCGCGCAGGAGCTTGCGGATGCGCTCGGCCAGCTCACCCCAGACACCCGGACCGCGCGACGGCAGCGCGGCCACGTCACGCCGCATGACGTTGAGCAGGCGCTGCGCCTTCAGCGCATCGAGCAGCAGCCAGAACACCGCCCCCACCCACGCGCCGATCCACAGGCTGCCCAGCCCGAAGATGGCGTATGCGATGGCCCCGCCAAAGAGCGAGGCAATGAGAAAGGTGGCAACGCGAAAGGGCATCGCGAGCGATTATCGGCGGGCAACATCCGCGCCTTGGCGGCGCGGAAAGAAAAAGATCAAGCCGTGACCTGGGCAGTCAGCCGGTAGCCTGCGCCACGCACCGTCTCGATCATGTTGGCGGCCGCGCCCAGCGATTCACGCAGGCGCTTCACATGCACGTCGACGGTACGCTCCTCGATGTAGACGTGGTCGCCCCACACCTTGTCGAGCAGCTGAGCGCGGCTGTGCACGCGCTCGGCGTGGCGCATCAGGTAGGCCAGCAGCTTGAATTCGGTCGGCCCGACCTTGAGCGGCGCGCTCTGCCAGGTCACCCGATGGGTGGAGGCGTCGAGCACCAGCTCGCCGATCTCGACCCGCTCCGAGGTGGTCTCCGGCGCCCGGCGGCGCAGCACCGCGCGGATGCGCGCCAGCATCTCCTGCGTGGAGAAGGGCTTGGTGATGTAGTCGTCGGCACCGGCGTCCAGCCCGGCGATCTTGTCGGGCTCGTCGCCGCGCGCGGTCAGCATCAGGATCGGGATGGATTTGGTGCGCGAGTCCTTGCGCCACTGGCGCGCCAGCACCAGGCCGCTCTGGCCGGGCAGCATCCAGTCGAGCAGGATCAGGTCGGGCGCCAGGGTGTCGATCTCGCGCTGGGCCGCCTCGCCGTCCTCTGCCCAGATCGGATCGAAGCCGTTGTGGCGCAGGTTGACCGCGATCAGCTCGGCGATCGAGGACTCGTCTTCAACGATCAGTACGCGTGGTTTCTTCATGGACTCACTGCACGGCGGATTCGATCTCTTCCATCGAAGTGTGCCGCACATCGGCACCCTTGACGATGTAGATGATGAACTCCGCAATGTTCTTGGCATGGTCGCCGATGCGCTCGATGGCCTTGGCCAGGAACAGGAGATCCAGGCTGGGCGAGATGGTGCGCGGGTCTTCCATCATGTAGGTGACCAGCTTGCGCACGAAGCCGTCGAACTCGTGGTCGATCAGGTCGTCGTCCTTCAGGATCGACACCGCCGCCGTCACGTCCAGACGGGCGAAGGCGTCCAGGGCCTTGCGCAGCAGGCCCGAGGCCAAGTCGGCCGCCACCCGCAGCTCGTTGGAGGGCAGCGCCCGCGCCGAGCCGCTTTCGATGATCGACTTGACCATGCGCGCCATCTTGTTGGCCTCGTCGCCCACGCGCTCGAGGTTGGCGGTGGTCTTGGAAATGGCGATCAGAAGGCGCAGATCGCGCGCCGTCGGCTGGCGCCTGGCAATGATGGAGGACAGCTCGCGGTCGATCTCCATCTCCAGTGCGTTCACCTTGTGCTCGACCTCCATCACGCGGTCGGCCGTTTCGGCGTCGAACTGCGCCAGCGAGTAGATCGCCTGATGGATCTGCGACTCGACCATGCCGCCGAGCTCCATCACGCGCGAAGACACGCCGTTGAGTTCGCTGTCGAATTGGCTGGAAAGATGCTTTTCAGTCATGTGCGTCCTTTGCGTTGGCTTCAACCGAAGCGGCCGGTGATGTAGTCCTCGGTCTCCTTGCGCGTCGGCTTGAAGAACATCTGCTCGGTGGCGCCGAACTCGATCAAATCGCCCAGGTACATGTAGGCGGTGTAGTCGCTGCAGCGGGCGGCCTGCTGCATGTTGTGGGTCACGATCACCACCGTGTATTCGCTCTTGAGCTCGGCGATCAGCTCCTCGATCTTGGCGGTCGAGATCGGGTCCAGCGCGGAGCAGGGTTCGTCCAGCAGGAGAACCTCGGGCTTGATGGCGATGCCGCGGGCGATGCACAGGCGCTGCTGCTGCCCGCCCGAGAGGCCGGAGCCGCTTTGCTGCAGCTTGTCGCGCACTTCGGTCCACAGGGCCGCCTTCTTCAGCGCCCATTCGACGCGGTCATCCATCTCGGAAGCGCTGAGGTTCTCGAACAGCTTCACGCCGAAGGCGATGTTGTCGTAGATCGACATCGGGAAAGGCGTGGGCTTCTGGAACACCATGCCGATCTTGGCGCGGATCAGCGCCACGTCCTGCTTGGAGGTCAGGAGGTTCTCGCCGTCCAGCGAGATCGTGCCTTCGGCGCGCTGCTCGGGATAGAGCTCGAACATGCGATTGAAGGTGCGCAGCAGCGTCGACTTGCCGCAGCCCGAGGGGCCGATGAAGGCCGTCACCTTGTGCTCAGGAATCTGCAGGTTGATGTTCTTCAGCGCGTGGAACTTGCCGTAGTAGAAGTTCAGGTCCTTGACCGAGATCTTCGGGCGGGAGGGAGCCGCAGTGGTGGTAGTAGGCATGATGTTCCTAGTGTTTGGAGCGCGTCAGCACGCGGGCCAAGATGTTGAGGGCAAGCACGGCGACGGTGATCAGGAACACGCCCGCCCAGGCAAGCTGCTGCCAGTTCTCGTAGGGGCTCATCGCGAACTTGAAGATGGTCACCGGCAGGCTGGCCATCGGCTGCGAGACGTCGGCCGTCCAGAACTGGTTGTTCAGCGCGGTGAACAACAGCGGTGCGGTTTCGCCCGAGATACGCGCCACCGCCAGCAGGATGCCGGTGACGACGCCGGCGCGCGCCGCACGCAGCGTGATGCTGAGGATCACCTTCCACTTGGGCGTGCCCAGCGCGTAGGCCGCTTCGCGCAGGCCGGCGGGAATCAGTTGCAGCATGTTCTCGGTGGTGCGGATCACCACC
This sequence comes from Variovorax sp., assembly GCA_035476655.1. GTDB lineage: Bacteria > Pseudomonadota > Gammaproteobacteria > Burkholderiales > Burkholderiaceae_C > Variovorax. The sequence continues at coordinate 48,098 of DATILH010000137.1, forward strand.
GGGATCACGATCAACGCCAGAGCGATCGCCCCGGCGATGCCGGAGAAGCTCCTGTAGCGCGCCACGATCACCGCGTAGACGAACAGGCCGATCACGATCGAGGGCGCCGACAGCAGGATGTCGTTGACGAAACGCGTCACTTGCGACAGCAGACCCTTGGGGTTGTACTCGGCCAGGTAGATGCCGGCCATGATGCCGATCGGCGTGCCGACGAAGGTGGCCATCATCACCATCACCAGCGAACCGAAGATGGCATTCAGGATGCCGCCCGCCTCGTTGGGCGGTGGCGTCATCTCCGTGAAGGTGGCGATCGCCAGGCCGCCGATGCCCAGGCGCAGCGTCTCCCAAAGGATCCAGATCAGCCAGAACACGCCGAAGGCCATGGCCGCCAGCGACAGGGTCAGCGCGATGGTGTTCATGCGCTTGCGGCCGGCAAAGCGGGCCGCCTGGGTGGCGGCCAGCTGCTGCTTGGCCGCCAGGGACTCTTGCGCTGCGGTGTTCATGTCTTGGTCCCTTCGCCCTTCTGCATGCGCTGCAGCAGGATCTTGGACAGCGTCAGCACCACGAAGGTGATGAAGAAGAGCACCAGGCCCAAGTACATCAGCGCTGCCTGGTGCAGGCCTGCGCCGGCCTCGGCGAACTCGTTGGCCAGGGCCGAGGTGATGCTGTTGGCAGCCTCGAAGACCGACAGCGAATTGAGCTGGTTCATGTTGCCGATCACGAAGGTGACGGCCATGGTCTCGCCCAGCGCCCGGCCAAGGCCGAGCATGATGCCGCCGATGACGCCGGCCTTGGTGTAGGGCAGCACCACCTTCGACACCACTTCCCAGGTGGTGGAGCCCAGGCCGTAGGCCGACTCCTTGAGCAGCGCCGGCGTGACTTCGAACACGTCACGCATCACCGCAGCGATGAAGGGAATGATCATGATGGCCAGGATGATCCCGGCCGACAGGATGCCGATGCCCACCGGCGGGCCCGACACCAGCGCGCCCAGGTAGGGCACGCCGGCCAGGAGCTTTTGCAGCGGTTGCTGCACGTAGGTCGACAGGATCGGGCCGAAGACCAGAAGGCCCCACATGCCGTAGACGATCGAGGGCACGGCTGCCAGCAGTTCGATGGCGGTGCCCAGGGGGCGCTTGAGCCACGCGGGCGAGAGTTCGGTCAGGAACAGGGCGATGCCGAAGCTCACAGGCACGGCGATCGCCAGCGCGATGAGCGAGGTGGCCAGGGTGCCGTAGATCATCACCAGGCCGCCGAAGTCTTCCTGCACCGGATCCCACACGCTGCGCGTGAGGAAGGACAGGCCGTACTTCTCGATCGCCGGCCAGGCGCCGAAGATCAGCGAGACCATGATGCCGGCCAGCAGCGCCAGGGTCAGCCAGGCGGCGGCTTGCGCGGTCCAGCCGAACAGGCGATCGACCATGGGGCCGGAACGGGGAGCTTTGACCGGCGGCGGCGTGGCGCGTGAAGCGCGAGCGCGCTCGGCCGCATGGTCGAGCGCGCCCGCGGAAGCGGGGAATGTGGATGACACGTTGTGCTCCCTGGGCGGCGCGCCATCGAGAGAAGAACTCATGCGCGCCGCTCTGGTTTTACTTGTAGGAGACAGCCTTGCCGGAGCCGTCCTTCACTTCGAGCCATTCTTCCGTGATGGCGGTCTTCACCGAGTTGGGCATGGGAACGTAGTCCAGATCGTCGGCCGTCTTGTCGCCGTTCTTGTAGGCCCAGTCGAAGAACTTCAGCACGCTGGCGGCCTGCGCCGGCTTGTCCTGCGCCTTGTGCATCAGGATGAAGGTGGCACCGGTGATGGGCCAGGAATCCTTGCCGGGCTGGTTGGTCAGCACCTGGAAGAAGGTCTTGCTCCACTCGGCGCCGGCGGCGGCCGCCTTGAAGGCGCTGTCATCGGGCGCGACGAAGCTGCCCGCGGCGTTCTGCAGTTGGGCATAGGTCATCTTGTTCTGCTTTACGTAGGCGTACTCGACGTAGCCGATCGAGTTGGGCAGGCGATTCACGAAGGCGGCTACGCCTTCATTGCCCTTGCCGCCGGCGCCGGTCGGCCAGTTGACCGCCGTGCCCTCGCCCACCTTGGACTTCCACTCGGCATTGACCTTGGAGAGGTAGTTGGTGAACAGGAAGCTGGTGCCCGAACCGTCGGCGCGGCGCACCGGCGCGATGGCGGCGTCAGGCAGGTTGAGCGAGCCGTTCAGTGCCTTGATGGCCGGGTCGTTCCACTTGGTGATCTTGCCCAGGTAGATGTCGCCCAGCACGGCGCCGCTGAGCTTGAGTTCGCCCGGCTTGATGCCCTGGATGTTGACCACGGGGATCACGCCGCCGATCACGGTGGGGAACTGCACCAGGCCCTTGGCCTTCAGTTCCTCGTCCTTCAGGGGCATGTCGGAAGCACCGAAGTCCACCGTCTTGGCCTCGATCTGCTTGAGGCCGGCGCCCGAGCCGACCGACTGGTAGTTGATCTTCACGCCAGTCGCCTTGTTGTAGTCGGCCGCCCACTTGGAGTACAGCGGTGCCGGGAAGCTGGCGCCGGCGCCGGTGACGTCTTGCGCAAAGGCCGAAGACTGGGCAAAGGCAACGGCCATGAGACCGGTTGCAGCGAAGGCGGAGATCTTTTTCATTGAAAGCATCCTTGATAAGTAAGGCGAAGCCCCGTTCAGGGGTTGCGCCGCACTCTAGGAAGCTTGTGTGACATCCATATGACACCCCTTTCCAGAGGAGAAAAGGGCTGGCTGTGACGTCTGGTTTCATGACGTGTCACGGTTCGGTCACAAAGCGGCCGGGGGCCAGCGGCTACCATCGGAACCCCCTCCTGGCTCTTCACTCATGCAAAACGGCACCCGCCTTGCCGCGGTCGATCTCGGCTCCAACAGCTTCCGTCTCGAAATCGGGCAGGTCGACCACGGCCAGATCCACCGCACCGAATATCTCAAGGAGACGGTGCGCCAGGGCAACGGCCTCGACAGCGCCCGCAACCTTACCCCCGAGGCCATGCAGCGCGGCTGGGATGCCCTCGCCCGTTTTGGCGAACGCCTGTCCGGTTTCAAACGCTCGCAGGTGCGTGCCGTCGCAACCCAGACACTGCGTGAGGCCCGCAACCGCGACGAGTTCCTGCTGCGCGCCCGCACCATCCTGGGCTTCGGCATCGACGTGATTCCCGGCCGCGAAGAGGCGCGCCTCATTTATCAAGGCGTGGCGCACATGCTGCCGCACAACGACGAATCGGACCGGGAGCGCCGCCTGGTGGTCGACATCGGCGGGCGTTCCACCGAAATGATCCTCGGCCACGCGCTCGAGGCCGAGGTCATGGAGTCCTACCGGGTCGGCAGCGTGGCCTGGTCGATGAAGCATTTCCCCGATGGGCAGTTCAACATGCATGCCTTCCGGGCGGCCGAGATCGCCGCCAAGGCGGTGCTCGACGAGGGCCTGGGCAGCTACGCGCACGCCAACTGGGACGTGGCCTACGGCGCCTCCGGCACCATCGGCGCCGTGGGCGACATGCTCGAGCTGGCCGGCGGCGCGCCCGGCCTGATCAGCCGGGAAGGCCTGGACTGGCTGGTGGATCGGCTGATCAAGGCCGGCAGCACCGACCGGGTGCGCATCGACGGCCTGCGCGACGACCGCAAGCCGGTGATCGGCGGCGGCCTGTCCGTGCTGCGCGCGGTATTCGACCTGCTCGACATCGACGAGATGCGGGTGGCCCAGGGCGCCCTGCGCCATGGCGTGCTGTACGAGCTGCTGGAACGCGACGAGGCCGTGGCCGACATGCGCTCGGCCACCGTGGTGCGCCTGGGCGCGCGCTTCAATGCCGATGCGCAGCAGGCGGCGCGCGTGGCCGAATGCGCCGCCGGGCTCTTCGTGCAGATGGTGCCGGGTGCACGCGGCGTGGGCACCACCACGCGCGACGGCCGGGCCCTGCGCAAGCTGGGCTGGGCGGCGCAGCTGCACGAAGTGGGCACCCAGATCTCGCACAGCGAATACCACAAGCACGGCGCCTACATCCTGGACAACGCCGACGCACCGGGCTTCGACATCAACGAGATGCACACCCTGAGCCAGCTGGTGCTGGGCCACCACGGGAAGTTGCGCAAGGTGGAATCCTCGCTGACCGACGCCACCTTCGCCACGCAGCTGCTCGCACTGCGCCTGGCGGTGGTGCTGTGCCATGCGCGGCGCGATCCCGATGCGCAGGCCGTGCGTGTGGCCGCGGCCGGCCCGCGCGATTTCAGCGTGCACTGCAAGAACAGCTGGGCGGAGCACTATCCCCAGTCGGCCCACCTGCTGCGCGAAGAAGCGCTGGCCTGGCAGAAGGCCGGCTGGCGCGTCAAGTTGACCGGTTGCTGAGCGCGGGACCTCGTTACGCGAGGTCGTTCTTGATCGGCCTGTACCTGAAGGTGGCCCGGACGATGCCGTGGTCGTTGCTGCCGCTTTCCTTGTGGTCGTCGAAGTTCAGATGGTCATTGTTGATGACCAGCTCGTCGAACAACCACTTGCGCTTCTTGCTGTTGTCGTAGAGCTGCTCGCTCACCAGGATGTGGTCCAGCGACTCGCGAAAGTCCTGGTGCACATGGGTGTAGTAGACGTCGCGCGTGTCCCGATACTCCTGCAGGGTCTGGGCGGTGTACAGGGCCACGTCGCCGCCGCCTGTCGAGTCGCCCACCAGGTAGGCGGGCTGCTCCGTCAGGATGTTGGCCGTGTTACTCATCTGGCCGTCATTGATGTCGCCCAGCACGATGACCGCCTTGTCATTGCCCTTCATCTCGTCATTGAGCATGAAGCGCAAGGCGGCCGCTTCGGCGGTGCGGCGGATGGTGGAGAGCGCGGCGCCGATGGCCTTTGCATGCTTCTGGTAGGTGGCAGCGTCGTACCAGGCCTCGCGATAGATCCTGGTCGGCTGCTTGGACTTGAAGTGGCAGACATACACCTGGATCTCGTGCTCACCCTCGCGCGGGACGATATCGAAGCGCAGGACCGGCCGGGAGAAACCGCTGATGTTGACGGCGATGGCCGGCGTCTGCGGATCGTCGCCCTTCGCCGAGAGCCGGAAACCGTCGGGGAACTTGTCGATCCAGCGCGCGCTGTCGGCCCTCATGAGGCCCTTGCGGACGATGGCGGCACAGACGATATGGGTGCCGACGGCGCTCGCGGGCGCGAGGAGATCGTACTGGTCGGCGAGACCGGCTTGCGCCAGCACCGTCTCCAGCGACGTGCGATTCCACAGTTCCTGGAAGCCGACGACGTCTGCGTCGATCCGCTGCAACTGCTGCGCGATCCAGGCAATCTTGCGCTGGTGCTGCTCGTCGGTCCAACCATCCGCGGCATAGAGCCGCAGGCCCGGCTCATTGAGGTTGTAGAGATTGAAGGTGGCGATGCTCAGGCGGGACAGCTTCATGGGGCACGGCTCCTTTGGGTTCGCTGCGCCGCGGCGAGGCCACCCGTCAGATCAGTTCGGGCGACTGGACGGTGACCACCACCGTCTGCGTGTCGCCATCGCGCTCGCGGGTGCGGATCCACCACAGCGAGCCCTTTCGCACCGGGCAGCTGTCCTGCTGCAGCCCGAGCAGCAGCGAGATCGCCTGCCCCAGCGAGGGCTGGTGCCCCACCATCAGCACCACCGACTTGCCGTTGGGCCAGCCGGCCGCCGCCAGCAGCGCGTCGGGCGTGGTGTCGGGCGCCAGTTCGGGCCGCAGCTTGTACTTTCGGCCCAGCGCCAGCACCGTCTGTTCGCAACGGCGCGCCGGGCTGCTGATGATGCGCACGCCCTCGGGCAGCTGCCGGTCGAGCCAGCTCGCCATACGCTTGGCCTGCTTCTCTCCGCGCGGGGTGAGCGAGCGCGCCATGTCGTCACAGCCCTCGGTCCAGTCTTCGGCCTCTGCATGCCGCCAAAAAATCAGATCCATGGAATGCTCTTTCATTCTCTTGGTGCCACGCGGCTCAGGCCCCTCGAGGCGTAGCGTCCCATCAGGGCGGCCTGGGCGCCATGCGCCTCGATGGCGCGCGAAGCGCCCTCCTCGCCCGCATGGGTGTCGCGCAGTACGCGCTGGTAGGCGCCGTCGGCGCCCAGTTCCCAGGCGTCGCGGCCGTCGTGCAGGTAGGCCACCAGGCACTCGTCGATCAGGCGCTGGCGCAAGCCCGGGTCGGTGACCGGCCAGGCCACTTCGACACGCCGCATCATGTTGCGATTCATCCAGTCGGCACTGGACAGATACAGCGACTCGTCCTCGCCCTGGCGGAAATAGAAGACGCGCGAATGCTCCAGGAAGCGCCCGATGATCGAGCGCACGCGAATGTTCTCGGTGTAGCCCGGCACCTGCGCCGGCAGGGTGCAGGCGCCGCGCACGACGAGGTCGATGCGCACACCCTTGCGGCCGGCACGCACCAGGGCGGCAATGATCTGCTCGTCGGTCAGCGCGTTCATCTTGGCCACGATGCGGGTCGACTCGCCGCGCGCCGCCGCCGCGCCCAGCGCGTCGATCTGGGCGATCGTGTTGCGGTGCAGGTCGAAGGGTGCCACCCACATGCGGTTCATCTTCGGCAGGCGCACCTGGCTGGCCATGTGCACGAACACCGCCTCCATGTCGGCGGTGAGCAGCGGATCGGCCGTCAGGTGGCTGATGTCGGTGTACAGGCGCGCCGTCTTGGGGTTGTAGTTGCCGGTGGAGAGGTGGCCGTAGCGCACCAGGCGCCGGCCCTCGCGCCGCGTCACCAGCAGCATCTTGGCGTGGGTCTTGAGGCCCACCACGCCATACACCACCTGCGCACCGATGGACTCGAGCATCTCGGCCCAGTTGATGTTGGCCTCTTCGTCAAAGCGCGCCTTCAGCTCCACCACCACGGTGACTTCCTTGCCGCGCCGCACCGCCTCGCGCAGCAGTTCCATCAGCTCGGAATGGGTGCCGGTACGGTAGATGGTCTGCTTGATGGCCAGCACCTGCGGGTCATGCACCGCCTCGCGCAGGAAGGCCAGCACCCCCTCGAAGCTCTCGAAGGGCTGGTGGATCAGCACGTCGCCGCGCTGCAGCCGCTCGAAGAAGGACTGGCCGGTGGACAGCGTGACAGGATAGGAGGCCTGATACGGCGGAAACAGGAGCTTGGGCTCGTCCAGCAGATCGATCATCTGCGTCAGGCGCGCCAGGTTCACCGGGCCATGCACACGGTACAGGGCCTGTGGCGGCAGATTGAACTGCGCCAGCAGAAAGCTCGACAGCGACTCGGCACAGCTCGCCGACACCTCCAGGCGTACCCCCTGCCCGTAGTGCCGATGCTCCAGGCCCTGGCGCAGCGCGGTGCGCAAGTTCTTGACGTCTTCCTCATCGACCGCCAGGTCGGAATGCCGGGTCACGCGGAACTGCGAGAACTCGCCGACCTCGCGGCCCGGGAACATGCTTTGAAGATGCGCCCGCACGATGCTGGACAGCGCCACGAACAAGGTCTTGCCGCCCGACACCTTGGCCGGCATGCGGATGATGCGCGGCACCACCCGCGGCAGCTTGACGATGGCAATCGGGTTGTCGCGGCCGAAGGCATCCACGCCGCCCAGGCGCACGATGAAGTTGAGCGACTTGTTGGCCACCGACGGAAACGGGTGCGCCGGATCGAGCCCGATCGGAATCAGCAGCGGCCGCACCTCGCGCTCGAAATAGTCATGCACCCACTTGCGCTGCAGCGGGTTGCGCTCGCCGTGCGAAATGATCTGGATGCCCTGCGCGGCGAGGGCCGGCATCAGCCCATCGTTGTAGAGCGCGTACTGGCGCGCCACCAGGTCATGCGCGGCGGTGGCGAGCTTCTCGAAAGACTCGACGCTGTAATTGCCCTTCTGGTCGCCCGCCGCATGTGCGATCAGGTGCGGCGCGGCGCGCACCTCGAAGAATTCGTCGAGGTTGGACGAGACGATGCACAGGTAGCGCAGGCGCTCGGCCAGGGGCACTTCGGGCCGCAGGGCCCAGTCGAGCACGCGCTCGTTGAAGGCAAGGATGCTGTGGTCCCGGTCCAGGAGCACAGAAGTGGGCGCGGCTGCAGCAGCAGCCGGCCCGATCGGTTCGTCGGAAAGCATGAGCACGGATTCTGGGACCAAGTTGCGCTCTGTGGCGCCATGCGGCAGGAACATGACAGTTTCCCGGGTCTTTATGACAGTTCCGTGACGGCCACGTGTCAATATGACGGGCTCTAGCCGCCCAGGAAGTGCCGCCGGTAGCGCGGTGGCAGGTCGTCGAGCCGCATCATCATGGGCAGGTCGGCGGTGTTGAAGTCCGGGTCCCAGGCTGGCGCACCCAGCACCCGCGCACCCAGGCGCAGGTAGCCGCGGATCAGCGCCGGCGGCTCCACCTCGAGGCTGCCATCGAGGCGCTCCACCGGCAAGGGCAGCCGCGGCTGCACCTGGTAGCGCACCGGCGCCATGTGCGTTGCCGACAGTTGGCGCCAGATGCTCGCCGCGGCGTCGCCACTGGTCACGCCCTGGTGCCACATCGGGATGCTGGCGCAGCCGATCATGGTGTCCAGCCTGTTGCGCTGCATGAAGCCGGCCAGGGCACCCCATAGCGCCAGGATCACGCCGCCCTGGCGATGTTCGGCATGCACGCAGCTGCGGCCCAGCTCGACCATGCGTTCGCGCAGGTCGCGCAGGCGGGTCAGGTCGAATTCGGTGTCGCTGTAGGTGCTGCCGACCCGGCGCGCCTGGGCCGGCGGCAGCACGCGGTAGGTGCCGATGACTTCGCGCGTCTGCTCGTCGCGCACCAGCAGGTGCTCGCAGAAATCGTCGAACAGGTCGATGTCGTGGCCGGCAATGGGCGTGGCCAGGCGCGCGCCCATCTCGCCGGCAAAGATCTGGTAGCGCAGGCGCTGGGCGGCGCGCACCTCGTCCTGATGCTGCGCCCAGCTCACTTCGATGCCGCCGCTTTCCGGCTCGGCGACCCGCGGGACGACGATGTTCGAGTTTTCCAGCAGCGCGCTGGTCGGTGTGGGCAGTTCTCTCATATGCGGCGGGAGTCTCCGGGCATGGCATGAAGACTGCATGTCAATCGCGTGGCAGATGCATGACGCAAGCCGCTTCGGCGTTTAATGCCGTCTTGCTAGTCAGCCGCTGGAGCCCTTGGACATGGCCAACGAACCGATCGACATCGAGAAGCGCCGCCACCAGATGTATCCCGAACTGGCGCCGCGAGAGATCGAGCGCATCCGCCGCTTCGGCAGCCTGCGCCGCTACAGCAAGGGCGAATGCCTCTTTACCGCCGGTGAGCGCGGGCCGGGCATGTTCGTGGTGCTCTCCGGCCTGGTCTCGATCACCCAGCGCGACGGCCTGGGCCACGTGGTGCCCATCGTGCAGCAGGGGCCGGGCCACTTCATGGCGGAAGTGGGCCAGCTGTCCGGGGACCCGGCCCTGGTCGACGGCCATGCCGACGAGGATGTGGAGGTGCTCCTGATCCCGCCGGAGCAACTGCGCGCCATGATCGTCGCCGAGGCCGACCTGGGCGAGCGCGTGGTGCGCGCGCTGATCCTGCGCCGCGTGGCGCTGATCGAGGCCGGCGCCAGCGGCCCGGTGCTGATCGGCCCGCCCGGCCATGTCGATATCCTGCGCTTGCAGACCTTCCTCGGCCGCAACGGCCATCCCTATAACCTGGTCGATGCCGACAGCGACGCGGCTGCGGCTGCCCTGCTCGAGGAGTACGGCGCCTGCCAGGTGCTGGCCGTCTGCCCCAACGGCTCGGTGCTGATCAACCCCTCGGAAGACGCGCTGGCGCGCTGCCTGGGCATGCTCGACAGCGGCGAGCGCGAGGAACTGTTCGACGTGCTGGTGGTGGGCGCCGGGCCGGCCGGCCTGGCGACTGCCGTGTATGCCGCCTCGGAAGGGCTGCGCGTCATCGTCGTCGATTGCCGCTCCTTCGGCGGCCAGGCGGGCGCCAGCGCACGCATCGAGAACTACCTGGGCTTTCCCACCGGCATCTCCGGCGGCGCGCTGGCCGGGCGTGCCTATGTGCAGGCGCAGAAGTTCGGAGCCGAGATGCTGATTCCGGCACAGGTGGTGGCGCTCGATTGCAGCGCCACCGCGTCCGGCGGACCGCTGGTGGTGAGCCTGGCCGATGGCCGGAAGTTGCGCTCGCGCACCGTGGTGGTTGCCAGCGGCGCGCGCTACCGGCGACCGGCCGTGCCGCGGCTGGCCGACTTCGAGGGACGCGGCATCTGGTACTGGGCCTCGGCGCTGGAAGCCAAGGTCTGCGCGCAGCAGGAGATCGCCCTGGTCGGCGGCGGCAACTCCGCCGGGCAGGCGGCAGTCTTCCTGTCGCAGCATGTGTCCAAGGTGAATGTGCTGGTGCGCGGGCCTTCGCTGGCCGCCAGCATGTCGCGCTACCTGATCGACCGTCTGGAGGCCACGCCCAACATCGAGCTGCATCCGCACACCGAGCTGGTGCGGCTGCACGGCGAACCGAGCCGCGGCCTGGAAGGCGCCACCTGGCACAATCGGCAACTCGCGGCCGAGCACGACTGCCCGGCGCGCAACATCTTCCTCTTCGTCGGCGCCGAGCCGGAGACGCAATGGCTGGAAGGCTGCGGCGTGGCGGTGGATGCGCACGGCTTCGTGCTCACCGGCACGGCAGCACTGGCCGGCACACAAGGGCATGTGCCCTCGACGCTGGAGACCAGCGTGCCCGGCGTCTTTGCCGTGGGCGACGTGCGCTCGGGCTCGGTCAAGCGGGTGGGCGGCGCGATCGGCGAAGGCGCGGCGGCGGTGGCCTCGATTCACCAGCGCCTCGCCAAGACCCAGGCCCTGGCCTGAGCGGGCCATTGAGGGACAGCGCCTGCGAAATCTCGCTCGGCTGGCTATGCTGCGCCCATGTCTGACCCAACCATCGACGTCTACTCCTGGCCCACGCCCAACGGCCACAAGGTTCACATCATGCTGGAGGAGTGCGGCCTGCCCTATCGCGCGCACCCCATCAACATCGGCAAGGGCGTCCAGTTCGCGCCGGAGTTCCTGGCGATCAGCCCGAACAACAAGATCCCGGCCATCACCGACCCCAACGGCCCCGACGGCCAGCCGATCTCGCTGTTCGAATCGGGCGCGATCCTGGTGTACCTGGCCGGCAAGACCGGCAAGCTGCTGCCACAAGAAGATCGCGAGCGCTACGAGGTCCTGCAGTGGCTGATGTTCCAGATGGGCGGCGTCGGCCCCATGCTGGGCCAGGCCCATCACTTCCGGCTGTATGCGCCGGAGAAGATCGCCTATGCCATCGATCGCTACAGCAACGAGGCCAAGCGCCTCTATGGCGTGATCGACAAGCAGCTGTCCAAGAAGCCCTTCATTGCCGGCAAGAGCTATTCGATTGCCGACATCGCCATCTTCCCCTGGCTGCGCAGCTGGCAGAACCAGGGCATCGTGCTCGAGGACTATCCGCACCTCAAGCGCTGGTTCGAAGGCATCGCCGAACGCCCGGCCGTGCAGCGTGGCGTGAAGGTGCTGGCCGACTTGCGCCAGCCCCTCACCGACGACAAATCGCGCGACATCCTGTTCGGCAAGACGCAGTACCAGCGCCACTGAAAAAGGGGGCGTCCGCGCACACTGTAGAATGCCAGGTTTCGTCGGGGCGTAGCGCAGCCTGGTAGCGCATCTGCTTTGGGAGCAGAGGGTCGAAGGTTCGAATCCTTTCGCCCCGACCAAGATTGAAAAATCAAAAGCCGTCAACTGGAAGCAGTTGACGGCTTTTTTCATTGGGGATCGCGCTCAGGCGGCCTGCAGATCCTGCAGCGGCCCGAAGAACTCGTAGCGCACCTGATTGGCCGGGATGCCCAGGGTCAGCGCGCTGGCGTAGACCGATTGCATGAAGGGCTTGGGGCCCAGGAAGTAGAGGTCCACATCGCGATCGGCCGGCAGCTGGCGGGCCAGCAGCTCCTCGGTCACCAGGCCGACGGCATGCGGTCGGTCCTGCTGGCGCGGCGTGTCGTAGACATAGAGCGCCCGCACGTTGTCGTGCGTGGCGGCCAGGGCCTCCACACGCTCGCGGAAGGCATGCACGCCGCCATGCCGGGCCGCGTGGATGAAATGCACTGGCCGGCCGCTGGCGGCCACCGACTCCAGCATGCTCATCGCCGGCGTGATGCCCACCCCGCCGGTCAGCAGCACCAGGGGACGCTGCGGCACCTGCGAATCGAGCACGAAGTCGCCGCAAGGTGCCTGGGCCATCAGCTCCATGCCGACCTCGACATGGTCGTGCAGCCAGTTCGAGACCTGGCCGCCGCTTTCGCGCTTGACGCTGATGCGATACCAGGGCTTGCCCGGTGCGTCGGACAGCGAGTAGTTGCGCCGCACGGCCTGGCCATCGATGTCCAGCACCAGCGTCAGGTACTGCCCCGGCGTGAAAGCCAGCAGCGGCCCGCCGTCCACAGGCTCCAGGTAGAAGGAGGTGATCAGCTCGCTCTCGCGCTCCTTGCGCGCCACCCGCAGCGCGCGCGTGCCACGCCAGCCGCCGCTGCGCGCGGCATTGCCGGCGTAGATCTGCTCCTCGGCGTCGATCAGCAACTGGGCCAGGGCACCGTAGGCCTCGCCCCAGGCAGCGATGATTTCGTCGGTGGCCACCGCGCCGAGCACCTCGCGGATGGCTTTCAGCAGGCAGGCGCCGACGATGGGGTAGTGCTCGGGCAGCACGCCCAAAGCAGCATGCTTTTGCACGATGCGCGGCAGTGCCGGTGCGATTTCCTCGAGCCGGTCGATATGGCTGGCATAGGCCAGAACCGCGCCGGCCAGGGCGCGTGCCTGGCTGCCCGAGGCCTGATGGGACTCGTTGAAGAAGGCCTTCACCTCCGGGTGCTCGCGGAACATCAGCGCATAGAAGTGCTGGGTGATGGCTTCGCCGTGCTGCTGGAGCGCGGGCACGGTGGCCTTGATGAGGGCAATGGTCTGGGGCGAGAACATGGAATCTCCAGGATGAGGATGCCTCTGACTACTCAACAAGCGTGCCAGCCTAGCGCTTTCCTCAAGTTCTTGATTTCTCACAAGGTTTTCTTCATGTTGTTATCGTGACAACTGCTTGTGTGTTGTCCTTTTGACCCTTTGTTGTAGACATGACCTCGATCGACACCGTCTCCGGCAGCGCTGAGGAGCAGCGCCTGCGCCCTCTGTTGGCCGCCGTGCGCAGCATGGTGGCCAGCGACGCAGTGGCCGTGCTGCGCCTGCAGGGCCAGGTCCTGGTACCCGTGGCGGTCGACGGGCTCAGCGACGAAGCCCTGGGCCGGGGCTTCCCGCTGGCTGCGCATCCGCGCCTGGCTCAGCTGCTGGCCAGCGAAAGCGGCCTGCGCTTCGCCGCGGACAGCGGCCTGCCCGACCCCTATGACGGCCTGGTCGAGGGTCAGCGCGAGCTGCTGGCCGTGCACGACTGCATGGGCGCGCCGCTGCGCCGCGACGGCCAGCTGTGGGGCCTGGTGACCCTCGATGCCTTGAACCCGCAGGCCTTCGAGGGCGTGGACCCGGCCAGGCTGCAGGCTGTGGTGACCTTGCTGGAATCGGGCGTCGAGGCGATGGAGTCGCTGCGCGAGCTGCAGGCGCGTGCGGATCGCGAGCAGGCCCTGGCACGCGAATGGCGCGTCGGCATCCGGCCGCGCGAGCTGCTGGGCAAGAGCGCGGCGATGCAGCAGCTGCGGCGCGAGATCGACACCGTGGCCGGCTCGGACCTCAGCGTGCTGATACTCGGCGAGACCGGCGTGGGCAAGGAACTGGTGGCCCAGCGGCTGCATGCGCAGTCCGCGCGGCGCGAGCAGGCCTTGGTGCAGATCAACTGCGCGGCGCTGCCCGAGAGCCTGGCCGACAGCGAGCTGTTTGGCCACAAGAAGGGCGCCTTCACCGGCGCCGTCCAGGACCGCGTCGGCAAGTTCGAGCTGGCCGACGGCGGCACCCTGTTCCTGGACGAGGTGGGCGAGCTGCCGCTGGCCGTGCAGGCCAAGTTGCTGCGCGTGCTGCAGAGCGGGGAACTGCAACGGCCCGGCAGCGACAAGCTGCTGCGCGTCGACGTACGGTTGCTGGCGGCCACCAACCGCGATCTGCATCGCGAGGTGGCTGCCGGCCGCTTTCGCGCCGATCTCTATCACCGCCTGTCGGTCTACCCGCTGCAGGTGCCGGCCTTGCGTGAGCGGGGCCGCGACGTGCTCGCGCTGGCGGGCGGCTTTCTCGAAGAGAACCAGCATCGGCTGGGCGCGCGCAATCTGCGCCTGTCACCGGCCGCGCGCACGGCCTTGCTGGCTCATGACTGGCCAGGCAATGTGCGCGAGCTCGAACACCTGATCAGCCGCGCGGCCCTGCGAGCCCTCGCGGAACAGGGCCGTCAAGGCCGCTGGATAGCCCTGGAGCCCCAGCATCTGGCCCTGGCCGGCGGCAATCCGGTGACCGGGAGTGTCGGCATGGCGGTCGACACGCTGAGCGAACTTGCAGTCGGCGGCAGCTTGCGCGATGCCACCGAAGCCTTCCAGCGGCGCTGGCTGCAGGCCCTGCTGGCCAGGCACCCCAACTCCCTGGCCGCCGCGGCCCAGGAGGCCGGCATGGACCGCAGCAACTTCCACCGCTTGCTGCGTCGCCTTGAGTTGCTGCCGGGGCGCTAAAGGGGCTCGATCAGCCGGGCAGCGCGATCACGACGACAGACTCGTCCACCTCGACAAGCCCGTGCTGGCGGGCGCGCAGGCCACTACCGGAGTCCGCGAAGCCGACTATGCGTCCGCCCGCCGGCAATTCGAGCGTTACTTCATCGCCCTGTGGCCCCCGCTCGATGCTGGCGACCTTGCCGCGCAGCTGATTGATCGGCACCTTGGGTGCTTGCGATGCAGATGCCGCGCGCGTGACGCGCACCGCGGTCGCCTTGCACAGCGCGATCACCCGCAGCCCGGGCTGCAGTCCGAGCAACTCCACGCTCTCCCGTGTGAGGCGCGCGCAAAGCTGCGCACCTTCACCGACCCGCAGCTGAACACGCGAAAGAGGCCCTGCCGTTTCGGCGCCGATCACGGTGGCCGGCAACTGGTTGCGCATGCTGGTTCGCAACGAAAACGGCGGCGCGCCGGAGCCGGCCGCCGCGCCGGAGGCCGCCAGCCAACGCTGCTGGATCAAGGCCTTCGCCGCATCCAGTTCCGTGGCGAGTTCCAGCAGCTGGATGCCATGCGCCGTCAGCGTCGCGCCCCCGCCACCCGTGCCCCCGACGGCGCGGTGGACCAGGGGAACGCCGGCCAGGTTGGTGAGCGTGTCGATGGCCTGCCAGGCTGCCTTGTAGCTGACGCCTGCCTCGCGGGCGGCTTGCGAGATGCTGCCGCTTTGACCGATGCCGCGCAGGATGTCGATGCGCTTGTCGCTCAAGCCATGTCCAAGCGCGTCGGTGAAACGAGGGTTCTTCATCGCGCGGATTGTGCAACCAATCGACGCTGCGCTATTCCATCACCGCATAGCGCGAACCAGGCTGCGCTATCATCGCTATTCCAGTATTGAATAGCGCCACCAACCATGACGATCTCTTCCCGACTTCGCGGCGTGGTGCTGGCGGCCACCCTGGCCCTCGCGGGCGCGGCCTCCCAGGCACAGGAACTGGTGGTCTCGGCCGCCGCCAGCCTGACCAACGCCTTCCAGGCCGTGGGCCAGGCCTTCGAGCGGGCTCGGCCAGGCGCGAAGGTGACCTTCAACTTTGCCGCATCCGGCCCCTTGCTGGCACAGATCCAGCAAGGCGCGCCGGTCGACGTGTTCGCCTCGGCCGATCAGGAGACGATGAACCGGGCCGCCAGCCTCATCGTCGCGCCAACGCGCGCCGACTTCGCCGCCAACACACTGGTACTGATCCTGCCGTCGACTTCGACCCAGGCCCCCAAGGCGCTGGGCGATCTGGCCAACCCTGCCTTCCAGCGGGTGTCGACCGGCACACCCGCCACCGTGCCCGCCGGCCGCTACACGATGGAGGCAATCGAGAAGGCCGGCCTCGCGGCCGCCCTGCAGCCCAAGTGGATCTACGGCGAAAGCGTGCGCCAGGTCTTGAACTATGTGGCACGCGGCGAGGTCGATGCCGGCTTCGTCTATCGCACCGACGCCATGGTCGAACACGAGAAGACGCGCATCGCGCTGACGGTGCCGACCGCGACGCCGGTGACCTACCCCATCGCGCAGGTCGCCGCGAGCAGGAACGCAGCGCTGGCCAACGAGTTCATCGCCTTCGTGCGTGGTGCGTCCGGCCAGGAGATCCTGCAGCGCTTCGGCTTCTCCAAGCCGGATGCGCGCCCCGCTTCGTGAGCGTTCCGCGTGCTGATTCCTCTCTGGCTCACGCTCAAGGTCGCACTGCTGGCTACGCTGAGCGCGGGCCTGGCAGGGATCGCTCTCGCCTGGTGGCTCTCGCGCAGTCAATTCCCCGGGAAGAGCGTCGTCGACTCGATCCTGGTGCTGCCCATGGTGCTGCCGCCCACGGTGATCGGCTACTACCTGATCGTGCTCATCGGGCGCAACGGCGTGCTCGGCCGTCATTTGCACGACTGGCTGGGCATCAACCTCATGTTCACCTGGCAGGGCGCCGTCATTGCGGCGTCAGTGGTTTCCTTGCCGCTGGTCTACAAGGGCGCGCGCGCGGCCTTCGAAGAGGTCGATGGGCGCTTCGCCCACGCGGCGCGCACGCTCGGCGCCGGCGAGTTCGAGTTGTTCCTTCGCATCGCCTTGCCCTTGGCGATCCGCGGCATCGCTGCCGGACTGATGCTGGCCTTCGCCCGCGCCATGGGCGAATTCGGCGCCACCTTGATGATCGCCGGCAACTTGCCCGGCAAGACACAGACCCTCTCGATCGCCGTGTATGAGGCGGTCCAGGCCGGCGATGACGGACGTGCCCTGTGGCTCACCCTCATCATTTCGATCGTCTGCATGGTCGTCCTCGTGATATCGGGGCGATTGCTCCAGGCAAAGCACTGACATGACGACGTCTGCGCTCGATGTCCGGCTGCAACTCACCTTGCGCTCGGCGGACCGCACCTTCGACCTGGACGTGGCCTTCGAAGCCCACTCGCATCGTTGCGCGCTGATGGGGCCGTCAGGCGCGGGCAAGTCGACCGTCCTCATGGCCATCGCCGGCCTGGCACATGCGGCGCGTGGCCATGTGCGCACCGCCGGCCAGACCCTGCTCGACACGGCGCGTGGCATCGACCTGCCAGCGCGCGAGCGCCGGATCGGCGTGGTGTTCCAGGACTACGCCCTGTTTCCGCACATGACGGTGGAGCGCAACCTGCAGTTCGGCGTCCATCGGCTCGGCCGGCGCATCGACGCCGAGGGCATGGCACGGGTAGATGCCCTCATCCGTCAGTTCGACCTGCTGCCCCTGCGCGGCAGCCTCCCGCGCAATCTCTCCGGAGGCCAGCGCCAGCGCGTCGCACTCGCACGCGCGCTCGCCACCGAGCCGCGGTTGCTGTTGCTGGACGAGCCGCTGTCCGCGCTGGACGCGCCCCTGCGCGCGCGCTTGCGGCAGGAACTGGCCGAGATGCTCGAGCGCGTGCAGGTGCCGACCCTGCTCGTGACCCACGATCCGCAGGACGTGGAGGCGCTGGCGCGCGAGGTGATTCAGCTCGACAACGGGCGCGTCGTGAGCCACGGCTCGACCGCGACTCTTTAGGCCAGCGCGCGGCCCAGGGCGGCTCTCAGCCCTTGGCGGCGTGCATGGCATGCAGCTTTTGCATGCCGCCGATCCAGCGGTCGTAGTCCTGCGCCTTCGCCTGGAAGTACTGCATCACCTGCGGATGCGGCAGCACCAGGAACTTTTCGCTCTGCATGGTCGCGACGACCTCGCCCGCCACCTGGTCGGCGCTCAGGATGCCGTCGTGGCCGGCCGAGCCGCCGTCGCCGGTGACCATGTCGGTCTGCACCGACTGCGGGCACAGGCAGGACACGCGCACGCCGCGCCGGCCGTAGGCAATGCGCAGCCATTCGGCAAAGGCCACCGCCGCATGCTTGGTGACGCCATACGGCGCCGATTCCACGATGTTCAGCAGGCCGGCAGCCGAGGCCGTGATCAGGAAGTAGCCCTCGCCGCGCTCCACCATCTCGGGCACCACGACGCGCGCGGCCCACACGTGGGCCATGCCATGGATCTGCCACATCTTGTCCCAGAGCGCGTCTTCTAGTTCGATGCCGCCTGGGCGCCCCAGGATGCCGGCGTTGGAGATGTAGATGTCGACGCGGCCGAAGTGCTGTCGCGTGGTCTCGATGAGCGCCTGGATGTCGGCCTCGCGGCTGACATCGCAGCGCACGGCCAGTGCCTGGCCGCCGATCTCTGCCGCCACGCCTTGGGCACGCGCCAGGTCGAGGTCGGCCACCACCACGGCGCGTGCGCCGTCGGCTGCAAAACGTTGAGCGATCGCGCGGCCGATGCCGCTGGCGCCGCCGGTTACCACGGCGACCTTGTCTCGAATGTCCATGTGTCCCCCAGATGAGTTCAGCGCTCCAGTATCGGATCAGCGCCCGCATTTCAGCGCCGCCTGCGCGACAGCGTGCCCTTCAAGGCATCGAGGCCAGCAACTTCAGCGTGAGCGGATCGCCTTCGCCGCCGTAGTAATTCGCCAGTGCCTGCCGAAACAAGGCTTCACCCGGCACCACCGCGTCGAACAGCGTCATGCAGGAGCGGAACTTGAGGTCGTCGGGCGAATGGAAGATCTGGTGGGCCGTGCTGCCCTGCACCGCCAGCACCAGCGACGTGCAATGCCGCAGCCGCTCGCCCAGGAGAGGGTGCTGCGCATAGGCCCCCGCCTCGGCGCGCGATGCGATTCCGTAGTACTTGGCCGTGCCGCTGCGGCCCAGCGCCGCCAGTTGCGGGAACATGAACCACATCCAGTGGCTGCTCTTGCAGCCGGCATCCAGTTCCGCGCAAACCTGGGCGTAGACCGGCGCCTGCACGCTCACGAAGCGCGCGAGATTGAAGGGATCGCCGCCTTCTGCCTGTGTCATCTTGCCTGCCTCCGGCCAGCGCTCGAACCCGCGCATGGCAAAATTGACCCTAGTCTGCCCGTAGCTCAGTTGGATAGAGCACCTGCCTTCTAAGCAGGTTGTCGGGGGTTCGATCCCCTCCGGGCAGGCCATCGCAGCATTCACCATAGCCCACCTTCAATGCTACTTCCGGGGAGAACGCAACCGAGAAGGTGATCGGCTCTTCTCAGCCCTGCGCCACCGGTGGCTGATCGGGATTGATGTAGGTGAACTGGTTGAGAATCGGCAGGGCCAGGTTCGAGTATGAGAAAGACAGGCAGACGTCCAACGCCCGCACCTGGTGCCACCAGCCCAGCGGCAAGAACATCGTCTCGCCCTGCTCGACCACGACCTCCAGCACGCGCACACCCTCAAACAAGGGAAACTGCTTCAGGTCGATCGGGCTGAAGACGCCAATCGAGTTGTACAGGCGTGGCCCCTGAAGCGGCGAGATCAGGCGCCAGCGCTTGCGCCCGACAACCTGCGTATGGAAGAGCATTAGGGTGTCGTGATGCAGGGGCGTCACCGTGCCGGCCGGACCAAACCAGAACGAAGAGCGCTCGGCCAGTTCGGCGCGATTGCAGCAAGGTGGCAGGCTGCCGATGTCGTCCAGCAGAGGTGCAAGCTCGGGCCGCCGCAACGCCTCGTTGTTGGCGGTCAGGTAGTAGTCGTTGGTCTCCCCGCCGAGCATCACCTGGTCGACGAAGTCGCCCAGTCGCACGATGCGACTGGGCGC
Organism: Variovorax sp.; assembly: GCA_035476655.1. Taxonomy (GTDB): domain Bacteria; phylum Pseudomonadota; class Gammaproteobacteria; order Burkholderiales; family Burkholderiaceae_C; genus Variovorax. Next base: position 67,783 of record DATILH010000137.1, read on the forward strand.
CATCTTGTCTTCTTCGTAGCGCGGGTTGGCCTTGCGCTCTGCCTGGATCTCGACCTCGAGATGCCCGAAGCGCGCCTTGAGGTCGGCCGGCGACCATCGCTGCATGGCGGGCCAACCCTGCGTGTGGCCAGTGAGCACCACCGGACGGCAGCCGCGGACGTAGCGATGGATGAACTCGTCCTCGGACACCACCGCGCGTTTGTCCACCGTGCCGAAAGTCGGGTCGAGTTCCCACAGCAGTTGCAGGTTGGCGGCCGTGGACTCGAGCTTGCGCAGCAATTGCTGCTGGCGCTGGGCCGCGAGGAAGAGCGGGTGGCTCGGAACAAGTTCGATCACGGAGGCGCTCTCGTCCCGCCCGAGGCCGCCTGCGGTCATCACCGGCAGCATCGATTCCGGCGTGCAACCGCGCAAATACTGTTCGGCAACCCAGACGATCCACTCGGCCGACTGGCGTGTCGCCGCGACTTGCGCCGACGCAGGTGGCGCGCTGCCGGCCGCCTTGCCGGCATCGGGGCGTGGTGGAGCCGGAGGCTTACGCTTATTCGTCACCGTGATCTCTCCCGGGTCACCGCTCTGGCCATCGAGCTACTTCGACGGAAATGCCAGTCGAGAAAAGTGGCTTGCCACCCTCGAGACGCGAACTAGCAGTTTCCCTTCTTTGCCTGTCCAGGCGGGCATTGCTTTCCGTGCCCGCCACCGGAATTGCCCGGACCATCGGGGTAGACAACGCAGCCCCCGAGCATCGCTGTTGCGAAAAGTGCAGCGATTAGCTTCTTCATGAAGTGGATCCTTTCTCTTTCTATCGTAGGGCTTCGAGCATAGCGTCGCTTCAGATCGGGCCCGGGCATCGTTGCAAACAGGCCGCAACCCACATGCGCGAGCCTTGCTGGAAGTGTTTGCACATGCACAGAATGTGAAATATTCCCTTGTTCCATTCAGGAGATCAAAAATGAAAACATTCGCACGCATACGCGCTGCGTTGTCTGCTGTATTGCTCGGTTCCCTCCTTGCTTGCGGGGGAGGCGGGTCCGGCGGGAACACGTCCGACAGCACCGGCACCATGCGCCTCGCCATGACGGACGCCCCGGCCTGCGGCTACGACGCCGTCAACGTCACAGTGGAAAAGGTGCGGGTGCACAAGAGCGGCGCCGCTGACGACAACGGCCCGGGCTGGTCGGAAGTGGTACTGAACCCGGCGCAGCGCATCGACCTGCTGTCGCTCACCAACGGTGTGCTGTTCGAACTGGGGCAGACCGCGCTGCCCGCCGGCAAGTACACGCAGATGCGGCTGGTGCTGGCGGAGAACGCCTCGAAAACGCCCTTCGCCAACTCGGTGGTGCTGTCAGACTCCAAAACCGAAATCGCGCTGAAGACACCCAGTGGCCAGCAATCGGGCCTCAAGGCCAACATCAACATCGACGTGGCAGCCAACCAACTGGCCGACTTCGTGATCGACTTCGACGCCTGCAAGTCGGTGGTGAAGGCCGGCAACTCCGGACAGTACCTGCTCAAGCCGGTGCTGAGTGTGGTGCCGCGCCTGGTCTCTGGTGTGCTTGGCCATGTGGAAGCCGGCGTGGTGGGTCCGCAGACCAGCGTTTCGTTGCAGCAGAACGGCGTCATCGTCAAGGCGACGGTGCCGGACAGCGCCGGCAAATTCCTCTTGCAGCCGGTGCCCGCGGGAAGCTACCACCTGGTGCTGACGGCGCCCGGCCGCACCACCGCGGTGGTGACCAGCGTGCCCGTTGCCGATCAAACCGTGACCACGCTCAACGCCACGACCTCGGCGCTCGCCGTGCCCACTTCGCCCACGGCCACCCTTTCCGGCGCCGTAACCACCGCCAGTTCGCCGAGCGAGGCGCAGGTGCGTGCCCTGCAGCCGCTGTCCGGCGGCCCGACCATCGTCGTGGCCGATCGTCCGGTGGACAGCGACACCGGCGCCTACGCCTATGCGGCACCGGTGAACGCACCGCTGGTGGCGCCCTACGTAGTGGCGCCGACGGCGCTGGTCTTTGCGCCGAACACGGCCGCGGCTGGCAAGTACGTGGTGGAAGCCAGCGGGGCCGGCGCGGTGAAGACGGCATCCTCGCCGACGCTGGCGGGGGGCTCGACCTTCGCGACTGACTTCACCCTGCCCTGAGGCACAAGCGCAAACTTTAGGCTGATCGCCAAATGTCGTAGGGCCTAACCACGATACCGCGCGGCCAGTCCACCTCCTATCCTCGGCCACCCGAACTTACGTGTTGCAATGGATCTGGATTTCATTTATCAGAAGGTGCAGGTACTCAGCCCCAAGGCGGCGAAGATCGCCTTGCGTATGCTGGACAAGGACCCGTACGTGCCCACCGAGTGGGTGATGGCCCTGCGCCCGGCCCTGGCGCAGCGCAGCAGCGACGCACCCTCCTTTGCCGGCACCGACTGGATGACCATGGCCGCCATCGAGCGCCCAGGCATCCGCAAGTTCACCGAACGATTCGAAAGCCGCGAGCAGCGCCACGCGCGGCTGTGGGTCACGAGCCTGCGCCAGGCCTCGCGCCGGGCCCAAGCCCAGAGCGTCTTTCCTGAAGACGCCGAGCCGGCCTAGCCGGCAGCCCCTCCCCCCAGGCGCCATGGAGATGAGTCATGAGCGCCGCTGCAACGCCCTCCCCGTCCGATAGCTGGCCCGCGCTGGACTACACAGCCTGGCGCGACAGCGCCCACACGCTGCAGTTGTGGACGCAGGTCGCCGGCAAGATCCGCCTCTCGCGCGAACCCTGGATCAACCATGGCTGGCAAGTGCCGCTCTACGTCAGCGCGCGCGGCCTCGCCACTTCGCCGATCGGCAATGGCGACGAGCTCTTCGACATCGAGTTCGACTTCGTGCTGCATCGGCTGGTCTCCCGCACCAGCCGCGGCGGCGAAGGCGCCTTCAGGCTGGAGCCGCAGTCGGTGGCCAGCTTCTTTGGCCGCCTGTGCGAGCTGCTCGACACGCTGGGCGTGCAAGTCGCCATCCATCCGATTCCCAATGAAGTGGCAGACCCCATCGCCTTTCACGATGACCATGTGCACCAGGCCTACGACGCGCAGGCGGTGGAGCGCTTCTGGCGCGCCCTGGTGCGGGCCGACCGGGCGCTCAAGCTCTTTCGCACCTGCTTCGTCGGCAAGGTCAGCCCGGTTCACTTCTTCTGGGGCGCCTTCGACCTGGCCGTCACGCGCTTCTCCGGCCGCCGCGCGCCTGCGCACCCCGGTGCGCCCGGGCTGCCCGACCGGGTGGCGCGCGACGCCTATTCGCACGAGGTGAGCAGCGCCGGCTTCTGGCCCGGCAGCGACGCCTACCCGCAGGCGGCCTTCTATTCCTACGCCTACCCGGAGCCGCCGGGCTTCAGGGATGCGGCAATGCCTCCAGGCGCCGCCTACGACACGCGCCTGGGCGAATACCTGCTGCCCTACGACACGGTGCGCCGCGCGCCCGATCCCGACGCACTGCTGCAGGCCTTCCTGCACGCCAGCTACGGCGCCGCCGCAGACTGCGCCGGCTGGGACCGCCAGGCGCTGGAATGCGACGAGGGCCAGCCTGGGGTGCCCAAGGCCCTTTGACACTGCCCGCGGGGGCGGCAATGCCGGCCGCGATGGCGCCGTGCGATGCACGGGTGTACGCTGGCCGCGGAGTCTGCCGTGTCATACCGTGCCTGCTTCCTGTGCGTACTGATGCTGCTGCCTGGTCTCGGCTCGCTGGCCGCGCCGGATGAGGCCCAGCGCGCCGCCGACGCGCCACGGCCGGTGCTGGTGCTGCGCATCGACGGCGCCATCGGTCCGGTCGCCGTCACGCAAGTGCAGCGCGCGCTCGACCGGGCGGCGCGCGACAAGGCCCAGCTCGTGCTGCTGGAGATGAACACGCCGGGCGGCCTCGACACCTCCATGCGCAGCATCGTGCAGGCCATCCTGGCCTCGGCCACGCCTGTGGCCGGCTACGTGGCGCCGCCGGGCGCACGCGCCGCCAGCGCCGGCACCTACATCCTCTACGCCTGCCATGTGGCGGCAATGGCACCGGCCACCAACCTGGGCGCAGCCACGCCGGTCGCCATCGGCCTGCCGGGCACCAACCCGGACAAGGAGCCGGCGCTCCCGCCCAAGGACAACAAGGACCCCAAGGACGGCGCCGCCACGCCGGACAGCCAGCGCGACACCATGGCCGCCAAGCGCATGCAGGACGCCAGCGCCTATCTGCGCAGCCTCGCGCAACTGCGCGGGCGCGACGTGGCCTGGGCCGAGCAGGCGGTGCGCGAATCGGCCAGCCTGTCGGCCAGCGAGGCGCTGTCGCGCAAGGTGATCGACCTGGTCGCCGCCGACCGCGCCGAGCTGCTGCGCCAGCTGGACGGCCGCGAACTGCAGGGGCAAGGTGCGCAAGCGATGAAGCTCGCCACCACCCAGGCCCCGGTCGTGCTGCTGGAACCCGGCTGGCGCGAGCGCGTGCTGATGGCCCTGAGCGACCCCAGCCTGGCGCTACTCCTGATGATGGTGGGCATCTACGGCCTGATCTTCGAATTCATGAACCCGGGCTTCGTCGCGCCCGGCGTGATCGGCGGCGTCTGCCTGCTGCTGGCGCTGTGGGCGCTGCAGATGCTGCCCATCAACTACACCGGACTGGCGCTGATCCTCCTGGGCATCGCCTTCTTCGTGGCCGAAGCCTTCATGCCCAGCTACGGCGCGCTGGGGCTGGGCGGCATCGCCGCCTTCGTGTTCGGCGCGCTGCTGCTCTTCGACGGCGACGTGCCGGGCTTCGAGGTGCCGCTGCCCCTGGTCGCCACCCTGGCCCTGACCTCGGCGCTTTTCGTCTTCGTGGTGGCCCGCATGGCATTCAAGGCGCACGCACGGCCGGTGGTCAGCGGGCTGCAGCGTCTGACGGGCGCGACGGCCGAGGTGATCGAGTTCGATGCGTCCAGCGGCGAAGGCTGGGCCCTGCTCGAAGGCGAGCGCTGGCGCATCCGCGCCGCGCAGCCGCCGGCCATTGGCCAGCAGGTGCGCGTGACGCGCGCCGATGGCCTTTGGCTCGAGGTGCGTCCCGCGACAACCAATCATCAAGAAGAAGCAGCGAGTTCGCCATGACACAACTGATCGCCCCGCCCCTGGTCCTGTTGCTGCTGGTCCTGCTGGCCGCCAGTTCTCTGCGCATCCTGCGCGAGTACGAGCGCGGCGTGGTGTTCCAGCTCGGGCGCTTCTGGCGCGTCAAGGGGCCGGGGCTGGTGATCCTGATCCCGGGCATCCAGCAGATGGTGCGCATCGACCTGCGCATCGTGGCGCTGGACATCCCTTCGCAGGACGTGATCTCGCGCGACAACGTCACGCTCAAGGTCAACGCGGTGCTGTACTTCAAGGTGGTGGACCCGGAGCGCGCGGTGATCCAGGTCGAGCATTTCCTGGGCGCCACCAGCCAGCTGGCGCAGACCACCCTGCGCGCGGTGCTGGGCAAGCACACGCTGGACGAGATGCTGTCCGAGCGCGAGCGGCTCAACCTGGACCTGCAGAAGATCCTGGACAGCCAGACCGATGCCTGGGGCATCAAGGTGACCAACGTCGAGATCAAGCATGTGGACCTGGACGACTCCATGATCCGCGCCATCGCCCGCCAGGCCGAGGCCGAGCGCGAGCGGCGAGCCAAGGTGATCCACGCGGAGGGCGAGTTGCAGGCCTCCGAGAAGCTCGCGCAGGCCGCCGAGATCCTGGCGCGCCAGCCGCAGGCGCTGCAGTTGCGCTACCTGGAGACCTTGACGGTGATCGCGTCGGACAAGAACTCGACCATCGTCTTTCCGCTGCCGATCGACGTGCTCGGTCCACTGCTCGATGCCTTCAAGAAGCGCGCGTCGCCGCCGGCCTAGCCGTCGTTGGCGCTGCGCGCCCGCAGCCGGTCGAACAGCACCGCCACGATGATGAAGCTGCCGACGAAGGTCCCCTGCCAAAAGGTGCTGATGCCCAGCAAGATCAGGCTGTTGCGGATCACCTCGATCAGCGCGGCGCCGACCACCGCGCCATAGGCCGTGCCGATGCCGCCCGTCAGGTTGGTGCCGCCGATGACCGAGGCCGCGATCACCGACAGTTCCATCCCCTGCCCCAGGCTCGTGGTCACCGTGCCCAGCCAGCCGACCTCGAGGATCCCGGCAATACCTGCGGTGAAAGCGCAGAACATGTAGACGCTGACCTTCACCAGCTTGACCGGCACGCCCGTCATGGTGGCGGCGCGCTCGTTGCCGCCGATCGCGTAGAGGTGCCTGCCCCAGCGTGTCCAGCGAAAGGCGGCGCCCGCCACCAGGAGCAGCACCAGCAGGAAAAGCACCGGGCTTGGCACGCGCACCGCCGTATCGACGAAAGGCAGCGGCAGGTTGACGAAGCCGCCGCCCAGGGCCAGCAGCTTGGGCTGGTCGGGCCCGAACTCGTAGACCATGCGGTTGTTCGACAGCACCATCGCCAGGCTGCGCGCAATCGACAGCATGCCCAGGGTCACGACGAAGGGCGGCACGCCCACGTAGGCAATCATCAGGCCGTTGAGTGCGCCGACCAGCAGCGACACACCCAGCGCCAGCGGAATCGCCAGCCAGATCGACAGGCCCGCGTTCATCGTCATGCCGATCACCATGCCCGACAGCACCAGCACCGCGCCCACAGAGAGATCGATGCCGCCGGTGATGATGACGGCCGTCATGCCGATGGCGATGATGGCGACGAAGGCGAAGTTGCGCGTGACGTTGAACAGGTTCTGCCGCGTCGCGAACACCTCGCTCGAGAACGACAGCACCACGAAAGCCACGATCGCTGCAATGGTGACCCAGAAGGTCTGCTGGCTGAAGATCCAGCGCAGCCAGCTGCCGTGCTCGCGCTGCGCGATCGATGCCGCGAGGCCGGGGTCCAGGTCGGCGGGCTTCATGCGGCCTCGACGGCGCCGGTGATGAGGCCGGTCACTTCCTGCGGCGAGCTTTGCGCGATCGGCTTGTCGGCCACCTTCGCGCCGCGCCGCAGCACCACGATGCGGTCCGCCACCGCGAACACGTCCGGCATGCGGTGGCTTACCAGCACCACGGCGATGCGGTGCTCGCGCAGCCGGCGGATCAGGTTGAGCACCTCGGCCACCTGGCGCACGCTGATGGCGGCCGTGGGCTCGTCCATCAGCACGATGCGCGGATCGGTCAGGCGCGTGCGGGCGATCGCGACGGCCTGGCGCTGGCCGCCGGACATGCGGCGCACCAGGTCACGCGGCCTGGTCTCGGACTTCAGCTCGGCGAAGAGCT
>DATILH010000138.1:0-25634 GCA_035476655.1 Variovorax sp.
CTGCGGCTGCCCCTGGCCCGGAGACCATGCCCAGCGAAGAGGCGTCTGCCGCGCATCGCGCGCGCGCCTATGCCGACACCGAGCCCGGCGTTCCCCCGCCGCCGCAACAGCCCGCCGAGGAGGCGGTGCAAGCTGCGACAGCGCGCGAAGGCGCCCATCCCACCGGCCTGGAAGACGCCGCAATCCGCTTCGCCCAGGGCGACGACGCCGGCACGGAAGCCGTGCTGCTGCAGATGACTGCGCAAAGCAGCCCGCAGGGCGAGCACAACGATGTCTGGCGCGCGCTGCTCGACCTCTATCGCGCCACCGGCGATGCCGAGAAGTTCGGCGCCGCCAGCACCCGCTATGCACAACGACTGCGGAGGCCGGGGCCCGAGTGGGTGTCGCTGCGCGGCCTGGCGCGTGATGCCCAGACGGCTTTCGATGCGCTGCCGGTTGACGCGCCCGCTGCGCCCGCTGCGACATCGCAGGCCGACTGGCGCTGCCCCGAGCGCGCCAGCCGCACGAGCCTGGCCGAGCTGACCCGCGCGATGGCGGCTGCCGGCCCGGTCTGGGAAATGGATTGGCGTTCGCTGGCAAGCATCGAACCCGACGCTGCCCCACCCCTGCGCGCCCTGTTCAACCACTGGGCCGATTCGCCGGTGCAGTTGCGCTTTTCCGGCACCGAACAGTTGCTGGCGGTGCTGGCCAAGGCCACGCCCACCGGCGACCGCAGCATCGACGTGGTCTGGTGGCAATTGCGCCTGGCGGTGCTGCGCGCGGTGCACGAGCCCGACATGTACGAGCTGGCGGCGCTCAACTACTGCATCACTTACGAGGTGTCGCCGCCGGCCTGGATGGATCCGCGCGGCAGCTTTGTGGCCGTGAACGCGCAAGCCGCGCCGCAGCCGGCAGCGCCGCTGGCGGCCGAGTGTCGTGCGATGCTGGTGGGCCAGCTCAGCGGCGACTGCCAAGAAATGCTGCTTCGCCTGGACGGCGAGCTGAAGCAGGCGCAGATTCCCACCGTGAACTGCGCGGCGCTGCTGCGGGTCGATCTGGAGGCGGCGCGCGCGCTGATCGACTGGGTGGCCGACCACGAGGAGCAGGGGCGCCGCATCGACTTCGTCGACGTGCACCGGCTGGTAGCCACCTTCTTCCACGTGGTGGGTATCACCGACCACGCGAACGTCAGCCCGCGCAGCAAATAGTTTCATCACGCCGGGCTCGCCGGTGCCTTGCAATTGCGCCGCCCTGGCCCCAAATTGCTTCGATGGAACAATTTCACGGAACCACCATCGTCAGCGTACGGCGCAAGACGCCGGCCGGTGACCAGGTCGCCATCGGTGGCGACGGCCAGGTCACGCTGGGCAACGTCGTCATCAAGGGCACGGCCCGCAAGGTGAGGCGCCTGTACAACGGCAAGGTGCTGGCCGGCTTCGCCGGCGCCACCGCCGACGCCTTCACGCTGTTCGAGCGCTTCGAGGCCAAGCTAGAGAAGCACCAGGGCCAACTGGCGCGCGCCGCCATCGAGCTGACCAAGGACTGGCGCACCGACCGCGTGCTGCGCCGCCTGGAGGCCATGCTGGCGGTGGCCGACGCCACCACCTCGCTGATCATCACCGGCAACGGCGACGTGCTGGAGCCCGAGCAGGGCATCGTGGCGATCGGCTCCGGAGGCGTGTATGCGCAGTCTGCCGCCAAGGCGCTGCTCGAGAACACCGATCTGCCGGCCGTCGAGATCGTCAAGAAGTCGCTGGAGATTGCCGGCGAACTCTGCATCTACACGAACATGCACCACACCATCGAGACGCTCTGATGACCATGACCCCTCAGGAGATCGTCTCCGAACTGGACAATCACATCGTCGGCCAGGTCGACGCAAAGCGCGCGGTGGCCATCGCCCTGCGCAACCGCTGGCGCCGCCAGCAGGTCGACCCGAAGCTGCGCGCCGAGATCACGCCCAAGAACATCCTCATGATCGGCCCCACCGGGGTCGGCAAGACCGAGATCGCGCGCCGCCTGGCGCGGCTGGCGGATGCGCCCTTCATCAAGGTGGAGGCGACCAAGTTCACCGAGGTGGGCTACGTCGGCAAGGACGTCGACTCGATCATCCGCGACCTGGCCGAAGTGGCCGTCAAGCAGACGCGCGAAGCCGAGAGCGCCAAGGTGCGCATGCGCGCCGAGGACGCGGCCGAGGAACGCATCCTCGACGTGCTGCTGCCGCCGCCGCGCGGCGCCGACGGCACCTTGCTGACTGATAGCAACAGCACCACGCGCCAGGCCTTTCGCAAGAAGCTGCGCGAGAAGCAGCTGGACGACAAGGAAATCGAAATCGACCTGGCCGAAGCCCGCGCCCCCTTCGAGATCATGGGCCCGGCCGGCATGGAAGAAATGGCGGAGCAGTTGCGCGGCATGTTCGGCCAATTGGGCCAGACCAAGCGCAAGACACGAAAGCTCAAGATCGGCGAGGCCATGGGCCTCCTGATCGACGAGGAAGCCGCCAAGCTGGTGAACGAGGACGAGATCCGCGCCCAGGCGATCACCAACGCCGAGCAGAACGGCATCGTCTTCATCGACGAGATCGACAAGGTGGCCACGCGCAGCGATACCCAGGGCTCGGACGTCTCGCGCCAGGGCGTGCAGCGCGACCTGCTGCCGCTGGTCGAGGGCACCTCGGTGAGCACCAAGTACGGCATGGTGCGCACCGACCACATCCTGTTCGTGGCCAGCGGAGCCTTCCACCTGAGCAAGCCCAGCGACCTGATTCCCGAGTTGCAAGGGCGCTTTCCGATCCGCGTCGAGCTGTCTTCGCTCTCGGTGGCCGACTTCGAGAGCATCCTGACGCAGACCCGCGCCTCGCTGGTCAAGCAGTACCAGGCGCTGCTGGCGACCGAGGGCGTCACGCTGGAGTTCACGCCCGAGGGCATCACGCGCCTGGCCAGCATCGCCTTCGAGGTCAACGAGCGCACCGAGAACATCGGAGCGCGCCGCCTCTCGACGGTGATGGAGCGTCTGCTGGACGAAGCCAGCTTCGACGCCACCCGCTTTGCCGGCCGGGCCATCCACATCGACGCCGTCTATGTGGACGACCGGCTGAAGGCGCTGAGCCACGACGAGGACCTGTCGCGCTACATCCTCTAGCGGCGGCAGATCCGCCGGCTTGAACATGCGGCGCCCACGGGCGCCGCGTGCGTTTTTGCCTGTTTCGCCTTAACACTTTGTGATTCATGAACACCCTGCGTAAGGCCTGCACGTGCCTCAATGTTTCACAAACCACATTCAGTGCCCTGGCTAAGTGCTTACTTCTAAAGGACTTTTCGGTCCGCCCTGATTCTTGAAAACACCGCTAAGTCCTTGATTCCATTACAAAAAATAGACACGACCCCCCGTTGTGCGCTAGGTGTTTCCTGCTACAGTGCAAAAAAGTGCATTTAAGTGGGAAAAAGTGTCGGTACATGCCTCTTCGGGGTGCATTCCGGCAAATACCGGGGTTTAAAGGGTCGTGTTTCAGGGCGCTTCATCGCTGAGTCTGGATGCCAAGGGTCGGCTTTCTGTGCCGACCCGGCATCGTGACGTCCTGGCCGCGACCGCGGCCGGCGCGCTCACGGTCACGCGCCATCCGCACGGCTGCCTGATGATCTTCCCCCGCCCGGCCTGGGAGCAGTTCCGCGAGCGCATCGCCGCCATGCCGCTGAAGGACCAGTGGCTCAAGCGCCTGTTCCTGGGCAATGCCATGGACGTGGAAATGGATTCCACCGGTCGTATCCTCATCTCGCCCGAATTGCGCGCTGCCGCCAATATCGCGCGTGACACGCTCCTGCTGGGCATGGGGAGCCATTTCGAGCTATGGGACAAGGCAACGCATGACGCCAAGGAGGCCGAGGCCATCGCCGCCGGCCTGGCGTCCGAAGCCTTGCAGGACCTTGCCTTCTGAACACGAGAGATCGGCGTTGGACACCCCATGGACCCACACCACAGTGCTCCTGGAAGAAGCGGTAGCCGCTCTCCAGGCCGATGGCTCGCGCGACACCTTCGTCGACGCGACCTTCGGGCGCGGCGGGCATTCGCAGGCCATCCTGGCGCGGCTGGCGCCCGAGGGGCGCCTCATCGCCTACGACAAGGATGCGGAAGCGGTGGCCGAAGCAGCGCGCATCGAGGATGCGCGTTTTTCCATCCGTCATCAGGGCTTCAAGGATCTGGGGGAGTTGGCGCCGGCCAGCATCGCTGGCCTTCTGATGGACCTCGGCATCAGCTCTCCCCAGATCGACAACCCCGCACGGGGTTTTTCTTTTCGTTTCGACGGCCCGCTGGACATGCGCATGGACACCACGCGCGGGGAAAGCGTGGCCGCTTGGCTGGCAACGGCCGAACCACAACAGATTGCGGAGGTCATCCGTGACTATGGCGAAGAACGGTTTGCTGTTCAGATTGCAAAGGCGATTGCTGCTCGCCGACAAGAACGGGGCCCAGTTTCAACCACCGCCGAGCTGGCCGAGCTCGTGGCTGGCGCGGTCAAAACCCGCGAGCCGGGCCAGAACCCTGCAACGCGCACATTTCAGGCTCTTCGGATTTTCATCAATGCCGAGCTTGAAGAGCTGCAACAGGCGCTAGAGGCCAGCCTTTCCGTGCTCAAACCCCAGGGGCGACTCGCGGTGATCAGCTTCCATTCGCTGGAAGACCGCATCGTCAAGCAGTTCATCGCCAAGCATTCGCGCGAGGTCTTCGACCGCCGCGTGCCCTTTGCCGAGCCCCGGGAAATGAAGCTGCGTTCCATCGGCCGCATCAAGCCCTCCGAGGCAGAGGTGGCGGCCAATCCGCGCGCACGCAGCGCCATCTTGCGCGTGGCCGAACGCACGGGAGCGCCCGCATGATCACGCGGCTCAATCTCCTCTTGCTGCTGGCAGTGATCGGCTCGGCGCTGTACCTGGTGCACGTGCAGTACACCGCGCGCCAGCTCTACACGCAGATGCACCGCGCCGAGCAGGAGACGCGCCGCATCGAACTGGACTTCGAGCGCCTGCAGCTCGAGAAGCGCGCCCAGGCCACGCCCCTGCGCGTGGAGAAGCTGGCGCGCGAGCAGCTCAAGATGCGCACCGCCACGCCGGCCATCACGCAGTACGTGCGTGCCGACGGCAGCGTGATTCCCGGTGTCGCGCCGCCGCCGCCCGCGGCCCCGGCGCCCGCCCGAGCCGCGTCGACTTCAAGGAGCACCCGGTGAGCCGGCGCAGCGTCCGCTACACCACCAGCCCGCTGCTGGCGAGCAAGACGCCCGTGTGGCGCAGCAAGCTCATCGTGGCGGGCATCGCCCTGGGCTTCGTCGTGCTGGCCGCGCGCGCCGCCTACGTGCAGGTGATCGGCAATTCCTTCTTCCAGCGCCAGGGCGAGGTGCGCTATGCGCGCACGCTCGAGTTGCCGGCCAACCGCGGCCGCATCCTGGACCGCAACGGCCTGCTGCTGGCTTCCAGCGTGGTGGCGCCCAGCATCTGGGCCATCCCCGAGGACATCGAGCGCGAAGACCCGCAGGTGCGCGCCAAGCTCAAGCAGGTGGCCAAGCTGCTGGAGATGCCGCAAAAGGACTTCGACAAGAAGCTGCAGGACGAGGACAAGACCTTCGTCTGGATCAAGCGCCAGGTCGACGAGCCGGTTGCCAAGCAGATTGCCGCGCTCAATCTCAAGGGCATCTACCAGCGGCGCGAATACAAGCGCGAGTACCCCGAGGGCGAGTCGGCTGCGCACGTGGTGGGCTTCACCAACGTGGAAGACAACGGGCAGGAAGGGATCGAGCTGGCCTTCGACAAGCAGTTGGCCGGCAAGCCCGGCTCGCGCCGCGTCATCAAGGACCGCCTGGGCCGCGTGGTCGAGGGCGTGGGCGAGACGGCGCCGCCGCTGGATGGCAAGGACATCCAGCTGTCCATCGACAGCAAGGTGCAGTTCTTCGCCTACCAGAAGCTGCGCGATGCCGTGACCGCCAACAAGGCCAAGGCCGGCAGCGTGGTGGTGCTGGATGCCGTCACCGGCGAAATTCTGGCGCTGGCCAACTACCCGAGCTACGTGCCCGACAAGCGCCAGAACCTGACGGGCGAGCAGTTGCGCAACCGCGCGATGACCGACGTCTTCGAGCCGGGCTCGACCATGAAGCCGATCACCGCCGCCATCGCGCTGGAGGCCGGCCGCATCAAGCCGCAGACGCTGATCGACACCAGCCCCGGCCGCATGAGCATGGGCGGCTTCACCATCAGCGACACCCACAACTACGGCACGCTGACGGTGGAAGGCGTGATCCAGAAGTCGAGCAACATCGGCGCGCTGAAGATCTCGCAGAAGATGACGCCGCACGAGATGTGGACCACCTACACCGCGCTCGGCTACGGCCAGAAGCCGCAGGTGCAGTTCCCCGGCGCCGTCACCGGCCGCCTGCGGCCGTGGAAGAGCTGGAAGCCGGTGGAGCAGGCGACCATGGCCTATGGCTACGGGCTGTCGGCTTCGCTATTCCAGATGGCGCAGTCCTACTCCTCCTTCGCGCACGACGGCCAGGTCATCCCCGCCACCATCCTCAAGAGCAGCGACCCGGCGGTGGGCGTGCAGGTCTTCTCTCCGGCCAATGCATTGGCCGTGCGCAAGATGCTGCAGATGGCGGCCGGCCCGGGCGGCACCGGGCAACTGGCGCAGACCATCGGCTATTCGGTGGGCGGCAAGTCCGGCACCGCGCACAAGCAGGTGGGACGCGGCTACGCCAGCAACAAGTACCGCTCCTGGTTCACCGGCATGGCGCCGATCGACAAGCCGCGAATCATCGTCGCGGTGATGATCGACGAGCCCAGCGCCGGCAAGTATTTCGGCGGCCTGGTGGCAGCGCCCGTGTTCAGCGAGGTGGTGCAGCAGACCTTGCGCATGATGAACGTGGCGCCCGACCTCGCCGTCAAGCCGCTGGTGGTGACCACCGGCGTGGATGAGAGTTTCTGATGACGGCCAAGCAGTTGCACACCCCGACCGAGGCCGCCGACTGGCTGCGCTCGCGCGTACGCGGCACGCTGGCCGCCGACAGCCGCCGCATCGCCGCGGGCGATGGCTTCATCGCCTGGCCGGGCGCCGCCACCGACGGTCGCCGCCATGTGGCCGCGGCCCTGGCACAGGGCGCTGCAGCCTGCCTGGTGGAGCACGAGGGTGTCGACGTCTTTGCCTTCGGCGACGACGAGCGCGTGGCCAGCTACGCCGGCCTCAAGTCGGCCACCGGCCCGATCGCGGCGCACTACCACGGGCATCCGTCCGAGCAGTTGGACCTGCTGGCGGTGACCGGCACCAATGGCAAGACCTCGACCGCCTGGTGGCTGTCCGAAGCGATCTCCGGCCTGGCCGGGCGCGGGCCCTGCGCGGTGGTCGGCACGCTGGGCATCGGCACGCCGCCCGAACTCACTTATACCGGCCTCACCACGCCCGACCCGGTGATGCTGCAAGGCTGCCTGCGCGACTTCGCCGGCAAGGGCTACAGCGCCTGTGCGATCGAGGCCTCTTCGATCGGCATTGCCGAGCGGCGCCTGGACGGCACGCGCGTCGCGGTCGCGGTGTTCACCAATTTCACGCAGGACCACCTGGACTATCACGGCAGCATGGAGGCCTACTGGCAGGCCAAGGCCGAGCTCTTCACCTGGCCCGGCCTGCGGGCAGCCGTGGTCAATGTCGACGACATGCAGGGTGCCAGCCTGGCGGCCAGCCTGGACGAGCGTGCCGATGCCGGCAAGCCCGATCTGTGGACCGTCTCGGCCGCCGGTGAGCGGGCGCGCCTGTCTGCCCGCGACATCGGCTACGACGCGCAGGGCCTGCGCTTCACCGTGCATGAAGCCGGCGTGCCGGCCGAGCAACTCGCCACCGGCCTGATCGGCCAGTACAACGTCGCCAACCTGCTGGGCGTGCTGGGCACCATGCGCGCCCTCGGCCTCCGCCTGAAGGAGGCGGTGGCCGCCTGCCAGCGCCTCACTCCCGTGCCCGGCCGCATGGAGCGCGTGCCCGGCGGCGCCGATGCACCGATGGTGGTGGTCGACTATGCCCACACGCCCGACGCGCTGGACAAGGCGCTGGCCGGCTTGCGTCCGCTGGCGCAGGCGCGCGGCGGCGAACTATGGTGCCTGTTCGGCTGCGGCGGCGACCGCGATCCGATCAAGCGGCCGATGATGGCCGCGGTGACCGAGAAACAGGCCGACCGCGTGGTCGTCACCAGCGACAACCCGCGCAGCGAAAAGCCCAGCGCCATCATCAGCCAGATCCTGCTGGGCCTGGCCAGCCCGGATCGCGCGCAGGTCGAGCCGGACCGTGCCCGCGCCATTGCCGAGACCATCGCGCAGGCCGCACCGCGCGACGTGGTGCTGCTGGCCGGCCGCGGCCACGAGGCCTGGCAGGAAGTGGCCAATGGCGAGCGCATTGCTTTTTCCGATCGCGTCCACGCGGCGGATGCGCTGGCGGCAAGGAGCGCAGCATGATGATGACGCTGGACCAGGCACTGGCCTTCCTGCCCGGCGCCCGCCTTGTGGGGAGCGGCGCAACGGCGATCGAGCGAGTCCACACCGATACCCGCACGCTGGCGGCCGGAGACCTATTCGTCGCGCTCAAGGGCGAGCGCTTCGACGCGAATGCCTTCCTGGCCGAGGCCAAGGCGGCTGGCGCTGCCGCAGCCATTGCCCACGGCGGACTCGAGGCGGCGGGCCTGCCGGGCCTGGAAGTGCCCGACACCTTGGCCGCGCTGGGCGCGCTGGCGGCCGGTTGGCGTTCGCAGTTCTCGCTGCCGCTGATCGCGGTCACCGGCAGCAACGGCAAGACCACCGTCACGCAGATGATCGCCGCCATCCTGGCGGCCGGTGGCGGCCCGGAGCGTTCGCTGGCCACCCGCGGCAACTTCAATAACGAGATCGGCCTGCCGCTCACCGTGCTGCGGCTCACGGCCCAGCACCAACTTGCCGTGGTCGAACTGGGCATGAACCATCCGGGCGAGATCGCGCGCCTGGCGGCCATCGCCAAGCCCACCATTGCGCTGGTCAACAACGCGCAGCGCGAGCACCAGGAATTCATGGCCACGGTCGAGGCGGTGGCGCGCGAGAACGCGCAGGTCTTCGAAGCCCTGCCGGAAAACGGCACGGCGGTGTTCCCGCATGGCGATGCCTTCACCCCTCTGTGGCGGCGGCTCGCGCAGCAACACGGCGCCCAGCGGCGCTGCCTGACTTTCGGCGAGCAAGCCGATGCCGATATTTCGCTGGTCGAGGCCGTTTGGCGCGGCGAGCTGTGGGATGTGGAGATGCGCACGCCGCTTGGAAGCCTGCACTGCAAGCTGCGCATCGCGGGTCGCCACAACGTGGTCAACGCGATGGCGGCCACCGCCTGCGCCCTGGCCGCCGGCGTCTCGCTGGAAAAGATCTCGCAAGGCCTGGGCGCCTTCCAGCCGGTGGGCGGCCGCTCGAACGCGCGCGTGCTGACGCGCGCCGACGGCCAGGCGCTCACCCTGGTGGACGACACCTACAACGCCAACCCCGATTCCATGCGCGCCGCCATCGACGTGCTGGCCGCGCTGCCGGCGCCGCACCTGCTGGTGCTGGGCGACATGGGCGAGGTGGGCGACCAGGGGCCGCAGTTCCACGCCGAGATCGGCGCCTGGGCGGCCACGCGCGGCATCGAATGCGTGTACGGCTTGGGCGCCGAATCGGCGCACTGCATCGCGTCTTTTGCGGCGGAAGCCATGGGTGCCGGCGAGAGCCGGCATTTCGACAACGAACAGATCGAGGCGCTCAACGACGCCGTGCGGGCCAAGCTGCCCTGCGTGGCCAGCGTGCTCGTCAAGGGATCGCGCTTCATGAAGATGGAGCGTGTGGTGCAGGCGATTGCCGCCCACATCGAGAACAACAATCACGAGGAGGCCGGTCATGCGCATTGAACCGGACTGCAATCCATGCTGATGAGCCTGGCCCAATGGCTGCAAACGCTGTCGCCGGAATTCGGTTTTCTGCGCGTCTTCCAGTACCTGACCTTTCGCGCGCTGGGTGCCGCGCTCACGGCGCTGCTGGTCGGCCTGATCGCCGGCCCGGCGGTGATCCGGCGCCTGACGGCCCTGAAGATCGGCCAGCCGGTGCGCGGCTATGCCATGGAAACCCACCTGGTCAAGAGCGGCACGCCGACCATGGGCGGCGTGCTGATCCTGTTCGCCATCGCGCTGGCCACGGTGCTGTGGTTCGATTTGAGCAACCGCTTCGTATGGATCGTGCTGTGGGTGACCGTGGGCTACGGCGCCATCGGCTGGGTCGACGACTGGCGCAAGGTGGTCAAGAAGGACCCGGAAGGCATGCGCTCGCGCGAGAAGTATTTCTGGCAGTCGCTGATCGGCCTGCTGGCCGCCTTCTACCTCCTGTTCAGCATTTCCGAGGTGTCGAACTGGCGCGTGCTGGAGCTCTTCTATGCCTGGGTGCGTTCCGGCTTCGACCTGAGCTTCCCGCCCAAGACCGACCTGCTGGTGCCCTTCTTCAAGGAAGTGAGCTATCCGCTGGGGGGAGTCGGCTTCGTGATCCTGACCTACCTGGTGATCGTCGGCGCCAGCAATGCGGTAAACCTGACCGACGGGCTGGATGGCCTGGCCATCATGCCGGTGGTGATGGTGGGTTCGGCGCTGGGCGTGTTCGCCTATGTCACAGGCAGCGCGGTCTACTCCAAGTACCTCCTGTTCCCGCACATCCCGGGTTCGGGCGAGTTGCTGGTGTTCTGCTCGGCGATGGCCGGCGCGGGCCTGGCCTTCCTGTGGTTCAACACGCACCCGGCGCAGGTCTTCATGGGCGACGTCGGCGCGCTGGCGCTGGGCGGCGCGCTGGGCACCATCGCGGTGATCGTGCGCCAGGAGATCGTGTTCTTCGTGATGGGCGGCATCTTCGTGGTCGAGGCGATCTCGGTGATGGCACAGGTCGCCTACTTCAAGTACACCAAGCGCCGCTACGGCGAAGGGCGGCGCGTGCTCAAGATGGCGCCGCTGCACCACCACTTCGAAAAGAGCGGATGGCGCGAGACGCAGGTCGTTGTGCGCTTCTGGATCATCACGATGCTCTTGTGCCTCGTGGGCCTGTCGACGCTCAAGCTCAGATAGACAAGTTGCCGTGAAGCACCTCAACCAACTCCACGTGCTGATCCTGGGCCTGGGCGCCTCGGGACTGGCGATGGCGCGCTGGTGCGCCCGCCATGGCGCCGTGGTCAGCGTGGCCGACACGCGCGAGGCGCCACCGCAACTGGCGGCGCTGCGCCAGGAACTGCCGCAGGCCGAATTCATCGGCGGCGAATTCAGCGCGGCGCTGGTCGAAGGCACGGCCATCCGCGCCGTCTACTGTTCGCCGGGGTTGTCGCCGCAGGCGCTGGCACCGGTGGTGTCGGCGGCGCGCACCGTCGGCCTGCCGGTGGGCGGAGAGCTCGATCTTTTTGCCCATGCGCTGGCGGACCTGGCAGTGCCGCCGGCCGAGTCCGAGCCCGAACCCGAACCCGAGGAAGAGGTTCCAGCATTGCAGGAAGAGCCCCCCCTCGCCGAAGACGAAGATGAAGGCGACGAAGCGCCGCCTGCGCCTTTGGATGACGACGCCGAACTGCCGCCGCCCGTCGTGGCGCCGCCCAAGCCGCGCGGCTATACACCCGCAGTGCTGGCCATCACCGGCACCAACGGCAAGACCACGGTGACCTCGCTCACCGGCCAATTGGTCGAGCGCGCCGGCAAGCGCGTCGCGGTGGCCGGCAACATTGGCCCGACCCTGCTCGACACACTGGCTGCGCGCATCGATGCGCAGGACCTGCCCGAAGTCTGGGTGCTGGAGCTGTCCAGCTTCCAACTCGATGCGGTGCAGGGCTTCGAGCCCACCGCCGCCACCGTGCTCAACATCACGCAGGACCACTTGGACTGGCACGGCGACATGGCGGCCTATGCCAAAGCCAAGTCACGCGTCTTCGGCCAGAAGGCGTTGATGGTGCTCAACCGCGATGACCCTGCGGTCATATCCATGCTGCCGCCGCCTGTGCGTGTCAAGCTGCAGCGGCCGCAGATCCGGGCGCACATCACCTTCGGCGCCGGGCTGCCGCAGCGCCCGGGCGACTTCGGCATCGAGCGGGTCAACGGTATGGCCTGGCTGGTGCGTGCCCACGAGGCGGACGAAACCATCAAGCGCAAGCGCGGCGCCGCGATCGAGGAAGAAGAAATCCACCTGCAGCGCCTGATGCCGGCTGATGCGCTGCGCATCCGCGGCCAGCACAACGCCCTGAACGCGCTGGCGGCGCTGGCCCTCGCGTCTGCCGCAGGCTGTCCGCTGGGTCCCATGCTCTACGGCCTGCGCGAATACCGCGGCGAGCCGCATCGGGTGGAGTCGGTCGCCATCGTCGACGAGGTCGAGTACTTCGACGACAGCAAGGGCACCAATGTCGGCGCCACCGTGGCCGCGCTGATCGGCCTGGGCGTGGATCGCCGCGTAGTGCTCATCCTGGGCGGCGAAGGCAAGGGGCAGGATTTCTCGCCGCTGGCCGACCCGGTGGCGCGCTATGCCCGCGCCGTGATCCTGATCGGACGCGACGCGCCGTTGATCGAAGAGGCGCTTTCCGGCAGCGGCGTCAGCCTGCAACCGGCCGCCTCGATGGCCGAGGCGGTGACGCTCGCCGCCCAACGCGCGAATACGGGCGATGCGGTGCTGCTCTCGCCGGCCTGCGCCAGCTTCGACATGTTCAAGGACTATGCGCACCGCGCCGCCGCCTTCGTGCAAGCGGTGCAAGAGCTGTCCGAGTCGCCGCACGGCGGCGGGGAGGGCGCGAGTGAATAGCGCCGCCATGGCCTCCGGCAGCAGCGAGAGCACCAGCCGCTTCGGCGAGCTGTGGCGCCGCCTGTTCGGCCGCGCCAAGGGCGGCGTCGACGCCCTGCCCATGCATCTGCCGGTGCACCTGGGTGGCGCCGGCATCACGCAGACGCGCGCCGCGCCGGTGCGTGTGCTGGGCTTCGACCAGGCGCTGCTGTGGGTCACGGTGGCGCTGATGGCCTGGGGCCTGGTGATGGTCTATTCGGCCTCCATCGCGATCGGCGACAACCCGCGCTTTGCCCGCGCCAATTTCGACCAGACCTACTTCCTCGCGCGCCATCTGGTGTCGCTGGTGGTGGCCTTCATTGCCGCGCTGCTGGCCTTCCAGGTGCCGATGCGCATCTGGGAGCGCGCGGCGCCCTGGCTCTTCATTGCTGCGCTGCTGCTGCTGGTGGCGGTGCTCATTCCGCACATCGGCAAGAGCGTGAACGGCGCGCGCCGCTGGATTCCGCTGGGCATCACCAACTTCCAGCCCTCCGAATTGGCCAAGCTGGCCATGGTCCTGTATGCGGCCAGCTACATGGTGCGCAAGATGGAGATCAAGGAGCGGTTCTTTCGCGCCGTGCTGCCGATGGGCATCGCGGTGGTGGTGGTGGGCATGCTGCTGCTGGCCGAGCCGGACATGGGCGCCTTCATGGTGATCGCGGTGATCGCCATGGGCATATTGTTCCTGGGCGGGGTGAATGCGCGCATGTTCTTCGTCATCGCCACCCTGGTCGTGGTGGCCTTCGGCATGATCGTCGCCTCTTCGCCCTGGCGGCGCGAGCGCATCTTCGCCTACCTCGATCCCTGGAGCGAAGAGAACGCCCTGGGCAAGGGCTATCAGTTGTCGCACTCGCTGATCGCCATCGGCCGCGGCGAGATCTTCGGCGTCGGCCTGGGCGGCAGCGTGGAAAAGCTGCACTGGCTGCCCGAGGCCCACACCGACTTCCTGCTGGCGGTGATCGGCGAGGAATTCGGCCTGGTGGGCGTGCTCGCTGCCATCGTGCTGTTCTTCTGGATGACGCGTCGCGTGATGCACATCGGCCGCCAGGCGATCGCGCTGGACCGGGTGTTCTCCGGGCTGGTGGCGCAGGGCATCGGCCTGTGGATCGGCTTCCAGGCCTTCATCAACATGGGCGTGAACCTGGGCGCACTGCCGACCAAGGGCCTGACCCTGCCGCTGATGAGCTATGGGGGCTCGGCCATCATCATGAATCTGGTGGCGCTGGCCGTGGTGCTGCGCATCGACTACGAAAACAGAGTCCTGATGCGCGGAGGCCGCGTATGAGGACGGCCCTTGTCATGGCGGGCGGCACCGGCGGCCACATCTTCCCGGGCCTGGCGGTCGCCGAGGCGCTGCGCGAGCGCGGCTGGCGCGTGCACTGGCTGGGCGCGCCCACCGGCATGGAGCAGCAACTGGTGCCCGCGCGCGGCTTCGCCTTCGAAGCGGTGGAGTTCGGCGGCGTGCGCGGCAAGGGTCCGCTCACGCTGTTCCTGCTGCCGCTGCGCCTGCTGCGCGCCTTCTGGCAGAGCATCGGCGTGGTGCGCCGCGTGAAGCCCGACGTGGTGGTCGGCCTCGGTGGCTACATCACCTTTCCCGGCGGGATGATGAGCGTGCTGCTGGGCAAGCCGCTGGTGCTGCACGAGCAAAACTCGCGCGCCGGCATGGCCAACAAGGTGCTGGCCGGCGTGGCCGACCGCATCTTCAGCGCCTTCCCCAACGTGCTGAAGAAGGCGAAGTGGGTGGGCAATCCGCTGCGCGAGGCTTTCCTCTCCCAGCCCGATCCGGCCACCCGTTTTTCCGGCCGCACCGGCCCGCTCAAGCTCCTGGTGGTGGGCGGCAGCCTGGGCGCCAAGGCGCTCAACACCATCGTGCCGCAGGCGCTGGCGCGCATCGCGCCAGCCGACCGGCCCATCGTGCTGCACCAGAGCGGCGCCAAGCAGATCGACGAACTGCGCGCCAACTACACGGCAGCGGGCGTCGAGGCCGAGCTCACCCCATTCATCGACGAGACGGCGCAGGCCTTTGCGCAGGCCGACCTCGTCATCGCGCGCGCCGGCGCCAGCACCGTGACCGAACTCGCGGCGGTGGGCGCGGCCGCACTCTTCGTTCCCTTCCCCTCGGCGGTGGACGACCACCAGACCACCAATGCGCGTTTCCTGGTCGACGCGGGCGGTGGCTGGCTCGTTCAACAGTCCGAACTCACCCCTGAATTGCTTTCCGATTTGCTGACCAAGACCACACGCGGCGCGCTGCTCGAGCGCGCCATCAAGGCCAAAGCCTTGCAAAAGACCGAAGCGGTCATCGAAGTCGTCCGTGCCTGCGAGGAGCTCGCCAAATGAAGCACGCTGTTCGCCACATCCACTTTGTCGGCCTGGGCGGCTCGGGCATGAGCGGCATCGCCGAAGTGCTGCTGAACCTGGGCTACCAGATCTCCGGCTCCGACCTGGCCGACAGCGCCACCCTGCGCCGCCTGGCCGGCCTGGGCATCGCCACCCATGTCGGCCATGACGCGGCAAATATCGCGGGCGCCGACGCGGTCGTCACCTCCACCGCAGTGAAGGCCGACAACCCCGAGGTGATCGCCGCACGCGAGAAGAAGATCCCGGTGGTGCCGCGCGCCCTGATGCTGGCCGAGCTGATGCGCCTGAAGCAGGGCATCGCCATTGCCGGCACCCACGGCAAGACCACCACCACCAGCCTGGCGGCCAGCGTGCTGGCGGCGGCGGGGCTGGACCCCACCTTCGTGATCGGCGGGCGCCTGAACAGCGCCGGCACCAACGCGCGGCTGGGTAGCGGCGACTACATCGTCGTGGAGGCCGACGAGTCGGATGCCTCCTTCCTCAACCTGCTGCCGATCATGGCGGTGGTGACGAACATCGACGCCGACCACATGGAGACCTACGGCCACGACTTCGCGCGGCTCAAGGGTGCCTTCGTCGACTTCCTGCATCGCATGCCTTTCTACGGCGTGGCCATCCTGTGCACCGACGATGCGGCGGTGCGCGAGATCGTGCCGCAGGTGTCCTGCCCGGTCACCAGCTACGGCTTCAACGAGGAAGCGCAGGTGCGGGCGGTGAATGTGCGTGCCGATGGCGCTCAGATGCATTTCACCGTGCAGCGGCGCAACGGCGTGGTCTTGCCCGACCTGCCCATCACCCTGAACCTGCCAGGCGAGCACAACGTGCTCAATGCGCTGTCGGTCATCGCCATGGCGGTGGAACTGAGCATTCCCGACGAGGCGGTGCAGCGCGGCCTGGCCGACTTCAAGGGCGTGGGCCGGCGCTTCCAGCGCTACGGCGACGTGGCGCTGTCCAAGGGCGGCGCCATCAGCGTGATCGACGACTACGGCCACCACCCGGTGGAGATGGCGGCCACCATCGCGGCGGCGCGCGGCGCCTTCCCGGGCCGGCGCCTGGTGCTGGCCTTCCAGCCGCACCGCTACACCCGCACGCGCGACTGCTTCGAGGACTTCGTCAAGGTGATCGGCCAAGCCGACGCGGTGCTGCTGGGCGAGGTCTATGCGGCCGGCGAAGCGCCGATCGTGGCGGCCGACGGTCGCTCGTTGGCGCGCGCGCTGCGCGTGGCCGGCAAGGTCGAACCGGTCTTCGTCGACGACATCGCCGACATGCCCCAGGCCATCCTGGACAACGGACGCGATGGCGACGTGGTGATCTGCATGGGCGCGGGCTCGATCGGCTCCGTGCCCGCCAAGGTGGTGGAAATCGGTAGCGCCGCCGGCGCAAAGGGAGTGAAGTCGTGAGTACCGGTCTCAATACGCAATTCGGCAAGGTGGCTGTCCTGATGGGCGGCAGTTCGGCCGAGCGCGACGTGTCGATCATGTCCGGCACCGGCGTGCTGGGCGCGCTGCAATCGCGCGGCGTCGACGCCCATGCCTTCGATCCGGCGCAGCAGGACCTGGTGGAACTCAAGCGCCAGGGCTTCGCGCGCTGCTTCATCGCGCTGCATGGTCGCCACGGCGAGGACGGCACGGTGCAAGGCGCGCTGGAACTGCTGGGCCTTCCCTACACCGGCTCCGGCGTGATGGCCTCGGCCGTCGCCATGGACAAGGTCATGACCAAGCGCGTCTGGGTGGCCGACGGCCTGGCCACGCCGCACTATGCGCGCCTGGCCTTCGACCAGCAGAGCCCGGAGCAGGTGCGCGCCGTGCCCGACGTGCTGGGCCTGCCGCTGATCGTGAAGCCGCCGCGCGAGGGCTCCTCCATCGGCGTCACCAAGGTCAAGGGCTACTCGGAGATGCAGGAAGCGGTGAAGCTCGCCGCCCGCTACGACGCCGACGTGCTCTGCGAGGAATTCATCGAAGGCCAGGAAGTCACCTGCGCCGTGCTCGGCAGCGGCCAGTACGCGCAGGCGCTGCCGGTGGTGCGCATCGCCGCGCCCGACGGCGCCTACGACTACCAGAACAAGTACTTCACCGACGACGTGAAGTACCACTGCCCGAGCGGCCTGCCGCCCGAGCTGGAAAGCGAGATCCAGCACCTGTCGCTGGCCGCCTACCGCACTCTGGGCTGCCGGGGCTGGGGCCGCGCGGACCTGATGATCCGTGCCAGCGACAACAAGCCCTTCCTTCTGGAGATGAACACCTCGCCCGGCATGACCAGCCACTCGCTGGTGCCGATGTCGGCGCGCGCGGCGGGCATCAGCTACGAGGACCTGTGCCTCAAGGTGCTGGCGGCCGCGACCCTGGACGCCACCAAGCCCGCAGAGGAAACGTCCTGACCATGGCCGACAGCATCCCCGTGCCTTTCGACGTCAAGCTCATGAACATCGTGGCAACGCTCCTGTTCGCGTTGTGCGGCTTCATGCTGCTGGCGGCGAGCGCCTGGTGGGTGCTGCGCCAACCCTTCTTCCCGCTGTCCGCCATCAAGGTGGACGGCGACCTTACCCATACCAATGCCGTGACCCTGCGGGCCAACGTCGCGCCACGCCTGGCGGGCAACTTCTTCACCGTGGACCTGGGCAAGGCGCGCGCCGCCTTCGAGTCGGTGCCCTGGGTGCGCAAGGCCGTGGTGCGGCGCGAATTCCCGAACAAGCTGCGCGCCACCTTGACTGAGCACCTGCCGGTGGCCTTCTGGGGCGACGAGTCGCAATCGCGGCTCATCAACGGTTTCGGCGAAGTGTTCGAGGCCAACGTGGCAGAGATCGATCAGCCGCTGCCGCGCCTGTCGGGCCCGCTCGAGCATGCCGGGCAGGTGCTGGGCATGTACCAGGTGCTGGCGCCGCTGTTCACGCCCTACGACCTGGTCGTCGACGAGCTTTCGCTGTCCGCGCGCGGCAGCTGGGAAGCCAGGCTGGACACCGGCGCGGTGATCGAACTGGGCCGCGGCCAGGCCGAGGAGGTGGCGGCGCGTACCCAGCGCTTCCTGACTTCGGTGCGGCAGGTCGCCGGCCAATACGGACGCACGCTGGAATCGGTCGAGGGTGCCGATCTGCGACACAAGGACGCGTATGCCCTGCGGATGCGCGGCGTCACCACGGTCGTTGCCACCGACCCCAAGAAGAAATAGCGAAGAAACGAGGACATCTCATTCATGCCCAAAGACTACAAAGACCTGGTCGTCGGTCTCGACATCGGCACTGCCAAGGTGATGGCGGTGGTGGCCGAGGTGCTGCCCAACGGCGAACTCAAGCTTGCGGGCCTGGGCGTTGCGCCCAGCAACGGCCTCAAGCGCGGCGTGGTGGTGAACATCGACGCCACCGTGCAGAGCATCCAGCAGGCGCTGAAAGAGGCCGAGCTGATGGCCGACTGCAAGATCAGCCGCGTCTACACCGGCATCACCGGCAGCCACATCCGCGGCATCAACTCCAGCGGCATGGTGGCGGTGAAGGACAAGGAAGTCACCCCGGCCGACGTGGCGCGCGTGGTGGAGACCGCACGCGCCATCAACATCTCGAGCGACCAGCGCCTCTTGCTGGTGGAGCCGCAGGAATTCGTGATCGACGGCCAGGACGTGAAGGAGCCGATCGGCATGAGCGGCATGCGCCTGGAGGCCAAGGTGCACATCGTGACCGGCGCGCAGAGCGCGGCCGAGAACATCATCAAGTGCGTGCGCCGCTGCGGGCTGGAAGTGGACCAGCTGATGCTCAATCCGCTGGCCTCCAGCCAGGCGGTGCTGACCGAGGATGAGCGCGAACTGGGCGTGTGCCTGGTGGACATCGGCGCCGGCACCACCGACGTGGCGATCTTCACCAACGGAGCGATCCGCCACACCGCGGTGATCCCGATCGCCGGCGACCTGATCACCAGCGACATCGCGATGGCGCTGCGCACGCCGACCAAGGACGCCGAGGACATCAAGGTCGAGAACGGCTATGCCAAGCAACTGCTGGCGGACCCCGACACCCAGGTCGAAGTGCCGGGACTGGGCGACCGCGGGCCGCGCCTGCTTTCCAAGCAGGCGCTGGCCGGTGTGATCGAGCCGCGCGTGGAAGAGATCTTCTCGCTCGTGCAACAGGTGGTGCGCGAGTCGGGCTACGAGGAAGTGCTGTCTTCGGGCATCGTGCTCACCGGCGGTAGCGCCGTGATGCCCGGCATGATCGAACTGGGCGAGGACATCTTCCTCAAGCCCGTGCGCCGCGGCATCCCCAAGTATTCGAGCGCCCTCTCGGACATGGTGGCGCAGCCGCGTGCCGCCACGGTGATGGGCCTGCTGGAAGAGGCCCGCTTTGCCCGCCTGCGCGGCTACAAGGTGGCGCAGAAGAGCGGCTCGGTGAAGACCGCCTTCGGCCGCTTCAAGGACTTCATCGTGGGGAACTTCTAAACGATGTTCCATCCCACCCAATACCTGCTCTGGCTCGCGCGCGGCAGCCCGCCGCGGCACTTCAACGAGCGATGGCGGCGCACAGGCCCGCCTTCCTAGAGAGAAGCTGACCGAACAAGAACAAGCATTCAGTCAAGACAACAGGCAACTGCAAATTTCAAGGAGTTAAAGATGTCCATCGAAATGATCGAAGTCGAAGAATTCAACCAAGGCACGCAGATCAAGGTGATCGGTGTCGGCGGCGGCGGCGGCAACGCGGTCGCCCACATGATGGAGCACGGCGTGCAGGGTGTGCAGTTCGTCTGCGCCAACACCGACGCGCAGGCACTGACGCGAAGCAACGCGCACAAGGTGATCCAGCTGGGCACCAGCGGCCTGGGCGCCGGCAGCAAGCCGGCCAAGGGCCGCGATGCGGCCGAGGCCGCGGTGGACGAGATCCGCACCGCCATCGACGGTGCGCACATGCTCTTCATCACCGCCGGCATGGGTGGCGGCACCGGCACCGGCGCTGCGCCGGTGATCGCGCGCGTGGCCAAGGAAATGGGCATCCTCACGGTGGGCGTGGTGACCAAGCCCTTCGACTGGGAAGGCGGGCGCCGCATGACCAACGCGGAGCAGGGCCTGGCCGAGCTGGAAGCCAATGTCGATTCGCTGATCGTGGTGCTCAACGAGAAACTGCTCGACGTGCTGGGCGACGAAGTGACCCAGGAGGAAGCCTTCGCCCATGCCAACGACGTGCTGAAGAACGCCGTGGGCGGCATCTCGGAGATCATCAACGAGTACGGCGGCGTGAACGTCGACTTCGAAGACGTGCGCACCGTGATGGGCGAGCCCGGCAAGGCCATGATGGGCACGGCCGCGGCCAGCGGCCCGGACCGCGCCCGCATCGCAGCCGAGCAGGCTGTGGCCTGCCCGCTGCTCGAAGGCATCGACCTGTCGGGCGCCAAGGGCGTGCTGGTGCTGGTCACCGCCTCGAAGGCTTCGCTCAAGCTGAGTGAATCCAAGCTGGCGATGAACACCATCCGCGCCTATGCCT
Source organism: Variovorax sp. (assembly GCA_035476655.1). Taxonomy (GTDB): domain Bacteria; phylum Pseudomonadota; class Gammaproteobacteria; order Burkholderiales; family Burkholderiaceae_C; genus Variovorax. The sequence goes on from DATILH010000138.1 coordinate 20,626, forward strand.
CGCCGGACGCGCACGTGATCTACGGCGCCGCCTACGACGAGCGCCTGGGCGACGAGATGCGCGTGACCGTGGTCGCCACCGGCTTGTCGCGCGCGGCGGTCCGTGCGCCGCAGCTGGAAGTGATCCGCACCGGCACCGACAACGTGCCCTTCAACGTGCCCACCCTGGGCGCGGGCGCCGCCGGCGGTGGGCACCAGCCCAACTACGACGGCATGTCGGTGCCCAGCGTCTGGCGCACCAACCGCACGATGGCCGCGGCGAAGGTCGACGCGCTGTCCTCGGGCGGCATGGACGACTTCGAGATCCCGGCTTTCCTGCGCCGCCAGGCGGACTGAAAAGGGCCTTCGAAGTGACGGCTATGGAGGTGATAGCGAGGCATGCGCTGCGGCGCATGGCTCGCCCTTCTAAAATCACCTCCGTGTTGCAACAGCGAACCCTCAAATCGATCAGCCGCGCCGTGGGCGTGGGGCTCCACAGCGGGCAACGCGTGGAACTCACGCTGCGTCCCGCGCCGCCGGACACCGGCATCATCTTTCGCCGGGTCGACCTGCCCGAGCCTGTCGAGATCCCGATGGAGGCCGAGTTCGTCACCGATACGCGCCTCGCATCCACCATTTCTCGTGGCGGCGCCAAGGTGCAGACGGTCGAGCACATCATGTCGGCCTGCTCGGGCCTGGGTATCGACAACCTGTACATCGACATCACGGCCGACGAGGTGCCGATCCTCGATGGGTCGGCATCGTCCTTCGTCTTCCTGCTGCAAAGCGCCGGCATCGTTCAGCAGAAGTCGCCGCGCCGCTTCATCAAGGTCACGAAGCCGGTGGAAGTGCGCGAAGGCGAGGGCGCAAACGAGAAGTGGGCGCGGCTGGAGCCCTATCACGGCTTCAAGCTGGCTTTCGAGATCGACTTCGACCACCGCGTGGTCAACTCCACTGGCCAGCGCGTGGAGTTCGACATGGGCAGCGGCTCCTACAGTCGTGATATCGCACGCGCTCGCACCTTCGGCTTTACCAAGGAAGTCGAGTACATGCGCTCCAAGGGCCTGGCCCTGGGCGGTGGCCTGGACAACGCCATCGTGATGGACGACACCAAGGTGCTCAACACCGATGGCCTGCGCTACGACGACGAGTTCGTCAAGCACAAGATCCTGGACGCCATCGGCGACCTCTACATCATCGGCAAGCCGCTGCTGGCCGCCTACACCGCCTTCCGCTCAGGCCATGCGCTCAACAACAAGCTGCTGCGCGAACTGCTGTCGCAGCGCGATGCCTACCAGATCGTGACCTTCGACAAGGAATCCGACGCGCCGCGCGGCTTTGCCGAAGTGGCGCGCGCCTGGTAGGCGCCCGCCGCAAGCCATGCTGGTCTTTCGCTGGGCCATCCTGCTGTTGCTGCTGGTGGCCGGCGTGTCCTTCGCCTTCTATGCCGGCACCGGGCAGATCAAGTACCGGCGCTTCGGCTGGATCGTCCTCAAGTGGACCTTGCTGGCCGCGCTGGGCTTCTTTGCGGTGCTGATCGCCGAGCAGGTGGCTTGAGGCGCTGACGCACCGCGCCCGGCGGGCCAAGGGCAATTCCCTATGTCGCATCCTGACTCCGGGATCGCATACTGAATCCGAATTCAGATTCATGAATTGCATCCGTGGCCAGATCTGCTCCTTCCCTGCGCAAGCCGAGCGAGCCGGCAGCGCTCCCCCTCAAGCAGGCGCGCGCCATGCGCACCCGCGAGAACCTGCTGCGCGCCGGCACGGCCCTGTTGCAGGACGGTGGATTCGACCAGGTCTCGATCGCCCAGATTGCCAAGCTGGCGGGCTGCTCGGTCGGCACCTTCTATTTCAGCTTCCGCGACAAGGAGGCGTACTTCCGCTTCCTGCTCGACAGCGTGTTCGAAGAGGTGCAGGCGCGCAGCCGCGAGCAGCTGGTGCCGTGCCGCCCGGAAGTGCCCGACCCTGAAGCCGCCGTGCGTCGCTGCGTCGAGCACTTCATCGACATCGCGCGCCGCCACGAAGGCCTGATGCGCACCGTGATGCAGCACACGGCCTACAACATCGAGGGCTGGCAGCCCACCCGTGCCCTGGGCATGTGGCTGATCGATCTCTACCGCGCCTGCGTGGTGCCGCACTACCCCGCGGCGGAGCGGCCGCGCGTGGCGCGCCATCTGGAGATCAGCCTCCAGATCTTCATGGGCTACATCAACAACGCGGTGCTGCACAAGCCGGAACCGCTCAATCTGGCCAGCCCGGCCCTGGGCGAATGGATGACGGCCACCGTCATGGCCAGCCTCGAGCGGCGCGATCTGCCCGACCCCGCGCCCTGACCCGCCGCCAAGCCCGCCTCACACCAAAGAAAACCCAAGGAGGAGACAACCCCATGAAAGCCGCCATATTCCACGGCGTCGGCCAGCCCATGACGCTGGAAGACGTCCAGATCGAGAAACCGCAGCGCCGCGAGGTGCTGGTGCGCACCCGCGTGGCGGGCCTGTGTCACAGCGACCTGCATTTCATCGAAGGCAAGTACCCGACGCCGGTGCCCGCGATCCTCGGCCACGAGGCTGCCGGCGTGGTCGAGGCCGTCGGCGAAGACGTCACGCACGTCAAGCCCGGCGACCATGTGGTCACCTGCCTGTCGGTGTTCTGCGGGCACTGCGACTACTGCACCACCGGCCGCCAGGTCCTGTGCAGCAACACGGCCGTGAAGATGCCGCCGGGCGCCGCGAGGCGGCTGCGCTGGAAGGGCGAGCACCTCAACCAGTTCCTCAACCTGTCGGCCTTCGCCGAGCAGATGCTGGTGCACGAGAACGCGGTGGTGAAGGTGCGCCAAGACATGCCGATGGACCTGGCGGCGCTGCTGGGCTGCGGCGTGCTCACCGGCTACGGCTGCGTGACCCACAGCGCGCGCGTCGAGCCGGGCTCGACCGTGGCGGTGATCGGCTGCGGCGGCGTGGGGCTGTCCACCGTCAGCGCCGCGCGCCTGGCGGGCGCCGGCCGCATCATCGCGGTCGACAAGGACCCATCGAAGCTCGAGATGGCCAAGCTCTTCGGCGCCACCGACGGCGTCGACGCGGGCGATGCGGACATGGTCGGCAAGGTGGTCGAGATGACCCAAGGCGGCGTGCACCATGCCATCGAGTGCGTGGGCCTGAAGCAGACCACCGAGGACGCGTTCCGCATGCTGCGCCCGGGCGGCACGGCCACCATCGTCGGCATGATCCCAGTGGGCGTGAAGGTCGAACTGCACGGCTTCGACTTCCTGCGCGAGAAGCGCATCCAGGGCTCGCTGATGGGCTCCAACCATTTTCGGGTCGACATCCCGCGCCTGATCGATTTCCACCTGCAAGGGCGCCTGCAGCTCGAGCGGTTGATCTCCAGCCGGCTGAAGCTGGAGCAGGTCAACGAAGGATTTGCCGCCCTGCAGCGCGGCGGCATCGCCCGCAGCGTGATCGAGTTCACGGCCTAGAAGACGACAAGGAGGAGATACACCGATGCCATCGATCCACTTCATCAGCCACGACGGCACGCGCCGCACGGCACAGGCGCAGGAGGGCCTCTCCCTGATGCGCGCGGCCGTCGACAACAGCGTGCCGGGCATCGACGGCGATTGCGGCGGCCAGTGCGCCTGCGGCACTTGCCACGTCTACATCGATGCGCCCTGGGCCGAGCAACTCGGTGCCGTCGACGAGCGCGAAGACGGCATGCTCGAATTCACCGACTGCCGCCAGGGCAACTCGCGCCTGGCCTGCCAGATCCAGATCACGCCTGCGCTCGACGGGCTGGAAGTCGGCCTGCCGCTGGGCCAGCACTGAGACCGGAGGAAAACACCATGACGATGACCTGGGCCGACCGTCAGGCGGCCGCGCACGAAGAGGCCTGGCGCATGCCCGTCAGGCAGATCGATCCGAGCAATCCGGACTACTTCGAGAACGACACGGCCGCGCACTACTTCGCGCGCCTGCGCCGCGACGACCCGGTCCACTTCTTCGACAGCCCGGTCTACGGGCCCCACTGGTCCGTCACGCGGCACGAGGAACATCATGGCGGTGGACACCAACCACGCGGTGTTCTCATCCGAGCCCAACATCACCATCGTCAACAATCCGCCGGGCCAAGCCCTGCCGATGTTCATCGCGATGGACCCGCCCAAGCACGACGTGCAGCGCAAGGCGGTGAGCCCGATCGTCGCGCCGGCCAACCTGGCGAACTTCCAGCACCTCATCCGCGAGCGCACCTGCCGCGTGCTGGACGGCCTGCCTCGCGGCACGAGCTTCGACTGGGTGGAAAGGGTGTCGATCGAGTTGACCAGGACCTGGTCTCGATGCTGGCGCATGGCGAGGCCACGCGCAACATGGGCCCGGAGGAATTCCTGGGCAACCTGGTGCTGCTGATCGTAGGGGGCAACGACACCACCCGCAATTCCATGACCGGCGGGCTGCTGGCCTTGCACCGTAATCCGGCGCAATGGGACAAGCTGCGCGCCAACCCCGCGCTGATCGAGAACATGGTGTCGGAGATCGTGCGCTGGCAGACGCCGCTGGCCCACATGCGGCGCACCGCGCTGGCCGACATCGAGTTGGGCGGCAAGCAGATCCGCAAAGGTGACAAGGTCGTGATGTGGTACTTCTCCGGCAACCGCGACGACAGCGTCATTCCCGATGCCGACTTGTTTCTCATCGACCGTCCGCGTGCGCGCCAGCACCTGTCCTTCGGCTTCGGAATCCACCGCTGCGTGGGCAACCGGCTGGCCGAACTGCAGTTGCGCATCTTGTGGGAGGAGATCCTCAAGCGCTTCCCGGTCATCGAAGTGGTGGGCGAGCCGGTGCATGTGCGCTCGCCTTTCGTGCGCGGCTTCCGGCATTTGCCGGTGCGCATCCCGACCTAGTACATCGTTCCGTTAAAACATTTACGTAAATGTGATCATGTGCGATCATGCCTGCCCAGCGATTCCTTTTGGAGGCTGGCATGGCACGACGGACTGGACGAGCAGCGTTGACGCTGAGCGAGGAGCACAAGGCGATG
>DATILH010000139.1:0-50749 GCA_035476655.1 Variovorax sp.
ACGGCGTGCCCAAGAGCGAGCATGTGCTGGAAGGCATCCGCTACGAGCTCATCCGCGAGCTGTGCGAGCAGGAGGGCATCCCCTTCGCCCTGCAGCCGATCAGTGCGGGGCAGGTGCACGGCGCCGACGAGCTGATGATCAGCTCGGCCAGCAAGGAGGTGCTGGCGGTGGTGCAGCTCGATGGCCAGCCCATCGGCAGCGGCAAGCCCGGCCCGGTGTTCCAGCGCCTGTACAGCGCCTACCAGGGCGCCAAGGCGGCGCAAGCCAGCGCCTGAGTTTCACGATGCCCATTCAATGGTTCCCCGGTCACATGAACGTGACCAAGAAAGCGATCGCCGAGCGAATCGTCGACATCGACGTGGTGATCGAGCTGCTCGACGCGCGGCTGCCCGGCTCCAGTTCCAACCCGATGCTGCATGCGCTCACCGGTCACAAGCCGCGGCTCAAGGTGCTCAACAAGCAGGACCTGGCCGACCCCGCGGTCACCACTCAATGGCTGGCGTACTTCAACGCGCAGCCCGAGACGCGAGCCATCGCCTTGGACGCCAGCGAGCGCGCACCGGCGCAGCAGTTGGTCAAGGGCTGCCATGAACTCGCGCCGAACCGCGGCGGCATGGCCAAGCCGATGCGCGTGCTGATCTGCGGCGTGCCCAACGTGGGCAAGTCCACCCTGATCAACACCCTGCGCGGCGAGCGCAAGGCCAAGACCGGCGACGAGGCCGGCGTCACCAAGCTGGAGCAGCGCATCACCCTGGCCGACGACTTCTACCTGTGGGACACGCCGGGCATGCTGTGGCCGCGCATCATCGTGGACAAGAGCGGCTACAACCTGGCGGCCAGCGGCGCCGTGGGCCGCAATGCCTACGACGAGGAGGAGGTCGCGCTGGAATTGCTCGACTACCTGCGCCGCCACTATGCGAGCGAGGTGCAGGCCCGCTTCAAGCTGGACGCGCCCATTGCCGAACTGCGCGACGAGGAGGTGCTGGACGCCATCGGCCGCAAGCGCGGCGCGCTGCTGGGCAAGGGCCGCGTCAATCTGCAGAAGGCGGCCGAGATCGTGATGACCGAGTTTCGCGCCGGCAACATCGGCCGCGTCACCCTGGAGACGCCCGAGGAGTTTGCCCAATGGCTGACAGAGGGCGAAGAGAAGGAGGCCCAGCGCCAGGCGAAGAAGGCGGCACGCAAGACCAAGCAGCGTGGTGGTGCGGCGCAGGCGGCCGAGTGAGCCATTGCCTCAGTGGCTCACGGACTTTGAAAACAGGTTGATCACGAGAACGCCGGCAATGATCAGCGCCATGCCGGCGATGGCCGGCCCGTCCAGCGACTGGCCGAACCACAGCCAGGCCACCAGCGAGATGAGCACGATCCCGACCGCCGACCAGATGGCGTAGGCGATGCCGGTGGGAATCACCCGCAGCGTCAGCGACAGGAAGTAGAAGGACACCGCATAGCCGAGCACCGTGGCCAGGCTGGGCCACAGCCGGGTGAAGCTGTCGGAGGCTTTCAGGCAACTGGTGGCGATCACCTCGGTGACGATGGCGACGGCGAGGTAGGCGTAGTGGATCGACATGCGGCCGACTTTAGCGGCCCCGCCACATGCAAGGCCGAATCAGCGTGCGTCCGTCTCCGCGCCGTAGGCGATGGCCAGCAGCGCGCTCTGCTGCTCCGGCGTGCGATGCGAGATCAGCTTCAGGAGTTGCGCGCCGTCCTGCATTTGGATGCCGTTGGCCTTGGCGAACTCGCTGGCCTCGGGCGTGAAGCTTGAACTGGTGACATAAGTGCCGTGCTCCAGGCCCTGGGCGCTCATCACCCCGAGGAAGTCGCGCAACTCCTTCATCTGCACCGGCTGGCCTTCCCAATGCCGGCAGCGCACGATGCGCGGCTCGGGCATGTGGCGCGACTGCACCCAGATGTCGACGCCGCCGTCCGCGCCGTGCCCCTGTGCACTGGTGGCAAAGCCGGCCTGGGCGAAGAAGGCCCGGCACAACGATTCGAAATTGCGCCAGTCCATCTGGGCCAGCACGCGCGAGCTCCAGTGCCTCTCGCGCACGGTCAGGCCGTCGTCATCGTCGATTTCTTCCTCGCCGGCGGCCTCGGATGGATGAACCGCGATGGTGTCGACGAAGCGTGGCTCCACTTCGGTGGCTCCGCCCCGGGTCACGCCCAGCGCCTGCAGCACAGAGGGCCGTGTCACGCCCGGCTGCGCCTCGTCGTCCTCCGCGGCTGCCGAGCCCCGGTGTATCGCAGGAGGGCGGGTCAGACGCTGGATGGCAACAAAGATCAAGCCCAGTGCCAGCGCCAGCCAGGCCACGGGCCGCAGCGCCGTCGCCACGGCGGCGGGCAGGCTTTCCTCCGGCAGCTGGTAGGAAGCCAGCAGAAAGAGGGTCCCCAACAAGGCGGTGATCCAGCCCATACGGCGTGTAACCAAAAGTTGTAGGTCGGCGGAGTGTACGTCTTTCTGTGACGAAGTTGACACATTTGGCCGATTCTTGGCGCGGCGGCGACGGAAGGGCGTCCCGGACGGCTCTCTGGTAGGCTGGGCCGATGAATCCGCCCCTGACAGAAGCCCTGCCGCCCCTCGAAGTGCTGCCCCGCGACATCTGCGCGTATGGGGAGGGCAATGTCGGTATTGCCTACGTCCACCGCTTCGAATCCGGCCGGCCGGGCCCGCACGTGCTGGTCAACGCCCTGACGCACGGCAACGAGATCTGCGGCATGGTGGCCGCCACGCACCTGCTCGATGCCGGCGTCCGGCCCAAGATCGGCACCCTCACCATCAGCTTTGCCCATGTGGAGGCCTACAACGCCTTCGATGCCAGTGCGCCGCACGAGAGCCGGCAACTGGTTCACAACCTCAACCGCGTCTGGTCCGACGAATGGCTGGACGGCCCGGAGGACAGCCCCGAACTGCGCCGCGCCCGTGAACTGCGGCCGGTGGTGCGCGCGGCCGACCACATCCTGGACATCCACTCGACCAGCCAGCCGGTCGATCCCTTCTGGGTCTATCCGGCCTTCGAGCGCAATGCTGCGGTGGCGCTGGCCATTGGCCGGCCTTGCATCCACCTGGTGATGCCCAAGGGCCTGGGCTCGGGCACGCCGTTGATCCAGCACGGGCGCCATGGCGAGGAGGCGGGCACGGCTGGCGCGGCGCTGGTGGTGGAATGCGGCCAGCACTTCCTCCAGTCCTCGGCCGACATGGCGGTGCAGGTCAGCCTGGACTTCCTGGCGCATTTCGGCCTGATCGAGCGCGATCCGGCCGAACTGCCTGCTGCCACGCCGCAGCGCCGCTACGAGCTGGTGCAGACCTGCATGATCAGGACGCCCGAGTTCCGCTTCGTGCGGCCGCTGGTCGGCTTCGAAGTCTTTGCCAAGGGCGAGCTGATCGCCACCGACGGCAAGGACGAGATCCGCGCGCCCTGCGAGGACTGCACCATCCTGATGCCGGCTCGCCGGCCGATCGTGGGGCGCGAGGCGGTGTACCTGACGCGGCCGATCTAGCCTGCTGGGATGAACAGCGCCGGGTCCACCATCGCCCGGTTCAGGCTCACCGACCAATGCAGGTGCGGCCCGGTCGCGCGACCGGTGGCGCCCACTGCGCCCAGCGCATCGCCGGCACGCAGCATGTCGCCTGTCTTCACATCGATGGCGCTCAGGTGGCAGTACATGCTGAGCAGGCCGCCGCCGTGGTCGAGCCAGACGGTATTGCCGTTGAAGAAGTAGTCGCCGGTATCGATCACCTTGGCCGTCAGCGGCGCCACCACCGGTGTGCCGGTCGCCGCGGCGATGTCCATGCCGCTGTGCGGATTGCGCGCCTGGCCGTTGAAGATGCGGCGCAGGCCGAAGGAGCTGGAGCGACGCCCCGCCACCGGCACGCGCATCTTCAGCGCAAGGGTTTGCAGAAGGGGCTCGCTGAAGGTGGCGACCACGCCGGCCAGGTGAGTGCGCTCGCGCTGCCAGCGAGCCTCGTCTTCCGGCGACAGGTCCACCGTGCGCGGCGCCACCTTGAGGCGCTGTTCGCTGTATTTCTTGGCTGCCACCTGGTAGCTCAGCCGGCGTGCAGCGCGGCCGGGGCCGGTGCGCACCTCGATGCTGCGCTCGCCCGGCGTGGCCGCCAGCGGAATGCCGACCAGCGCCGTCCATTCGATGGCGTCGCCCACCACGAGCAGGGGAATCTCGCCGGCCTGCGCCATCGGCCGCTCGGGCGCGGGCCCGAGCGAGAGGCGGGCGATGCCGCCGGGCACCTGGGACGCGTGCGGCCAGGCATCGGCGCCGTCATCGACGGTCCTGGCGCGAAGATCCAAGGAAGCCGCCGCGAGAAGGCCAGCGCCGGCGACCAGCAGAGAGCGGCGATGAATATTCAGAGGCTGATCAGACATTGGAAGGACGCGAGAGCCTGAGCCTCAGACTTTCAGAAGGTCGGCGACCTTGGCCTGAAGTGAAGGCAGATCGTTTTGGATGGTTTGCCAGACGATCGTCTGGTCAACCGAAAAATATCCGTGCGACAAGGCATTTCGCATTTCATAAGCGAAGCGCCAAGGAACCTCAGCGTGTGTTGCCGCGAATTCTGGGTGGTGCTTCACCACGTTGTTGCTGGCCTCGCCGATTACCTCCAGATTGCGCACGACGGCATCTTGGGTCTTGCGATCGCTACGGTAGCTTTCAAGCGTTGCGCCGGCGGTGTAGTTCTGGATGTTCTCGATGGCGTCCAGGATGTGCTGAAGATAGTCCGCCACGCGCCGCGGATCGCTTCGACTCATACCGGCACAGCGTCGGACAACACCTGGCTGCGAATCCTGGCCGGCAGCCCTTCCGGCGTGAGCACATCGACCTCGATGCCAAGAAGATCCTTCAACTCGTATCGAATGGCGCCAATGTCCATCAGGGTCGTTTGCGCCGTGGGGTCTACAAGCAAGTCAAGATCGCTTTCCGGCCCGTCATCTCCGCGCAACGCCGAGCCGAACACGCGCACGTTGCGCACTCGGTGGCGTAGCGCAATGTCGCGGATGCGCGAACGGTGCAATGCAAGGGCTTCGGAGGGACGCATGCCTCGAGTTTAGGCGCGTTCGCCAGAAAGCATGCCTACTTGCCCCAACTGTCGCGCATGCCCGCCGCGCGGTTGAACACCGGCCGGCCTTCGGCGTTGCCCTTGGGGTCCAGCACGAAGTAGCCATGGCGCTCGAACTGGAAGGGCAGGCCGTCGTGCACGTCGGCCTGCGAAGGCTCGACGTAGGCCGGGCAGACCTGCAGGCTGTCGGGATTGAGTTCATGCACGAGCTCGCCGCTGCCCGGATTCGCCGCGGCGAAAAGCCGCTCGTACAGCCGCACCTCGACCTGTATCGCATCGGCCACGGTCACCCAGGTGATGTTGCCCTTGACCTTGATGGCATCGGCGCCCGGCGTGCCACTCTTGGTGTCGGGCACCAGCCTGGCCTGCACTTCGATCAGCTTGCCCCTCGCATCGCGCGTGCCGCCGGTGCACTCGATCACATGGCCGTACTTCAGCCGCACCTTGTTGCCGGGGAAGAGGCGAAAGAAGCCCTTGGGCTGCACGTCCTCGTAGTCGGTGCGCTCGATCCAGACCTCGCGGCCCAGCGTGAAGCGGCGCGTTCCCATGTCGGGGTGGTGCGGATGCACCGGCGCCGTGCAGGCGTCGAGCACGTTGTCACCGCCCATCAACTCGGCCCAGTTGCTGATCACCAGCTTGACCGGGTCCAGCACCGCCATGGCGCGCGGCGCGATCGGGTCCAGGGTGTCGCGCAGGGCGGCTTCGAGGCTGGCGTAGTCGATCCAGCCGCCGACCTTGGTGACGCCGGAGCGCTCGCAAAAGAGCTTGAGCGCATCGGGCGTGTAGCCGCGCCGCTTGAGGCCGGCCAGCGTGGGCATGCGCGGGTCGTCCCAGCCGTCCACATGGCCGTCTTCCACCAGTTGGCGCAGCTTGCGCTTGCTGGTCACCACATGCGTGACGTTGAGCCGCGCGAATTCATACTGGCGCGGATGCGGGCTGGCGATCAGGCCGCCTTCGGCCAGGCGGTCCAGCAGCCAGTCGTAGAAGGGGCGCTGGTCTTCGAACTCCAGCGTGCAGACGCTGTGCGTGATCTGCTCCAGCGCATCCTCGATCGGATGCGCGAAGGTGTACATCGGATAGATGCACCACTTGTCGCCGGTGTTGTGGTGCGTGGCGCGGCGGATGCGGTAGAGAGCCGGGTCGCGCAGGTTGATGTTGGGGCTGGCCAGATCGATCCTGGCGCGCAGCACGGCGGCGCCGTCGGCCAGCTTGCCGTCACGCATCTCGCGAAAGCGGGCCAGGTTCTCGTCGGGCGTGCGGCTGCGGAATGGGCTGGGCGTGCCGGGCGTGTTGAAGTCGCCGCGGTTGAAGCGCATCTCATCGGCGCTCTGCTCGTCCACGTAGGCCAGGCCGGCGCCAATGAGGTACTCGGCGGCGCGGTACATGAAGTCGAAATAATCACTCGCGAAGTACTGGTGCGAGTTGGGCGCACCCGGATGCGCCGGATCGTCGGCGATGGAGGTGCCGTAGCCCATCCAGTGCACCGCCTCGCGGATCGCATCGACGTATTCCTGTTCTTCCTTTTCGGGATTGGTGTCGTCGAAACGCAGGTGGCAGACGCCGCCGTACTGCTCGGCCAGGCTGAAGTTCAGCCAGATGCTCTTGGCATGGCCCAGGTGCAGATAGCCGTTGGGCTCGGGCGGAAAACGCAGGCGCACACGGGCCGGATCCTGCATGCCCTGGGTGTGATGCGCGGCGTCGCCAGGCGATCCGCCCCAGCGGCGCGTGGCATAGGTGCCCTGCTCGAGATCGTTTTCGATGACGTGGCGCAGGAAGTTGCTGGGCTTGGCCGGCTCTTTATCGGCAGGAGAATTCATTGGATGGATTTTAGAAGGGCGAGGGCCAGGTTACTTTTTGGAACGTTCTTCACTTTGCATCGTGCACGGGATTCACATGTCGCGCGTTCAATGACGACATGGGACGGCCTTCAGGGGCTGGCCCCAAGGAGATTCCAAATGACCCTTCATCGTTCCTTCTTCAAATGGGCTGCCGCCTCGCTGCTGGCCGCCGGCGCGCTGGGCGCTGCAGCCACGGCCTCGGCAGGCGTGGCCTGGTCGGTCAATGTGGGCGTCCCGGGCGTGGTGGTGGCTCCGGCGCCGGTGTATTACGCGCCGGCACCCGTGTACTACGCGCCTCCGCCGCCGGTGTACTACCGGCCGGCCCCGGTGTACTACGGCCCGCCACCGGTCTATTACCGTCCGGCGCCGGTTTACATCCAGGGTGGCGGCTACTACCGCGGCGGCCCTAAGTACTATCGCCACAACGGCCACGGACATGGGCATCGCCACTGGCGCTAAGACCTCTGCATGAACACGAAACCGGCCCCTTTGGGCCGGTTTTCTTTTGTGCTGTCTGCCTACATCGCCCGGAACAAGTGCGCGTAGAGCCGGCTGACCGCAATTTTCTCGGGCCGCCCGCGCAATTGCAAATGCAGCTTGCCCAACTCGTCGCGCTGCACCGACTCGATCGCGTCGCTGCGCACCAGCACGGCCCGATGCACCTGCCAGAACTCGTCCGCGTCGAGCTGCGCCAGCAACTGCTTCAGGGGCGTGCGGATCAGGTATTCCTGACGCGCCGTGAGCACCCGCACGTACTTGTCGGCCGCTTCGAAGTACAGCACCTCCGCCAGCGGCACCATGCGCACCGTGCTGCCGCCGGCATCGCTGGCGTTGATGAAGCGCAAGGTGGGTGCGGCAGCGGTGGCGCCGGCCGCGGCAATGAGCTTGCGCCAGTCTGCCAGGGCCTGCTCCAGCTGTTCCGGCGCCACGGGCGCGCGGCTCGCCGTCTCTTGTGCCGCCAGCGCCTGCTGCACGCGCGCCACGGTCTTGCGCAGGCGCTCGGGCTGGACTGGCTTGCGCACGTAGTCGATGGCCTGGGCGTCGAAGGCGCGCACCGCGTACTCGTCGTAGGCGGTGACGAACACCAGTTGTGGCATCGGCGCCGCCTCGAGCGGCCAGCTGTCTGCCAGTTCCATGGCAGCGGCGAGGCCGTCCTGGCCCGGCATGCGGATGTCCAGGAACAGCACCTGCGGCAGGTTTGCCAGGGCTTGCGTCACCGCGGCTCGCCCGTCGCCCACCATGGCAAGTACCTCCAGTTCCGGCCACGCGGCCTGCAATTCGGAACGCAGGGCCTGCGCCAGCAGCGGCTCGTCTTCGGCAATCAGTGCAGTGGCTTTCATGGATCAAGCGGAATCTGGAGGACGGCCCGCGTGCCGCCGCCTGGCAGTGCGTCGAGCTTCAGGGCGCCGCGCGCGCCGTAGACGCTGGCCAGGCGCTCGCGCACATGCGCCAGGCCGAAGCTGCCGTTCTGGTCGATGGGCAGTTGCGAATCGTCGATGCCGACGCCGGTATCGCGGACCTCGATGATCAATTGCCCGTCGCCTTGCCGCTGCGCCCGCACGATGATCTCGCCGCCTTCCACCTTGGGCTCCAGCCCGTGGCGGATGCTGTTCTCCACCAGCGGCTGCAGGATCAGCGGCGGCACAGCCAGCTCGCGCACGTCCTGCGGCAGCTCCAGCGAGTAGCGCAGGCGCGCGCCCATGCGCACCGCCATCAGCTCCAGGTAATCGCCCAGGCGCTCGAACTCCGCGGCGAGCGGATGCGACAGCACGCGCGAGCCCGACAGGGTGGCGCGCAGGTAGTTGTTGAGCCGGTCCAGCATGGCGATGGCGCGCGGCGGGTCGGTGGCGATCAGGGCGCGCAGGTTGGCCAGGGTGTTGAAGAGCATGTGCGGCTCGAGCTGCGTCTCCAGCAGTTTCAGCCGCGCCTCCGAGGCATCGCGCTCGGCGGCGTTGACGCGTGCCGCCAGGGCTTCGCGATGTCCGCGCGAGTAGAAGAAGTAGCTGCCGATCAGGCCGGCCGCCACCGTGATCATGATGGAGACGCGCTGGTCGCGCTGCGATTCCATCCAGCCGGGGTTGCCGCCGCCACCGAAGAAGCGGTCGCCCACCCTGGTGCCCACGTAGTAGCCGACGACGATGCCGATCACCGTCAGCAGGAAGCCGCGCCAGCCATGCGGCCAGCCGCCGGGATCGTCGGCGCGGCGCAGCGGAAAGCGGCCGAACTCGATCACCGCCCAGATCGTGCTGCCGATGCACAGCGAGTAGCCCAGCTGGTTGAGGTAGCTCTTGTTCGGCCAGATGGTGGTGGTGACTGCCGCGATCGCAAAGCAGAAAGCCACCACCAGCAGGTAGTGGCGAAGCACGTCGCGCCAATCGATCTTGCTCATGGCGCCGATTCTGGACGATGCCGGGATCACCACGGATCTCGGGCCTGCAGTGCGGCGCGCTCGCGGGCCACCAGCCGCTCCATCAGGTTGTTGCCCGGTGCCAGCAGCCAAACCGCCAGGCCATGGATCGCCAGGCCCAGGCCCCAGCCCAGCAAGGGATAGATGGCCCAGTGACGGCCGGTGGCGAGCGAGAGGGCCACCATGCCGGTGTTCACGGCCAGGAATACGCCGGCGTGCAGGCCCCAGCCCAGCTTGGCGCGGGCGCGCCGCACGGCCAGCTGCTCGAGGTTGCGTTCACGGGAGGTGATGGTGTTCATGGTGCTTGGCTCCTTGTATTTACTCGGGGATGGCGGCCGGAAAGCGAACAGCGTCCCGGCGCATGGCCAGCTTCCACAGGCGCAGTGAACGCGCCGCGAAGATGCCGGCGAAGGCGCCGTAGAGCGTGCCGATGCCGGCCGCGAATCCGGCCTGGTGGGCCAGTTGCGGATGCATCACCAAAAGCACGCCCACCGCGTACTTGGTGAAGAAGATGCCCATCATCAGCGCCAGCGGCACGCCGGTGCCGGCGAGCTGGAAGGTGCGCGCCGACGGGTCGTAGCGAGTGCCGGCCGGCAGGGGGCGGCGCACGATGTACGCGGCCGCCGCGCAGGCCGCGCCGGCCCAGCCCAGCAGCGCCAGCGACGCCTCGCCGAAGACCGAGACCACGCCGTAGAAGGACAAGGCGCTCATGGCCAGCGGCATCAGCGTCATGCGCAGAAGGCCGACCCGGCCCCCGCGCAGCTGCCGGGCGCCGAGCAGGAGCAGGCCGATGAAGATGGCAAACACCCACTTTGGGGTGTGCGCGAGGATCTGCAGCAGCATGACGGGGACTCCTGGAATGCGAGGGATTGAAGGGCTTGGGCACGACTTTGCTGGCGTGCCACGCCGGGCGCGAGCCCGATGCGACGAACTGCGGCTTGCCGGCGCCAAATGCAGCCAGCGGGTGCGGCAGGCGGCTCCCGCGCGGGAGCGCCCGCTTTACCCGGGCTTTACTGAAGAGCAGATTGGCGGTCGTATTCCGCGCCGGGCTGCGCGCTACGATCCCGCGGCGCGCCGGGTGCCCGGCGTGCAGCATCGCTTCCCGTTTCACCAGGACCGACATGGATTCCCCCCCGCCCGAGCCCCCGCATGACCACCCGATGAGCGCCGATGCTCCGCCCCGCAAGCCGCGGCGCTGGCTGGGTGCGCTGGTGGCGCTGCTGGGCCTGGCGGGTGTCGTCGGCGGCGCCTGGTACCTGGTGAACCGCCCGCCAGCCGAAGAAGCCACCGGCGCCGCGCGCGGCGGCCCCGGCGGCCAGCGACCGCCGGGCGCGGCCGCGCGCGGTCCGGGTGGCGGAGGCGGCAACGGCCCGCTGGTCACCGTCGGCCAGGCGCTGGTGCGCAAGGACAGCGTGCCGGTGATGCTCGATGCCTTGGGCACCGTCACCCCGGTCACCACCATCACCGTGCGGCCGCAGGTCGCGGGCGTGATGACCGAGGTGCTGTTCGCCGAAGGCCAGATGGTCAGGAAGGGCGATGTGCTGGCCCGCATCGACCCGCGCTCCTACGAGCAGGCGCTGATGCAGGCCCAGGGCGTGCGCGCGCGCGACGAGGCGCAACTGGAGGCTGCACGCGTCACCCTGGCGCGCTTTCGCACGCTGCTGGGCCAGGACTCGATCGCCCGCCAGGAGGTCGACACCCAGGTGGCGCTGGTCAAGCAGCTGGAAGGCACCGTCACCACCGACCGCGCGCAGGAAGCGGCGGCCAAGCTCAACCTGGACTACACCCGCGTGAGCTAGCCGATCGACGGGCGCGTGGGCCTGCGCACGGTGGACCCCGGCAACTACATCTCGGCCGGCGCCACCACCGGCATCGCCGTCATCACGCAGATCACGCCGATCGACGTGCAGTTCGCCATCCCGCAGGACCGCGTGCCCGAGATCCAGGCCCGCCTGGCGCAGGGCGCCAAGCTGGCGGTGGCGACCTTCGACCGCACGCGGGTCAACAAGCTGGACACCGGTGTCTTCTCAACGCTGGACAACCAGATCGACGTGACCACCGGCACCGTCAAGGCCAAGGCCCGCTTCCCCAACGGCGCCGGCAGCCTGTTCCCGAGCCAGTTCGTCAATGTCCAGCTGGAGCTGCGCCGCATCGAGAACGCGCTGGTGGTGCCCATCACCGCGCTGCGCACCGCCGGCACCGGCAACTATGTGTACGTGATCAACGAGGACAAGACGGTGTCGATGCGCAATGTGACGCGCGGCGAGGCCAGCATCGAGAACGTGGTGATCACCCAGGGCCTGGAAGCGGGCGAGCGGGTGGTGACCGAGGGCGGCGACCGGCTGAAAGACGGCTCGCGCGTGCAGCTGCCCACCGATGCGCCGGCCGCCCCGCGCGCCAACGGGCGCGGCCAGGGCGCTCGCGAAGGCGCGGCCCCGGGTGCGCGCGGCGATGGCACGCAGCAGGGCCAGCGCCAGCGCCGCCAGCAGCGGCCTGAGTAGGGAGTCGCGGTGAGCGCTGTTTCGCCTTCGCGTCCCTTCATCGAGCGGCCGGTCGCCACCGCCCTCCTGATGCTCGCCATCGTGCTGGCGGGGCTGGTGGGCTTTCGCCTGCTGCCGCTGTCGGCGCTGCCGCAGGTCGACTACCCGACCATCCAGGTGCAGACGCTGTATCCGGGCGCCAGCCCGGAGGTGATGAGCCGCACCGTCACCGCGCCGCTGGAGCGCCAGCTGGGCCAGATGTCGGGCCTGGTGCGCATGTCCTCCAACAGCGCGGCCGGCGTCTCCGTCATCACCCTGCAGTTCGGCCTGTCGGAAACGCTGGACGTGGCCGAGCAGGAAGTCCAGGCCGCCATCAACGCCAGCAGCTCGCTGCTGCCGGCCGACCTGCCGGCGCCGCCGGTCTATGCCAAGGTGAACCCGGCCGACGCGCCGGTGCTGACGCTGGCGATCAACTCGCGCACCATGCCGCTGACCGAGGTGCAGAACATCGTCAACACCCGGCTGGCGCAGAAGATCAGCCAGGTCAGCGGCGTCGGCCTGGTCACGCTCTCGGGCGGACAACGGCCGGCCGTGCGCATCCAGGCCGACACCAAGGCGCTGGCTTCCTACGGCATCGGGTTGGACGTGCTGCGCACCACCATCAGCGCGGCCAATGCCAACAGCGCCAAGGGCAGCTTCGACGGCCCCAAGCGCTCCTACACCATCAATGCCAACGATCAGCTGGTCACCGTGGAGGACTACAGGAACCTGATCGTGGCCTACCGCAACGGCGCGCCGGTGCGCATGAGCGACGTGGCGCGCGTGGTGCAAAGCGCCGAGAACACTCGACTGGGCGCCTGGGCCGGCAATGCCGGCGGCGGGCTGACGCCTTCCATCATCCTCAACGTACAGCGCCAGCCTGGCGCCAACGTGATCTCCACCGTGGATGCGATCAAGCGCCAGCTCCCCGAGCTGCGCGCCAGCCTGCCGCCCACGCTGGACGTGCAGGTGCTGTCCGACCGCACCACCGGCATCCGCGCCTCGGTCATGCATGTGGAGATCGAGCTGGTCCTGGCGGTGGTGATGGTGGTGCTGGTGATCTTCTTCTTCCTGCACAGCCTGCGCGCCACCATCATCGCCAGCCTGGCGGTGCCGATCTCGCTCATCGGCACCTGCGGGCTGATGTACCTGATGGGCTACAGCCTGAACAACCTGAGCCTGATGGCGCTGACCATCGCCACCGGCTTCGTGGTGGACGACGCCATCGTGATGATCGAGAACATCTCGCGCCACATCGAGGCCGGCGAGAAGCCGTTCGCGGCGGCACTCAAGGGTGCGACGCAGATCGGCTTCACCATCATTTCGCTCACCGTCTCGCTGGTCGCGGTGCTGATTCCGCTCCTGTTCATGGGCGACGTGGTGGGCCGGCTGTTCCGAGAATTCGCGGTGACCCTGGCCATCACCATCCTGATCTCGGCGGTGGTCTCGCTCACCCTGGTTCCGATGATGACCGCGCGTTGGCTCAGGAGCGACGAGGCACGGCACCCCACGCGCGGCATCACCGGACGCGTGCAGAAATGGATGGACGCGGTGATCGCGCGCTACGACCTGTGGCTGCAATGGGTGCTGCGGCACCAGGGCCTGACCCTGATCGTCGCCTTGCTCACCCTGGTGCTCACCGTGCTGCTCTATGTCGTGATCCCGAAGGGCCTGTTCCCGACGCAGGACACCGGGCAACTGCAGGTGCGCATCGAGGCCGCGCAGGAGGTCTCGTACGAACGCATGGCGCAGTTGCAGCTGGCGGCGGCGCGCACCATCCTGGCCGACCCTGCCGTGCAGAGCCTGAGCTCGATCACCGGCGTGGACGCAGCCAACAACACCATGCTCAACACCGGCAGCCTGCTGGTGAACCTGAAGCGTTCACGCTTCTCCTCGCAGGAAGCCACCATGGCGCGCCTGCGTGAATCGGTGCTGCGCGACGTGGCCGGCGTGCGCATCTACCTGCAGCCCACGCAGGACCTGACCATCGATGCTGAGACCGGGCCGACCGAGTACCGCTTCTCGATCGAGGCGGTGGATTCCGCCACCGTGACCGAGTGGGTGAAGAAGCTCAGCGCCCATCTGCAGCAGTCGGCCCCGGACAAGGTGCGCAACGTGACCAGCGATGCCGGCGCGCAGGGCATGTCGGCCTACGTGGACATCGACCGCAACACCGCCTCGCGCCTGGCGGTGTCGGCCAGCGCCATCGACGACGTGCTCTACAGCGCCTTCGGCCAGCGCATCGTCTCGACCATCTTCACCGAGACCAACCAGTACCGGGTGATCCTGGAGGCGATGCCCGACTCCATCAACTCGCCGCAGGACCTGGGCACCTTGAACCTGAAGACCGGCTCCGGCGCGCCGACCCCGCTATCGGCAGTCGCCACGGTGCGCGAGCAACTGGCGCCGCTGCAGATCACCCACGTGGCGCAGTACCCGGCCGCCACCGTGGGCTTCGACACTGCGCCCGGCGTTTCGCTGGGCCAGGCGGTGAGCGCGATCCGCCAGGCTGCCAAGGAAGTCGGCCTGCCGGCCGGCGTGACCATGACCTTCCTGGGCGCATCCGGCGCGTTCGAGAAATCGCTGACCAACCAGCTGTGGCTGATCCTGGCGGCGGTGGTGTGCGTCTACATCGTGCTGGGCGTGCTCTACGAGAGCTACGTGCATCCGCTGACCATCCTGTCCACCTTGCCCTCGGCCGGCGTGGGCGCACTGCTGGCGCTGATGCTGACCGGGCACGACCTCGGGGTGATCGGCATCATCGGCATCATCCTCTTGATCGGCATCGTCAAGAAGAACGCGATCATGATGATCGACTTCGCCATCGATGCGCAGCGCAACGGCGGCAAGCCGGCGCAGGAGGCGATCCACCAGGCGGCATTGCTGCGCTTCCGGCCGATTCTGATGACGACGCTGGCGGCGCTGTTTGCCGCGGTGCCGCTCATGCTGGGCTTTGGCGAAGGCGCCGAGCTGCGCCGGCCGCTGGGCCTGGCCATCTTCGGCGGCCTGGTGCTGAGCCAGGTGCTGACACTGTTCACCACGCCGGTGATCTACCTGGCGTTCGACAGGTTGGGCCAGCGGATCGAGGGCCGCCGCAGCCGCGGCGAGGAAGCGGCGACGTGAACCTCTCCAGGCCCTTCGTCGAGCGCCCGATCGCCACGGTCCTGCTGACGATCGGCATCGCCCTGGCCGGCATCGCCGCCTTCTTCGTGCTGCCGGTCTCGCCGCTGCCGCGCGTCGACTACCCGACCATCTCGGTCAGCGCCAACCTGCCGGGCGCCAGCCCCGACACCATGGCCAGCAGCGTCACCACGCCGCTGGAGCGGCGCCTGGGCATCATCCCCGGGGTCAACGAGATGACCTCGAGCAGCTCGACCGGCTCGTCGCGCATCAGCCTGCAGTTCGACCTCAATCGCAACATCGACGGCGCCGCGCGCGAGGTGCAGGCGGCGATCAACGCGACGCGGGTGGACCTGCCGGCCACGCTCAAGAGCAACCCGAGCTACCGCAAGCGCAACCCGGCCGATGCGCCGGCGATCATCCTGGCGCTCACCTCGCGCACCCGCACGCCGGGCCAGATCTACGACGAGGTGTCCAACATCGTCAGCCAGCGCATCGCGCAGGTGGAAGGCGTGGGCGAGGTGGAGATCGGCGGCGGCTCGCTGCCGGCGGTGCGCATCGAGTTGCTGCCCTACGCCATGCACCAGTGGGGCGTGAGCAGCGAGGATGTGCGCGCCGCCATCCAGGCCACCAACGCCAACCGGCCCAAGGGTGTGATCGAAGGCGACAGCCGGCGCCTGCAGATCTATACGCCGCAGCCGGCGCGGCGCGCGGCCGACTACCGCGATCTGGTGATCGCCTGGCGCAACGGCGCGGCCGTGCGGCTGGCCGACGTGGCGCGGGTCGTCGATGGCGTGGAGAACCGGCGCACCCTGGGCCTGTTCAACGGGCAGCCGGCCATCATCGTGCTGGTCACGCGCGAGCCGGGTGCCAACATCATCAAGACGGTCGACGGCGTGCGCGCGCTGCTGCCGGAGCTGCGCGCGCAACTGCCGCAGGACATCGAGGTGCAGGTGGCGTCGGACCGCACCAACTCCATCCGCGCCTCGCTGCGCGAGGTCGAGTTCACGCTGATGATGTCGATCGCCCTGGTGGTGCTGGTGGTGGGCCTCTTCCTGCGCAAGGCGCGTGCCACCGTCATCCCGGCGGTGGCCACCGTGGTGTCGCTGCTGGGCACCTTCGGCGTGATGTACCTGCTGGGCTTCTCGCTCAACAACCTGAGCCTGATGGCGCTCACAGTGGCCACCGGCTTCGTGGTGGACGACGCCATCGTGGTGCTGGAGAACACCAGCCGCCACGTCGAGGCCGGCATGGACCGCTTCGAGGCGGCGCTGAGCGGCGCGCGCGAGGTGGGCTTCACCGTGCTGTCGATCAGCCTGTCGCTGGTGGCGGTGTTCATCCCGCTGTTGTTCATGAGCGGGCAGGTGGGGCGGCTGTTCCGCGAATTCGCCATCACCTTGTCGGCGGCGGTGCTGATCTCGCTGGTCATCTCGCTCACCACCACGCCGATGATGTGCGCCTGGCTGCTGAAGAACGAGAAGAAGCACGAAGTCGCGCAGCGCCCCTGGTGGGGCGCGCGCTGGACCGAGCGCGGCTACGACCTGGTACTGCGCGGCTATGCGCGCAGCCTGGATTGGGCGCTGGCCAGCAAGGGCCTGGTGATCTTCATCCTGCTGGCGGTGATCGGCCTGAACATCTACCTGTTCAAGCACATTCCCAAGGGCTACTTCCCGCAGCAGGACAACGGCCAACTCAATGCGGGCCTGCGCGCCGACCAGAGCATCTCTTCCGACGCCCTGGGCCAGAAGCTGCGCGAGGCGGTGGACATCATCCACAAGGACCCGGCGGTGGACACGGTGGTGGGCTTTTCCGGCGGCGGGCGTGCCGGCGGCGGCTTCATGTTCGTCAACCTCAAGCCGCTGAAGGAGCGCGGCGTCAGCAGCCAGGTGGTGATCGCGCGGCTGCGCCCGCAGCTGGAGCGCATCACCGGGCTGCGCGTCTTCCTCGGCCAGGTGCAGGAGCTGCGCATGGGCGGGCGCTCCAGCAACTCGGCCTACGAGTACACGCTCAAGTCCGACAACCTGACCGACCTGCGCAACTGGACGACCAAGCTGGCCGACCGGCTCAAGCAGGAGACACGGCTCACCGACGTGGACAGCGACAGCACCAGCGACAACGGCGTGGAGAGCTACGTCACGGTGGACCGCGACAGCGCGGCGCAATTGGGCCTGACCAACCGCTCCATCGACAACGCGCTCTACAACGCCTTCGGCCAGCGTTCGGTGGCCACCATCTACGACGAGCTCAACCAGTATTCGGTGATCATGGAGTGGCAGCCGAGCACCATGCAGGGCCCGCCGGCGCTCAAGGACGTGTACCTGCCTTCCTCGATCGCCGCGGCCAGCGGGCAGACGGTGGAAACCACCTCGGCCAACCCCGGCCAGCGCGGCGCTTCCACCGGCG
Source organism: Variovorax sp. (assembly GCA_035476655.1). GTDB lineage: Bacteria > Pseudomonadota > Gammaproteobacteria > Burkholderiales > Burkholderiaceae_C > Variovorax. Next base: position 17,353 of record DATILH010000139.1, read on the forward strand.
CGCCGCTGTCCACCGCGGCCAACACCATGGTGCCGCTGTCTGCCGTCGCGAAGTTCTCCGAGCGCGCCATTCCCACTTCGATCGCGCACGAGGGCGGCGAGCTGTCCAGCACCATCTCCTTCGCATTGGCCGAGGGCGTGCCGCTGAGCGAGGCGCGCAGCATCATCGAGCAGGCGGTGGCCGATATCGCCATGCCCATCAACGTGCGCGGCGCCTTCTCGGGCACCGCCGCCGGCTTCCAGCAGACCGAGGGCCAGCAGACCTTCCTGATCCTGGCGGCGCTGGTGGTCATCTACATCGTGCTGGGCATCTTGTACGAGAGCCTGATCCACCCGGTGACGGTGCTCACCACGCTGCCATCGGCTGGGGTCGGCGCGGTGATCGCGCTGCTGCTGTTTCGCATGGAGTTCTCCATCATGGCGCTGATCGGGGTGTTCCTGCTGATCGGCATCGTCAAGAAGAACGCCATCCTGATCATCGACTTCGCGCTGGAGGCCGAGCGCGCGCGCGGCCTCACGGCCACGCAGGCGGTGCGCGAGGCCTGCATGCTGCGCTTCCGCCCGATCCTCATGACCACGCTGGCGGCCGCGCTCGGCGCGCTGCCGCTGGCGATCGGCTTCGGCCAGGGCGCCGAGCTGCGCCAGCCGCTGGGCGTGGCGATCATCGGCGGGCTGATCGCCAGCCAGCTGCTCACCCTGCTGACGACGCCGGTGGTCTATGTGCTGATGGACAAGCTGCGCCGCCGCACGCCGGACGAGCGGCGCCTGTCCCGCGCCGCCGGCGAAGAGGCTCCGGCCTGATCCACTTGCTCTTGCGACAGATTTCCATGAAGACCCGTTCCCCATCCCTTCTCGCGCGCAGTGCGCTGGCGGCCGCTCTGGTGGTCGCGCTGGCCGGCTGCGCCGTCGATCCGGCCTACGAGCGCCCAGAGACGCCGACTCCGGCCGCCTGGAAGGAAGCGCCGGTGGCCCAGGGCTGGGCGCCGGCCACGCCGGCCGACGCGCTGGAGCGCGGCCAGTGGTGGAAGCTCTTTGCCGACCCCGGCCTGGACGCGCTGGCCGACAAGGTGCAGCTGTCCAACCAGAACATCGCGATCGCGGTGGCCAACTACACCCAAGCCCAGGCTGCGGTGCGCGAGCAGCGCGCGGCGCTCTTTCCCACTGTCGGCTTCACGGGCACGGCGCGGCGCAGCGGCGAGCGCGGCGGCGGCGCCACCGGCACCAGTACCGTCGCGCTGGGCGCCTCCTGGGAGCCCGACCTGTGGGGGCGCCTTCGCGAGTCGGTGAGCGGCGCGCAGGCGCAGGCCCAGGCCAGCGAGGCCGACCTCGCCTCGGCCCGCCTGTCGATGCTGGGCGAGCTGGCGATCAACTATTTTTCGCTGCGCGAGGCCGATGCCGAGATCGGTGTGCTGGGCGTCACCATCGAAGGCTACGAGCGCTCGCTCACCATCACCCGCAACCGCTACCAGGCCGGCATCGCCGCGCAAAGCGATGTGCTGCAGGCCGAGACCCTTCTGGCCAACACGCGGGCCCAGCACGCGGCGCTGGTGCGCACGCGCGCCGCGCTGGAGCATGCCATCGCGGTGCTGACCGGCGTGCCGCCGGCCGGCTTCGTGCTGCCCTCGGTGGTCTGGACGCCGGTGGTGCCCCGTGTTCCGAGCGGCCTGCCCTCGGAGCTGCTGCAGCGCCGACCCGACATCGCCTCTGCCGAACGCGCGGTGGCCGCTGCCAACGCGCAGATCGGCATCGCGCGCTCGGCCTACTACCCCAGCTTCAGCATCGACGCCTCGCTGGGGCGATCCAGCACGCGCATCGCCGATCTGTTCAACGCCTCCAACACCCTGTGGGCGCTCGGCGTGTCGGTGGCGCAGGTGGTGTTCGACGCCGGCGCCATCGGCGCGCGGGTGGACCAAGCCACGGCCGCGCGCGATGCGGTCATCGCCCGCTACCGACAGACCGTGCTGACGGCCTTCCAGAGCGTGGAAGACCAGCTCAGCGGCGCCGCCAGCCTGGACGGGCAGCTCCGGCAGTACGTGCTGGCCTCGCAGGCCGCCGACAAGACCGAAGAGCAGATCGCCAACCGCTACCGCGCCGGCCAGGTCGGCTACACCGAGGTGGTGGTGGCGCAGGTGTCGGCGCTGAACGCGCGGCGCAATGTACTGCAACTGCAGGTGGCGCAGCAGCTCGCGGCGGTGGGCCTCATCCAGGCGCTGGGCGGCGGCTGGCAGGGCCTGGAAGGGCAGCAGCAGGCGGCATCGCGATAATCGGCGCACTTCTTTAGTCCAACAAGGATTGCGCGTGGATATCGTCCTGCTGCTCAAGGCAGCCGTCATGGGTGTGGTGGAAGGCCTCACCGAGTTCCTGCCCATCTCCTCGACGGGCCACCTGATCCTGGCCGGCGCGCTGCTGGGCTTCGACGACACCAAGGCCAAGGTCTTCGACATCGCGATCCAGACCGGCGCCATCTTTGCCGTCATCCTGGTCTACTGGCAGAAGATCCATGCCACCGTGGTCGCGCTGCCGCGCCAGCCCAAGGCGCGGCGCTTCGTGCTCAACGTGCTGATCGGCTTTCTGCCGGCGGTGATCCTGGGCCTGTTGTTCGGCAAGGCGATCCAGGCGCACCTGTTCACGCCGGCGGTGGTGGCCAGCACCTTCATCGTCGGTGGCTTCATCATCCTGTGGGCGGAGAAGCGCCCGCCGGGCTCGATCCGCGTCGAGCACATGGACGACATGACGCCCTGGGACGCGCTCAAGGTCGGCCTGGTGCAGTGCTTCGCCATGATCCCAGGCACCAGCCGCTCCGGCGCCACCATCATCGGCGGCATGCTGCTGGGCCTCTCGCGCAAGGCGGCGACCGACTTCTCCTTCTTCCTGGCGATCCCGACCCTGATCGGCGCCGGCGTCTACAGCCTCTACAAGGAGCGCGCGCTGCTGACGATGGCCGATCTGCCGCTGTTCGGCGTCGGGCTGGCGTTCTCCTTCATCAGCGCCTGGATCTGCGTGCACTGGCTGCTGCGCTACATCTCCACGCACGACTTCGTTCCCTTTGCCTGGTATCGCATCGTCTTCGGCATCATCGTGCTGGCCACCGCCTGGAGCGGGACGGTGGCCTGGGTGCACTAGCGTGGCGCCGCGCCGACCAGCACCGGCTCGGCGCGATAGAGATCGGGAAACACGCGCTTCAGGTTCTCGATCTTCGGCAGGTCGTGGTGGACGATGTAAGGCTGGCTCGGATGGCGTACCAGGTAGTCCTGGTGATAGGCCTCGGCCATATAGAAGGGCTTGCCGGATTCGATAGTGGTGACGATCGGCTGCCCGAATACCCGGGCCTGGCCCAGCTGGTCGATGTAGGCCTGCGCGGCGCGCGCCTGCTCGGTTGACTGCGCGAAGATGGTCGAGCGGTACTGCGGGCCGTGATCCGGGCCCTGGCGGTTGAGTTCGGTCGGGTTGTGCGCCACCGAAAAATAGATCTGCAGGATGCGGCCGAAGCTGATGCGCTTCGGATCGAATTCGATGCGCACCGCTTCCGCGTGGCCGGTGGTGCCGCTGCCGATCAGGCTGTAGCGGGCATTCTTTTCCTCGCCGCCGGCATAGCCCGACACGGCGCTGCGCACGCCCTCCACATGCTGGAACACGGCCTGCACGCCCCAGAAGCAACCGCCGGCCAGTACCGCGGTCTCGCTGCCGCTGGCCACAGGCGCCGCCGACTCGCTGGCGGGGGGTGGAACGAGCACCGCTGCACCGGCCATCAAGGAGGGTCGCGCCGTCCAGGCCATCACGCCGCCCTTGAGCGCCAGAGCGCCGAGCAGGGCCAGCAGCGCCAGCAGGGCAAAGGCCGCCAGCCGGGCGCCGCGCGAGACCGGCACCGTGTCGATCTGGCTGTCTTGTTGGGTGCTCATGCGAGTTCGCCTTGGAGGTTACGGATGCTATTTCGTCTGCCGTGGCGACTCGGTTACATGGCCATCGCCCGGGCGGGGCGGATTCGGCGATGATCGCGCCCGCCTCCGACAAGAAGAAGAGGAGAAGTCGAGATGCAACTGCGCACGGCACTTGCCGCGCCCTTGCTCTGCGCCGCCGCCGGCGCTGCCACCGCCCAGTCGCAGCTGTCGATCAGCGGGCTGATCGACATCGGCCTCTACCGCGACACCAATCGCGTGTGGCAGCTCGGGCCAATCCAGCGCAGCAACATCGCCTTCGGTGGCGTCGAGGACCTGGGTGGCGGGCTGGCGGCCACCTTCATGCTCAACCAGCGCTTCGAGACCGATACCGGCCAGCTCGAGCAGGTGGGCAAGCCCTTCTTCCATGCCGAGCCCACGGTCGGGCTCAAGGGCACCTTCGGCAGCATCCGCCTGGGCCGCGCGCTGGACGCCATGTACAGCCAGGACTGGCAGTTCGACGCCTGGGGCAACTACGACCGCATCGCCTCGCCGGCCTGGGACATCTGGCACTACAACTATCCCTCTGACCCGATGGCCGATTCGGGCAGTCCGGACCTTGGCCGTCTGAACAACGGCGTCTTCTACGACTCGCCCAGCTTCCATGGCTTAAACCGTGCACCTGAGCACCGCCGCCACCGAAGACGTGCGTGGCATTGGCGGCCCGGAATCGGAAGCGCAACCCTGGGGCGTGTCACTCAACTACAACGCCGCGAACTGGGCCGCGATGCTGGCGAACGAGCGCAACAGCCGCGGCGACACCGACACCTTCGTCGGCCTCAAGGGCAGCCTGGGCGTTCACCCTGTTCGGCGCCTGGGACCGCAGCGAGACCTTTGGCGGCTCCGTGGCCAAGGTATTCACCGTGAGCGCGCAGTACAACCTGGGCGTGGTCACACCTGCGCGGCGGCTGGGGCCGGCTCGAGCTGGACGGCGTGCGGGCCCAGCAGACCATTGGCGCCGGCGCGGCCTACGCCTTCTCCAAGCGCAGCAGCGTCTATGTGGATGCGGCCAGCAAGCGCTTTCCCACCGACACCTGCAGCATGTACGGGGTGGGGCTGGCGCACAGCTTCTAGAGCATGTTGCGCAGGGATGCTTCCACCGCCGCCGCGGTGGCGATCGGCTTTTCCATCGGGAAGAGGTGCGTGCCGTCGAGCATGGAGATGCGGCCCTTGGCCACTTGCTCGGTCATCGCCATGCCGACCCGCTTCATCTCGACCGACTGGCGCCCGCCGATGAAGGCGACCTTGCACTTGAGCGGGTGCTTGCGCAGCAGGCCGCTCAGGTTGTGCGGCAAGGTTTCGTAAATGGCGGTCTCGACGTCGCGGTCGAAGCTCAGGAGCCGCGAGTCCTCGGCGTCGAAAGTGCCGTGCTCGACATAGTCGCGCAGCACCCGTTCGTCCCACTTGGCAAAGGCCTTCTTGCTGCGGAAGTGCTCGAACACCGCGTCGCGGTGCTCCCAGACGTTCTTGCGCTTGGCGCTGATCACGCCCGGCGTCACGCTCTTCATCAGCGGCGTGCGCTTGGCCAGTTCCAGCGCGCCGGCGCGCCAGCCGCCCAGGATGGGCGAATCGATCAGCACCACGCCGCGCGCCAGCTCCGGGTGGCGTGCCGCGCACATGAGGCTGAGGAAGCCGCCGAGCGAATGGCCGACCAGGAAGACCGGGCCGCCGACGAACTCGACCCGCTCGCGCGCGAAATCGGTGAGCTGCTGCACCAGGTGCGGCCAGTTGTCGCTGACGGGGTACCGTGGGTCGTGCCCGAACTTCTCGATGGCGTCGACATCGAAACCGCGGTTGCGCAGGCTGTCGAGCATCACGCGGTAGGTACTGGCGGGAAAGCTGTTGCCGTGGGAGAAAACGATGGGAGGCACTAGATCAACTTTTCGTCAGGAGTCGAGATCTTGCGCAGCGCGCCGTGGCGGGAGGCCGGCATGCGCAGCGGGTGCTGGGTGAAGCTGCCGTCCCACACCGGGTCTTCGATGCTGTCGAACACCTCGCGCAGCTTCTGGCCCCAGCTCATGTGCAACATCCGGTAGTAGGGATTGTCGGCGTCGATGCAGATCACGCGGTCGGTCTGCAGCGCATTGGCTTCATACACCACCAGGTCCAGCGGCAGGCCGACCGAGAGGTTGGACTTCATCGTCGAGTCCATCGACACCAGGGCGCACTTGGCGGCTTCGTCCAGCGGGGTATCGGGCGTGAGCACGCGGTCCAGCACCGGCTTGCCGTACTTGGATTCGCCCACCTGGAAGTAGGGCGTCTCGGTGGTGGCTTCGATGAAGTTGCCGGCCGCGTAGACCAGGAAGAGGCGCATGCCTTCGCCCTTGACCTGGCCGCCGAAGACGAAGGAGACGTTGAAGTCGAGCCCAGCGTGCTTGAGCGACTCGGCATCGCGATCGTATACATGGCGCACCGCCGAGCCCAGCACGCGCGCCGCATCGAACATGCTGGTGGCGTTCCAGATGGTGATGGGCGGGCTGTCCTCGCTCTCGCGCAGTTCCTCGATCTGCAGGATCTCGCGCACCGACTGCGAGATGCTCAGGTTGCCGGCCGACAAGAGCACCATGAAGCGATCGCCCGGCTGCTCGTAGACGATCATCTTGCGGAAGGTGCTGATGTGGTCCACGCCCGCGTTGGTGCGGGAGTCCGAGAGGAACACCAGGCCGGCGTTGAGTTTGATGCCTACGCAGTAAGTCATGGAACTGGCTTGTTGAAGGCGGGGCGAATGGCGTTGGCTGCTCACTGCTGCTGCTCGCGCCGATGGAGTTTCTGCAAGGCGTAGAGCGCGTCCAGCGCCTCCCTCGGGCTCATCGCATCGGGGTCGAGCGCGGCCAGGGCCGATTCTACGGCGCTGTGTGGCGGCGCCTCGGCCGCGGGCGGTGGCGCGAACAGGTCGACCTGGGCGCGCGCTTGCGCTTGCTGCGCTTCCAGGGCGCCCAGCGCCTTCTGCGCATGGTTGACCACGGCCACCGGCATGCCGGCCAGGCGCGCCACCTGGATGCCGTAGCTGCGGCTGGCCGGGCCGGGCTGCATCTCGTGCAGGAAGACGATGTCGCGGCCTGCCTCGGTGGCGCTCACATGCATGTTGACTGCCTGGTGGTGCGTGGCCGGGAACTCGGTCAGCTCGAAGTAATGCGTCGCAAAGAGGGTGAAGGCGCGCGAGCGGTCGTGCAGGAAGGCGGCAATGCCGGCCGCCAGCGCCAGGCCGTCGAAGGTGCTGGTGCCGCGGCCGATCTCGTCCATCAGCACCAGCGACTGGGCGGTGGCGCCGTGCAGGATCTGCGCCGCCTCGGTCATCTCCAGCATGAAGGTGGACTGGGCATTGGCCAGGTCGTCGGCCGCGCCGATGCGGGTATGGATGGCGTCGATCGGGCCGAGCCGGCAGGCTTGCGCCGGCACGTGCGAACCGATCGAGGCCAGCAGAACGATGATGGCGATCTGCCGCATGTAGGTCGACTTGCCGCCCATGTTCGGGCCGGTGATGACCTGCATGCGCTGCTGCGGGCCCAGGCGCGTGTCGTTGGCGATGAAGGCGCCGGCCGACTTTTCCGCCAGGCGCGCCTCCACCACCGGGTGTCGGCCCTGCACGATCTCGATGCACGGGTGCGCCACGAACTCCGGCGCGTTCCAGTTCAGCGTGTGGGCGCGCTCGGCCAAGGCGCACAGGGCGTCGAGCGAGGCCAGGGCGTAGGCGACGCCGGTCAGCGGCTGCACGAAGGGCTGCAGGGCATCGAGCAACTGCTCGTAGAGCCATTTCTCGCGCGCCAGGGCGCGGTCCTGCGCCGACAGGGCCTTGTCCTCGAAGGCCTTGAGCTCGGGCGTGATGTAGCGCTCGGCATTCTTGAGGGTCTGGCGCCGGCGGTAGTCCTGCGGCACCTTGGCCAGCGCGCTTTGCGTGACCTCGATGTAGAAGCCGTGCACCCGGTTGAATTGCACCCGCAGGTTGGCGATGCCGGTGCGCTCGCGTTCGCGCACTTCCAGTTCCAGCAGGAAGGCGTCGCAGTTCTCGCCGATGGCGCGCAGTTCGTCCAGTTCGGGGTCGAAGCCTTCGGCGATCACGCCGCCGTCGCGCACCAGCGCGGCCGGCTCGCCCTTCAGGGCGCGGGCCAGCAACTCGGCGCAGCCTTGCGGCGGCACCAGGTCGCGGGCGACGCGCTCCAGCAGTGCGGTGCCGCCGGGCAAGGCCGGCCCGAGGGTGCGCGCCTTGTCCAGTGCCAGGCCCAGGGCCACCAGCTCGCGCGGCTTGACCTGGCGCAGGGCGATGCGCGCCGCGATGCGTTCGACGTCGCTGGTGGACTTGAGCTGTTCGCGCAAGGAGCGCCAGGTGGGCAGCGCCATGCTGGCGCTGCCTTGGCCGAGCGCGGCGATGGCGTCCAGCCGCTCGCGCGCCGCCGTGCGCTCGCGCCGCGGCGACAGCAGCCAGCGGCGCAGCAGCCGGCTGCCCATGCCGCTCATGCAGGTGTCGAGCAGCGAGAAGAGCGTGGGCGCGGCCTCGCCGCGCAGCGTCTGCACCAGCTCCAGGTTGCGCCGGGTGGTGGCCGGCAGCTCGATGAATTCGTCGTCATGCTCGACCGCCAGGCGTTGCACATGCGAGAGGGCTCGGCCCTGGGTGTGTTCCGCATAGCCGAGCAGGGCGGAGGCAGCGGCCTGGGCCTGCACCAGTTCCTGCGCATTCCAGGCGGCCAGGGTGGCAGCGCCCATCAGCTCGCTCAAGCGCCGCTCGCCCAGGCCGGTGTCGAACTGCCAGGCCGGGCGCACGGTGGCGGTGAAGGGCAGGGCGCCGGCGCTGCGCGCATCCTTCAGGCGTTGCTCGAAAGCGGTGGTGACTTCGGCGCTGTAGATCACCTCGCTGGGGCCGATGCGCCCCAGCCAGGCTTCCAGCTCGTCGGCCTCGAACTCGCCCAGGTGCATCTGCGCGCCGGTGACGCTGAGCCAGGCTGCGCCGCAGACATTGCGCGCGCCGGCATGCACAGCCAGCAGCAGGGCCTCGTTCTTGTCGCCCAGCAGTTCGGCCTCGGTCAGGGTGCCGGGCGTGACCACCCGCACCACCTTGCGCTCCACCGGCCCCTTGCTGGCGCCGACTTCGCCGACCTGCTCGCAGATGGCCACCGATTCGCCCAGCTTGATGAGGCGCGCCAGGTAGGCATCCACCGAATGGAAGGGCACGCCCGCCATCACCACGGGCGCGCCCGCGGACTGGCCGCGCTGCGTCAAGGTGATGTCGAGCAGGCGCACCGCCTTTTCCGCGTCGCTGTAGAACAGCTCGTAGAAATCGCCCATCCGGTAGAAGAGCAGGGTGTCGGGGTGGTCGGCCTTGAGCTGCAGGTACTGCTGCATCATCGGCGTGTGCGCACTGAGGTCCAGGGCGGCGGAAGTCATCTTCGGGAGAGAGGGGGGAGGCTGTCGGACAAGCTGGAACTATACGGGGACAGGACAAGGAGACGCCGAAGTACCTACACTGCGCCCCCATGCGCACCCAGTACTACACCGCCGCCAGCCTCGACGGCTTCATCGCCACCGAGGATCACTCGCTGGAATGGCTGTTCCAGCTGGTGGACATCAACGCGACGAGCTACCCCCAGTTCATCCAGGGTGTCGGTGCCCTGGCCATGGGCTCGTCCACCTACGAATGGATGCTGCGCCACATCGTCAAGCCCGGCCTGGAGGGCGGGGCGCCGTGGCCCTACAGCCAGCCCACCTGGGTGTTCACGAGGCGCCAGTTGGTGCCGGTCGCGGGCGCGGACATCCGCTTCGTGCAGGGAGATGTTCGGCCAGTGCATGAGCAGATGCGCGCCGCGGCGCAGGGCAAGAATGTCTGGCTGGTCGGCGGCGGCGACCTGGTGGGGCAGTTCTTCGACGCCGGGCTGCTCGACGAGCTCATCGTCCAGCTCGGCTCGGTCACCTTGGGGCAAGGCCAGCCGCTGCTGCCACGGCGCATCGCGCTGCCGCGTCGGCTCGAGTTGACCTCGGTGCAGCGCTTCGGGCCCGGCATGGCGGAGCTGCGCTACGAGGTGTTGCCCGGATGATCTCGCTCTTCCTGAAATGCCTGCTCGGCGCGCTGGCGGTGCTGCTGATCGCCCTGTTGTCCAAGTCCAGGAGCTTCTTCATCGCCGGGCTGGTTCCGCTGTTTCCCACCTTCGCGCTGATTGCCCACTACATCGTCGGTGCCGAGCGCTCGGCGGCCGACCTGCGCACCACCGCGCTGTTCGGACTGTGGTCGCTGATTCCCTACGCCGTGTACCTTCTTGCGGTGTACTGGCTGAGCGTTCAATACTCGCTGACCAGCACGCTGGTGCTGGCGACAGTGGCATGGATCGCCGCGGCGATCGTCCTCCTGGCCGCCTGGACCCGGGCCAATCCGGCTGGCGCCTGAAACCTCATCAACTTGCCCCATCCGATGTACTACCTGCACGGCTTCTGCCAATCCGGCAACACCTTCAAGGTGGCCTTTCTCCTGCGCGCGCTGAACCAGCCCTGGGAGGCGCGCTTCGTGGACTTCATGCACGGCGTCACCCGCACCGGCGAATGGCGGCAGGAGCTCAACGAGATGGGCGAAGCGCCGGTGCTGGACGACGGCGAGCGGCGCCTGACCCAGTCCGGCGCGATCCTGAGCTACCTTGCCGCCAAGCACGCATCCTTTGGCGGCAGGACCGAGGACGAGCGCCTGGAGGTGCTGCGCTGGATCCTGTTCGACAACCACAAGTTCACCAGCTTCTTCGCCAGCTATCGCTTCATGAAGGCCTTCGGGCCCAGCGCGCCGGACCAGGCGGTGATGAACTGGCTGCGCGGCCGCATCGATGCCGCATTCGGAATCGTCGACAAGCACCTGGCCGGACGTGCCTACATGGTGGGCACCGAGCCGACCATCGCCGACATCTCTCTTGGCGGCTATCTCTTCTACCCGGCCCAGGAAAGCGGCTACGAAATCGAAGGACGCTTCGACAACATCGCCGCCTGGCGCGAGCGCCTGCGCCAGCTTCCGGGCTGGGGCGACCCCTACGAGGTGCTGCCGGGCGAGCGCATCGCGCCCAAATGGTGATGGGCGCTTCTCCCGATGCGAAGTCGGCTCGAGCTGAAGATCCCGCCACCCGTGGTGGCGCTGGTGGTGGCCATGCTCATGTGGCTGTTGAAGCGGGCGCTTGAGCCGATGCTGGACGTGCCCTGGGCCGTGCGCCTGGGCAGCGCGCTGGTTCTTGGCCTGGTGGGCATCGGCACCAGCGCGGCTGGCGTGCTGCACTTCCGGCGGGCCGGCACCACCATCGATCCGATGCGGCCGGACACGGCCTCGGTGCTGGTGAGCGCAGGCATCTACCGCTTGACGCGCAACCCGATGTACCTGGGCATGCTGCTGGTGCTGCTCGGCTGGGCCGTCTACCTGTCAAGCCTGCCGGCCATGGTGCTGCTGCCGGCCTTCGTGCTCTACCTCAACCGCTTCCAGATCGCGCCCGAGGAACGGGCCCTCGCGGCCCGATTCGGTGGTGCCTACGAGGACTACCGGCGTCGGGTTCGGCGCTGGCTTTGACGGGGGCGGTGATGAAGCGACTTCTTGTCTTGCTGGCCTCGCACCTGCTGGTGCTGGCCACGGGCTTCGGGCTTGGCATCTATGCGCTGCCCATCCTCACTGCCCCGCCGGCGCCCACGGCGGCGGAAGTCGGCGCGCAGGCGAGCCAGGCCAGCTTCAAGGGCAAGTTCCGGCGCGAGCTGCGCGACAGCGATGCGCTGCACTGGGGCGAGGGCGAGGTCTCGGTCGGGCCCAAGGCTGTCGCGCTCATGGGCGAGATCGCGCCCGGCCCCGACTACAACCTGTACCTCTCGCCGGAGTTCGTCGAGACGGAAGAGGACTTCATTCGACTGAAGCCCGCCATGGTCCGCGTCGGCGACGTGAAGACTTTCAGGAACTTCATCGTGCCGCTGCCCGAATCGGTGGACCCCTCGCGCTACAACACGGTCATCGTGTGGTGCGAGAGCTTCGGCCAGTTCATCAGCGCGGCCAAGTACAGGTAGGCTACGCGTCTGCCAGCCCTGCTGCTCAAGTGGAAGGTGTTCCAGAAAGGAGTCCAGCCTTGACCGATTTGCACAAGAGCGTTCCAACCCTGTACGAATGGCTCGGTGGCATCGAGGCGCTCGAGCGCCTGACCACGCGCTTCTACGAGCATGTGAAGTCCGACCCGGTGCTCGAAGCCGTTTTTGCGCACATGGGCGGCGATCATCCTGCGCATGTGGCGGCCTTCCTGGCCGAGGTGCTGGGCGGGCCTGACCGGTATTCCCGACAGCACGGCGGCCATCCGCACATGATCCGGCAGCACCTCAACCGACACCTGACGCAGGAGCAGCGGCGGCGCTGGGTGACCCTGCTCCTGCAGACCGCCGACGAACTGGGCATGCCCGAGGACCCCGAGTTCCGATCCGCGCTGGTCGGTTACCTGGAATGGGGCTCGCGCCTGGCTGTCATCAACTCGCAGCCCGGCGCCGCGGTCGACGCGGATTCGCCCATGCCCAAGTGGGGCTGGGGCGAGGTCAAGGGGCCGTATACCGGTTGAGCCAGCAGACACGGCCCATGGCAGACGAACCCGCGCCTGGAAAGGACAGCCGCACGAGGGTCGATCGCATCCTCGATCGGGTCAAGAACAACCGCATCGCTGCGCTCATCATCGTGGTGGCGATCGGGCTGGGTGGCCTTGCCGGTCTGACCGATTCACTGACGAAGCTCTCCAATGTGCTGCCCAGCTTTCCAAGCCCGGACGTGTCGGGCGAGTGGCACAGCAAGGCGGCCGAGTTCTATCCCATCGGCCCGGAGATCATGGTCCTGCGCTTGCAGGAATCCATTGATGGACAACTGATCGGCAACCTGGAGTTCAGGACGCTTCAGGGCGAAACGCGCTCACGCCGCTTCGACGTACTGGACGGCAAGCGCGTGGGCAAGAAGCTCAGCTTCGCGTTCAGCAGCGGCGCCGTCCTGTACACGCCGAAGGAGTCGATCACCCTCAAGGAGAGCGTCACGGGGGAGCTGGTCGGCCAAGAGTTGCGCCTGCTCTATGTGCGGCAAGGACACACCGGCGTACCGGTCACGGCGAGGCGTGCAGAAAAGAAGCGTGACTGAGCGTCTGAAATCGATCGTGGACAGCATGCGCATCCGGCCGGATGACATGGATCTTTGCCATCTACGACGAGCCTTCGGTGGTCAGCCCGCGAAGACCCCGCCTTGCGCCACCACCCGGCCGCGGCTGATCACCGTGCGTTCCAGCGGGCAGGCGACCAGCGCCTGTGCGATGCCCTCGGTGGGAAGCAGCACCAGGTTGGCATCGCAGCCAGGCGCCAGCCCGTAGTTGGCAAGGCCCAGCGCCTTGGCGCCGCCCTGGCTGACGATGTCGAAGGCGGCGGCGAGTTGCTCGTCCTTGCTCCAGCCGAAGCGCATGGCAATCTGCCGGGCGCGTTCCAGCATGTCGCCATTGCCCATCGGCGACCAGGTGTCGCGGATGTTGTCGGAGCCCGAGCACACGTTGACGCCGCGGCTGCGCAGCATGGCCAGCGGCGGGGCCATGAAGTGTGCCGGGGCGCAGCTCATGACCGAGATGCCGAGCACTGCCAGCCGGTCGGCAAGTGCGTGCAGGTCCTCGGGCGTGAAGGCACCCAGGGCATAGGCGTGGCTGATCATCACGCGGCCCTGCAGGCCGTGGGCCTCGGTCATGTCGGCGATGCGTTCGATCTCGAAGCGACCCAACTCGCCGCCGTCGTGCAGGTGGATGTCGATGCCGCGCTTGCCCAAGCGGGTGGCCAGCTCGAACACCGTCTCCAGGTGGCGGATCGGGTCGCGGTCGATGCCGGCCGGGTCGATGCCGCCAACCACCTCCAGGCCCATCGCCAGCGCGTGTTCCATCAGTTCGGCGGTGCCGGGTGCCGTCAGGAGGCCGCCCTGCGGAAAGGCCACCAGCTGCATGTCGACCAGATGCGCATAGCGCTCGCGCAGTGCCAGCATCTCCTTGACGCGCTCAAGGCCGAAAGTGGCCTGCACGTCGACATGGCTGCGAAAGTACAGCGAGCCTCGGGCAATGCATTGCTCGACAAGCGGCGCGGCGCGCTCGGCCATCGGCAGTGCGAAGTTCTTGAGCACCTCCTGTTCGTTGCGAATGCGGTGCTCGCGCGTGGGGCCGGCGCTGTTGGGCCGCCAGGGCGCACCCCACAGCGTCTTGTCGAAATGGACGTGGGCCTCGACCAGCGCCGGCAGCAGGAGCAGGTGGCCCTGGCCATCGACCAGGGTGGGCAGTTCGGGTGCTGCCGTGCCGGCCGGCAGCACGGCGGCGATGCGGGCATCCTCGATCAGCAGGTCGGCGGCTTCGGTACGCCCCAGCGGGCGCACATTGCGGATGGCTTGGGTCATCCCCCTCAGCTTAGCGAGTCGATGGCGTTCACCGCGTTGGGCGCTTCCATCGAGAAGCGGTCGCGCGTGCGCACATAGAAGCTGGCGCCGAAGCGCGCCACCGGAAAGTAGTTGTGCAGCTTGACCCGGTAGCGCTCCAGGTCGATCAGGTCTTCGCGCGCATGCAGCCACAGAACTTCGCCGATGAAGATGTGGCGGCTGGCGGTCTCCAGCTTCTCCGACAGCCGGCATTCGAAGGCGACCGGCGCCTCCACGATGCGTGGCGGCTGCACGGCGCAGGAGGGCGCCGAGGTCAAGCCCACGGCGTCAAGTTCGCTGTGCGTGGCCGGCAGGCGGTCTGCGCAACGGTGCATCTGCTCGGCCATCGGCTCGTCGGCGATGTGCACCACGAACTCGCCGTTGTCCAGGATGTTGGCCGAGGTGTCCTTGAGCAGTTCGTCCTGCAGCTTGTTGATGCTGATCATCAGGATCGGCGGGTCTTCGCCCAGCATGTTGAACATGCTGAAGGGCGCCGCGTTCACCACGCCATCGGCGCTGCGCGTAGTCACCAGCGCGATGGGCCGCGGCACGATCAGGCTGGCCATCAGCTTGTAGCGCTGGTAGGCGCTGAGGGTGGAAAAGTCGATCTGGGTGGGATGGGTCATGGCTCGGCGCCGCCGGTCGATTCGACGGGTTGGGTGTCGTGTCAACAAGAGTTGCTTTTATATGTTGACACGTTTCGCATGTAATTGTCGTGCCTCAACCGCAAAAAGCAACGCGCGCCCAGGTGGCGCGCGTCGTCGGTGGGGAAGGGGATGGGGGGGCTAAGCTATTCCGTGGGCGTCGGCGCCGTCGATCAGCCGCGCCGCCAGGCGGGCCGACATCTCGAGCCGGCGCACGTCGCGCTCGTCCAACTGGCCCTCGGGCTCGCGGCGGAAGAAGCACAGCATGCCGAAGATGCGGCCGCTCGCCAGCCGGATCGGCGTGCCGATGCCGGCGCCCGCCGGCTTGCGCGCGGCGCGGCGCGGTGGGGCGCTGCCCTCCTGCGCCTGGTCGGCGACGAAGACCGCGTCGATGCCCAGGTCCTCCTCGAGCACGCGCAGCAGTCCGGCCATGGCCTGGTCGGCCAGCGGCCTGAGGGCAAAGTCCTGCTCCTGGCCGCCATCGTCCATTTCGAGCGTGCGAATCTGCATTGCCATCGCACGCGAGGCGTCGATGCTGGGTTGCAAGTAGTGCTGCGCAACGAATCCATCTGCCAAGACCATGTCTGTTCCCCGATGTTGCTCGCGAAGGCGCGGAACCGCTGGCTGAGCGCAAAGGAAAAAGAAAGGGCGTGCGCGGGCCGGCGAAGAAGTCCGCGTTTTTGCCCGAGCCCGGGCCGGGCGTCGTCCTCAACTGGGGGGAGGCAGGCCGCGCGGGGCGGCCGCGCAGATCAGGACTTGAGCGCCCACTTCCCGGTATTGCCCATGCAGAAGATGTAGACACCCTCGTCCTTCATGAGCTTGTAGGCGTTGGCAACGCGCAGCTTCCGGCACTTCTTCGGCGCCGCGCCCTCGTCCACGCCGACCGGCGTGACGCTGCCCGAGGCGCCGGTCTGGTCGTTCTTCCATTCCAGCGCCGGGCCGTCCGGCGGACCGGCCAGCGCCTTCTCGAGGTTGGCGCGCAGCAGCTTGAAGTCGGCCGCGGTGAACTTCGAGGCCGGGCTGTTCTTCAGGAACAGCAGGTCGGTGGCCTGGGCGGCGGGCACGACGGCGGCAAGGGCGGTGGCCAGCAGCGAGGTGGCAAGGATTTTCTTCTTCATGGTGGCAGCTCCAACAGGGTCTGGGACCATTGTGCCCGCCCGGCTGGCTGCTGCCAGCGCGCTCACAAGTCCACCAGCACCTCGAAGCCGCCGAAGATCATGCGCTTGCCGTCGAATGGCATGGGTTCCATCATTTCCTTCATGCGCGGGTCCTTCATGACCTTGTCGTTCACTTCGTCGCGCTTGGCGCGCGATTCGTAGACGATCCATGAAAAGACTACCACCTCGTCGTCCTTGAGCTTCACGCTTTGCGGGAAGGAGGTGACTTCGCCGGTCTTGACGTCGTCGGCCACGCATTCGCGGAACTGCAGGGCGCCGTATTCGCGCCAGATCTCGCCGGCCTTGCGCGCCACGTCGCGGTAGGTGTCGAGATTGCGCTTGGGAACGGGAACGACGAATCCATCCACATAAGCCATGTTCGGTCTCCTGATGTGCGTTGGGGAGGTTTCAGATTGCACCGACGCTGCCGCTAACCGGCAGGACGATGCCCGTAACGCTCGCCATGATGGTGGGCCTCAGGCGGACTCGCGGCGCTTGCGTGTGGCAGCGGCCTTCTTCGCCGAGGCAGAACGCGCGGCCGCCGGGCGTGAGGCCGCGGCCTTGCCGCCAAGGCGTCCGCCCTTGCGCGAGGCACTGTGGTTTTCCGGCTTGCCGCGGCCGGAGCCGCTCTTTTCGCCGCCGCCGCTTTCCTTGTTCACCGTGGCCCAGGCGCGGCGCGCGGCTTCCTTCTCGGACACGCCGCTCTTTTCGTAGCCTTCCTCGATGTGCTCGGCCCGGCGCTTCTGCTTGTCCGAATAGGCCGACTTGTCGCCTCTTGGCATGGCGGGACTCCTTTCACCATCGACGGGAATGAGGGCCCATGCTGCGCGTGCGCGCGCGGCTGCCATGTAGGATCAGACCACGGCCGGTGGTCGGCCGATTCAGCGCGGCGGCATGTCCTGGTCGCCGTAGCAGAGGCTGACGGTGGCGTCCTCGGGAATGGGCGGCATGCTGGCGTTCCAGGCCAGCCAGGCTTCGCGCATCTCGGCCAGTCGCTGCGGCTCGCGGGGTCCCAGGTTGGCGCGCTCGCGCACGTCGGCCGCGATGTTGAACAGGTATTCCTGGCCGGCCGCCTGCAGGTACTTCCAGTCGCCGTCGCGCAGGGCGCGCTGGTCCCGATGGTTCATGCGCCAGTGCATCGGCCGGGTGAAGTTGTGGCTGGCGTCGCGAAGCACCGGCAGCAGCGAGACGCCGTCCAGCGGATAGCCTGGATCGGCGGCGACGCCGGCGGCATCGAGCATGGTGGCCGACCAGTCCATCGTCATGCAGTGCTGGGCGCTTTCGCTGCCGGCCGCGATCACCGCCGGCCAATGGGCGATCCAGGGCACGCGGATGCCGCCTTCGGTGAGGTCCATCTTGCCGCCCACCAGTGGCCAGTTGTCGGAAAAGCGCTCGCCGCCGTTGTCGCTGGTGAAGACCACGAGGGTGTTGTCTGCGACGCCGGCCTTCTCGAGCGCGGCCATCAGCCAGCCGATGCCCTCGTCCATCTGCGCGATCATGCGTCGGTAGGTGTGGATGTTGCCGCCATCCAGGTGGTAGAGCTGGCCGGCCACTTCCTGTGCCACCGCGACATCCTCGCGCGCCTCCCAGGGCCAGTGCGGCGCCGTGTAATGCAGGCTGAGGAAGAAGGGCGCGTCCTGCCCCGCCATGCGCCGGGCGTAGTCGGCCGCGCGGCGCGAGATCAGGTCGGTCAGGTAGCCCTCCTCGGCGCATTCCTTCTCGCCCAGCCAGAGGTCGTGCGTGCCGCGCGAGTCGCAATGGCTGAAGTAGTCGACGCCGCCCGACATCGGCCCGAAGAATTCCTCGTAGCCCGAGCGCAGCGGGCCGAAGGCCGGCGGATAGCCCAGGTGCCATTTTCCGATCAGCGCCGTGTGGTAGCCGGCATCTTTCAGGAGCGAGGGCAGGGTGGGATGCTCCGGCGGCAGGCCCAGGGTGCTGCTGCCGCGGCTCTTGTTGTTGATGGGCTCCTCGGCGGCGCCGCGCAGGCGGTACTGGTAGCGGCCGGTCATCAGGGCGAAACGGGTGGGCGAGCACACCGGCGAGTTGGCGTAGCCCTGGCTGAACTTGATGCCCTTGGCGGCCAGCCGGTCGAGCACTGGCGACACCGGTGCGCGGCCGCCGTAACAGCCGAGGTCGGCATAGCCAAGGTCGTCGGCCACGATGAAGACGATGTTGGGACGCATCATGATCAGGGCTGGTAGCCGGACTTGCGCACCACCGGTGCCCATTGCGCGCGGAAGGCCTTGAGCATGGCCACCGTCTGCGCCTGGCTGCTGGCCACGGCCGTCATCCTGGCATCGTGGAAGCGCTTGACCGTCTCCGGGTCCTTCATCACTTCCTGGATCGCCTTGGACAGCTGCGCCACCTTCTCCGGCGGCATGCTGGACGGCGCGAAGAAGGCATTCCAGCCGGTGGCCGTGAGGTCGAGCCCGGCTTCCCTGAAGGTCGGGATCTTCGGCGCGAACTCGGAGCGCCTGGCGGCCGACACGGCCAGGATGCGGATCTTGCCGGCCTCGTGCTGCGGCAGGGCCACGTCGAAGGTGTCGATGGCGATCGGGATCTGGCCGCCGATCAGGTCCGTCAGCAGCGGGGCCGAGCCGCGGTAGCCCACCACCTGGCCTTGCACACCCGCCTTCTCGGCCGTCATCAGCGCAAAGAAGTGCGGCAGGCTGCCGGTGGCGGGCACGCCGAAATTGGCCTTCTCCGGATTGGCGCGCATCCAGGCCACCAGGTGCGACAGTTCCTTTACCGGCACGGCGGTGGCCACCGACAGCGCGAACTCGTAGTCGTTGACATGCGAGACCGGCACGAAGTCCTTGTCGGCGTCGTAGCCGTTGTCCTTGAAGACCAGGGGAGCGACCACCATCACCGCCGGGTTGACCAGCATCAGCACGTTCTACCCGGGCGGCGTGGCCTTCACCTGTTGCGCCGCCAGGCGGCCGCCGGCGCCGGTCTTGTTTTCCACCACCACCGGCACGCCCAGCTTGGGCGCGAGCTTGTCGCCGACGATGCGCGCCACCTTGTCGGAGGCACCGCCGGGGGAGAATCCCACCACGATGCGCAGCGGGCCGTCGAGCGGCTGCGCATGCAGTGCGGAGCCGGCCAGGGCGCAGATGGCGGCCACGATGCGAAGGGTCTTGATCATGTTGCGGTGTCTCCTCGGATGCGGGCCACTGTAGGCCAGCGGCGATCGATTGATAAAATCAACTGCCTTGCGGAGTTACCCCGATGGCCGAGCTGCCTTCTCCCGGCCGCCACGGCGGCACCAGGAGCGCTACGCCTGCGGCTTGATGGCTGCGGCGGCGGCCGCCAGCACCTGCAGCGCCGCATCGCTCTCGATGCGCAGGCGCGGCAGGAACTGCGGGTACTCGCGCTGCATGAAGTCGATCAGCCCCTCGCGGATGCGACAGCGCAGGTCGAAGGCCGGGGGCGGCCCCATTCGCCCTCGACCACCAGCACGTCGTCGATGCGGATCGGCTGCGCCAGCGCCAGCTGCAGCCCGGCGATCAGGTTGCTGAATACCGGCTTGGCCGCCAGGCCAGCCACGGTGCCGATCACCCCCGCCGAGGCCAGCAGGCTGGCACCGACCTGGCGCGCGCCCGGGAAGGTCATCAGCATCATGGCAGCGCCGGCCACCACCATCACCGACATGGCGGTGCGCGACAGCACTCGCGCCTGGGTGTGGATGCGGCGCGCCTGCAGGTTGTCCAGCACGTTGGCCGGGTGCTTGGACAGGAAGCCCTCGGTAAAGCCGCTGATGGCCCGCACCAGCAGCCAGGTGACGACCGCCATCAGCAGCAGACCGGTGAGGTGGCGCACGCTGTCAACGCCCTGCAAATTGTTGGGCGCGACCTGCCAGATCGCCTGCAGGGCGATCAGCGGCAGCAGCCAGCGCGCCGGCGAGCGGCACTTGCCGACCATGGCGTGCAGGCCGGGCAGATCGCGCGTCAGGCGCAGCAGCACCATGCCGCCGATGCGATGGACCAGCAGGGCCAGCGGTACGGCGATGAGCGCCGCCAGCAGCGGTGGGAACCAGGGGTGCGAAACGATGAATTGGCTGTTCATGCCTGAGTCTGACTCGACTGCAGGATGTGTGCCGCGTCCACCCGTAGTTGCGTCGCGATGCGCGTCGCGAAATCCAGCCGGCGCAGGAGCCAGGGACTGACGTCGTTGTCGAAGGGGTCGGGCAGCGGCACCGGCCCGCCGGCGCTGGGAGTGGCCGCGATGCCCTCGGGCAGGTCGGCCAGCGAGATGTCTTCCGGCTTGGTCGACAGCGAGTTCTCGATGCGCTCGGCAGTGCGCACCAGCGGGCCCTCGATCTCGGCCGGCGTCAAGCGGTCGCGCCGCAGCACCAGCATCGACTTCACGGCGCTCAACTGGGCCAGCAGCTGGTAGCTGTGCGCCTGCAGGCGCTCCAGCTCCGCCAGCGGCGGCTGCACTGCGCGCGGCTCGGACAGCGAACGCTGCGTGGCCTGCACCAGAGCCGACAGGCTGTCGTAGGCCTCGCGCCGGGCCAGGCGCCAGGCCAGTTCGGGCGTGTCGTCGGCGGCGCGCAGCTGGCCCAGGCCCAGCGCCAGCTTGGCATGGCGCGCCTGCGCGCGCAGGGTGCGTGCCACCAGGGCCGGCAGCTGGTGGCGCTCCCAGGAGGGCAGCACGTAGCAGAAGGCCCAGGCCAGGCCGGCGCCGATCAAGGTGTCAGCCACGCGTTCGAAGAGGGCGAAGGTCGGCGCCATTCCGGTGTTCAGGATGTGCGCCTGCACCAGCCCCAGCACGGTCGCGGCCACCGAGGTCAGCAGGTAGCGCCGGATCGCGAAGCCGTGCGCCACCGCTTGCGCGACGGTGAGGCTGACGAGCAGCATCATGGGCGTCGGATGCCCAGACAGGAGGGCCGTGGCCAGCACGCAGCCCAGCAGCGTGCCGGCCACGCGATGATTGCGCCGCTCCAGCGTCTGCGAGAGGCTGCCGCGCAGCACCACCACGATGGTCAGCAGGATCCAGTAGTCGTGCGAGCCCCAGGGCAATGCCAGCGCGATGGCATAGCCGGCCGCGATGGCGAGCGCCGCGCGAATGGCATGGCGCAGCGGTGGCGCATCCCATTTCCACACATTGAGGAAGGGCGCGAGCGACCAGTCGGTGGCGCTGACGAACATCTTCCAGCCTGCCCGCACCACCGCCAGGTCGGGCGCGCTGTCGCCGCGCGCCAGCGAGGTCAGGCGCAGCACGTCGTCGTTGAGATGGCCGATGCGGTTGGCCATGCCGCGCGCCAGCAGTGCCGGCGTCGGGCCCATGCGGCCGTCGGTGGCCGGGCCTTCGTCCTGCGGCAGGTGGATCTCGGCCAGGAGCGGGCGGCGGTCCAGTGGCGGCTCGGGTGTGCGCCCCAGCAGCAGGGCATCGGCCAGGGCGGCGGTTTCGCCGGCCAGCTCCATCAGGATGCCGCGCATCTCGCGCAGCACCTGGGCGCCGCCGGGGTGCGACTGCAGTGCTTCCAGGTCCAGCTCGGTGGCCACCAGGTGGTCGCGCATCTCCAGCGCGATCATCAGCATGCCAGCCAGCTGCTGGCGGCGCGGGGTGCGCGGCGACTCCAGCACGATGTCGCGCGCGGCCTGCAACTGGTCGGCCAGGGCGGCCTGGTCGCGCAGGAGCTGGCCCAGGATCGGTGCGCCGACCTCGCGCACGTCGTCGTTCTCGCCGGGGGCGCAGAACTGCTGCGCCTGGGTGCGCATCAGCGCCGCCAGCGACAAGAGCACGTCGGCGCTGAACTGCACCCGGTAGCGCGCGTTGAGTGCCGAATTGGCGAGCTGCGACCAGAGCACGTAGAGCCCCGCTCCCAGGCCGAAGTGCAGGGTGGTCTGCCAGGTTTCCGCCAGGCTCGCGGTTGCCGGCGTGGCCATCGAGAAGATCATCGAGAACATCACCGCGATGGCGATCGGGATGCCGCGCTTGCCCCAGGCCATGGCCAGGAAGGCGAGGAAGGTGGCCGGCACCAGCAGCAGGCCCAGCTGCAACGGACTGGCATGCATTAACTGCACCGCGAAGAAGAGCGGCAGGCCCAGCAAGGGCGCGGGCAGCATCTGGTAGAACTTCCCGCGTCGCGGCGCGGCGAGGTCGGGCGGGGCGGTGACCAGAACGCCCACCGAGGCAGCAGCGCCTGCCACAGCGCCCAGCCAGAGATGCACCCCGGCCGAGATCAGCGCCAGGCCGAGCGCGACCGAGATGCCGTTGAGGACGTAGTAGCTCAGGACGACGCGCATGGCCGCGCGGGCCCTGTGGATCGCGGCGCCCGGCGCCTGCATCACTTAGCGGCAGGGTCCGTCGTCGGCGCAGCGGCGATGCGTGCGCGGGTCAGCTTGCGCGGTGCGGGCGCGGGCGCGGCGGCCGGCTGCTCGGCACCGGCCGGGGCTTCGCCTTCGGGCTGCTGCAAGGCCACCGTGCTGCGGGCGTAGATGTCGGCGTCGGCCTCTTCGCCATGGCCGCCCAGCTTGGCGGCGCCCGAGCTCACCGAGCGGATGCGGTCGGAGGCGCGCAGCTTGTCGTCCACGTTGGCGAACTTGGAGTACTTGGCGAGCAGCGGCACCAGCTGGCCGTAGATGCGCGGGGCGCCGGCCAGGCATTCGCGCTGCTCCAGGAAGTCGGGCTCGCCGGTGAAGTTGCCGATCAGGCCGCCGGCCTCGGTCACCAGCAGCGAGCCGGCCGCCACGTCCCAGATGTTCAGGCCGGTCTCGAAGAAGGCGTCGGAGAAGCCCGCCGCCACGTAGGCCAGGTCGAGCGCGGCCGCGCCGGGACGGCGCAGGCCGGCGGCGCGCGGCATCAGGTCGGCCATGATGGCCAGGTACTGCTTGAAGTTGTCGCCGGTGCGGAAGGGGAAGCCCGTGGAGATCAGGCATTCGTTCAGGCGCACGCGCTTGCTCACCCGGATGCGGCGCTCGTTCATGTAGGCGCCGCGGCCCTTGGTCGCGGTGAACAGGTCGTTGCGGGTCGGGTCGTAGATCACGGCCTGCTCGACCTTGCCCTTCACGGCCAGGGCGATCGAGACGCAATAGACCGGGAAGCCGTGGATGAAGTTGGTGGTGCCGTCCAGCGGATCGATGATCCACACGAAATCCGAATCCTGCGCCCCATGCTGGCGGCCCGACTCTTCGGCCAGGATGCCGTGGCCCGGGTAGGCGGTGAGCAGCGTCTCGATGATCGCGTTCTCGCTGGCGTGGTCGACTTCGGTGACGAAGTCGTTGACCTGCTTTTGCGAGACGCGCACGGCCTCGATGTCGAGCGCGGCGCGATTGATGATGGCGCCAGCGGCGCGTGCGGCCTTGATGGCCACGTTGAGCATGGGATGCAGGTTGGACGACATTGGATTGTGAGAAGAGCGGGTGCGACGGGAAGCCGGGATGCGGCCCGGCGATGCGGGCGGCGACAATGCCCTCGATTTTACCCGGAGCCCCTGTTTACGGCTCGTTTCAGCTTTCGTCTCGTTTCCACTTCATGCCCACCCGCTTCATCCTGATCCAGACCAGCCATGCCGGCAATGTCGGCGCCGCCGCCCGTGCCATGCGCACCATGGGCTTCGACGACCTGGTTCTGGTGAGCCCGCGTTGGCCCAATGTGCTCAGGCGCGAGGAGACCATCCAGCGCGCCAGCGGGGCGCTGGACGTGCTGGCCAAGGCGCGCATCGTCGCCACCCTGGACGAGGCGCTGGATGGCGTCACGCATCTGTGCGCCACCGCCATGGTGCCGCGCGACTTCGGCCCGCCCACGCGCACCCCGCGCGAGCATCTGGAACCGCTGGCGAAGCAGCGCGACCAGCATGTGGCCTTCCTCTTCGGCTCGGAGCGCTTCGGCATGCGCAACGAGGACGTCTACCGCTGCAACGTGGCCTTGAGCATTCCCACCGACCCCAGCTTCGGTTCGCTCAACCTGGGCGCGGCGATCCAGGTGATCGCCTACGAATGGCGCCTCGCCCTGGGTGGCTATGCGCTACGCGAGGCCACGGCGCCGACGCAAGCCGCCGATGCCCAGGCGGTGACCGGCATGCTGGAGCACTGGGAGCGCTCGCTGGTGCAGATCGGCTTCCTGGACCCGAAGGCGCCCAAGAAGCTGATGCCGCGCCTGACGCAGCTGTTCAACCGGGCGCAGCCGACCCAGGAAGAGATCCACATCCTGCGCGGCATCGCCAAGGCGATGGCCGAGCCGCAACGGCCTGCCACGAAGGGGGAGGCCCCATCGCCTGCAGGCGATAGCGACGAGCGATAGACTCGCCGGCCCTATTGATATCGCCGAAAGAGCTATCGATGTTCAAGCGCCTGCGCTCCGATATCCGCTGCATCCTCGAGCGCGACCCGGCCGCCCGCTCGGCCTGGGACGTGCTGACCCTGTACCCGGGCCTGCATGCCGTGGTCCTGCATCGGCCGGCGCACTGGTGCTGGAACCACGGGTTGCGCTGGCTTGGCGGCTTCATTGCGCACTTCGCGCGCTGGGTGACCGGCATCGAGATCCATCCGGCCGCGAAAATCGGCGAGCGCGTCTTCTTCGACCATGCCATGGGCGTGGTGGTGGGCGAGACCGCCGAGATCGGCGACGGCTGCACCATCTACCAGGGCGTGACCCTGGGCGGCACCGCGCTCTACAAGGGCACCAAGCGGCATCCCACCTTGGGACGCAACGTGGTGGTGGGGGCCGGCGCCAAGGTGCTGGGCGGCTTCACCGTGGGCGACGGCGCGCGCATCGGCTCCAACGCAGTGGTGACCAAGCCGGTCCCGGCGGGCGCCACGGCGGTGGGCATCCCGGCGCGCATCATCCCGGGCGGCGAGGCTGCGGCCAAGGCAGAAGGCGGCGAGGCCTTCAGCGCCTACGGCGTGACCCAGGGCGACGACCCGCTGTCGCTGGCCATGCGCGGCCTGATCGACAGCGCCTCCTCCCAGGAGCACCAGATCGCCTTGCTGTGGCAGGCCATCGAGAAGCTCTCGCAGCCGCAACCCGAGCGCGACTGCGTGCCGGGCGACGCGGCGCGCGAGGAGTGCTTCGAGAAGGAAAAGCTCACCCAGCTGGTGGGCAAGTAGGCGATCAGTCGAAGCTGCGGATGGCTGCCTTCGGCCGCCAAACCTTGCAGACGGCCGGGTCACCTTCCAGGTAGGGCCCGCCGATCAGGTCGATGCAGTAGGGCACCGCCGCGAAGATGCCAGGCACGATCTGCTCGCCCTTGTCGTCCTTCAGGCCTTCCAGCGTCTCCGCAATGGACTTGGGCTGGCCGGGCAGGTTGATGATCAGGCTCTGGCCGCGGATCACAGCCACCTGGCGCGACAGGATCGCGGTGGGCACGAAGCGCAGGCTGATCTGGCGCATCTGCTCGCCAAAGCCGGGCATTTCCTTGTCGGCCACCGCCAGGGTGGCCTCGGGCGTGACGTCGCGCACGGCCGGGCCGGTGCCACCGGTGGTGAGCACCAGCGCGCAGCCGGCATCGACCAGCTCGATCAGGGCCTGGCTGATCTGTTCCTTGTCGTCGGGGATCAGGCGCGGCTCGAAGGCCAGGGGGTTCTTCAGCGCGCGGCCGAGCCAGTCGCGCAGGGCGGGCAGGCCCTTGTCCTCGTAGACGCCGCCGGAGGCGCGGTCGCTGATCGAAACGATGCCGATGCGTACGGGGTCGAACTGGCTCATGCGTCTTGCTCTCGGGATTGTTCTGCGGCCTCGGCGGCATGGTCGGCGCCGCCATGCGCGCTCAATTGATCGCGCACGATCTGGAAGATCTCGCGGTAGGCCCGGCCCTGACGCGGTGCCTCGCCGGGCGGGCCGGCCTTGAGGTCCTTGCGGGCCTGGCGCACCAGGGCGCGCAGCTGCTGCGCATCGGTGGCGGGATGGGTCTCGATCCAGCCGCCCAGGGCGTCGTCGTCGACGATCAGGCGATCGCGCCACAGTTCGGCCTCGTGCAGGGCGGCGGTGGCTTGTGCACTGGGCCGGTCCTGCTCATCGAGGGCGATGCGGATGGCCTCCAGCGTCTCGGGCTCCTGCAGGCGCATCTGCTTGCCGATGAACTGGATCTGGCGGCGCCTGCCTTCGAAGTTGGTGATGTGCTTGGCCGCCTGGATGGCGTCGCGCAGCTTGTCGCTGATCGGCAGCTCGTCGAAGGCGGCGGCGCGCAGCTTGAGCAGCGCCTCGCCGAGCGCCTGCAACTCGGCGCTTTCGCGCTTCAGATCGGTCTTGCTGACTTCGGTGCCCTTGAGCTCGCGCTTGAGCTCCTGGTCGAGTTCGCTGCCTTCGGCCACGAACTCGCCGCGCACGAAGTAGCCTTTTTTGGGTTTGCGGGACATGGTTCTTTTTACTTCAGTTTCACTGCGCGCTACGCGCCATCCGCACCGCGTGAACCGGCGCGGCCCAGTCGGGAACACCGCGGAACCGGCTTCGCCGGGCCGCTGGTGTTGCCCCCTCGAGGGGGAAGCCGAAGCGACACGAAGTGCGCGAGGATTTGGGGGTGGGTCAGTTTTTGCGCAAGTATCATTGTCCTCCACATGTCCTCTACTCCTACCTCGCGCGCCGAGGGCGGCTTCGCCTACAGCCGCTCCTACTTCGAAAACCTGGTCGACACCGCCTTGGCCCATGCCAAGCGGCTGGGCGCCACCGATGCCGGCGCGGAGGCCTCCGAGGGCTGCGGCCTGAGCGTCTCGGTGCGCAAGGGCGAGCTGGAGAACGTCGAGCGCAACCGCGACAAATCGCTGGGCGTGACGGTGTACGTCGGCCGGCGCCGCGGCAACGCCAGCACTTCCGATTTCTCGGAAGCGGCCATTGCGCAGACGGTGCAGGCGGCCTACGACATCGCCCGCTTCACGGCCGAAGACCCGGTGGGCGGCCTTCCTGACGAGGCCGACATCGCGCAGGAACAACCCGAGCTGGACCTATTCCACCCCTGGGACATCACCAGCGAGCAGGCCGCGGCCCTGGCGCTGGAATGCGAGGCGGCGGCCCTGTCCACCGACCGGCGCATCACCAACAGCGAAGGCGCCGGCGTCTCCGCCCAGCAGAGCCATTTCTTTTCCGCCCACACGCATGGCTTTCGCGGTGGCTACGCCAGCTCGCGCCATTCGATCTCGGTGGCGCCCATCGCTGGCAAGGGCGACGAAATGCAGCGAGACGCCTGGTACAGCTCCATGCGCTCGGCCGATGAACTGGCCAGCCCGCAGGCCGTAGGCCGCTATGCGGCCGAGCGGGCGCTGTCGCGCCTGAAGTCGCGCAAGATCAAGACCACCGAGTGCCCGGTGCTGTTCGAGTCGCCGTTGTCGGCCGGCCTGCTGGGTTCGCTGGTGCAGGCCACCAGCGGTGGCGCGCTGTACCGCAAGAGCACCTTCCTGCTCGACTCGCTCGGCAAGAAGGTGCTGCCCGACCATGTCAGCGTCGACGAAGACCCGCATGTGCGACGCGGCAAGGGCAGTGCGCCCTTCGACGACGAGGGCGTGACCACCCGGGCCCGCAAGATCGTGGACGCCGGCCGGCTGGAAGGCTATTTCCTCTCCACCTATTCGGCGCGCAAGCTGGGCATGAAGACCACCGGCAACGCCGGCGGCTCGCACAACCTGACGCTGCGCTCCTCATTGACGAAGGCCGGCGACGACCTCGATGCCATGCTGCAGAAGCTGGGCACGGGCCTGTTCGTGATCGAGCTGATGGGTCAGGGCGTCAACTACGTGACGGGCGACTATTCGCGCGGCTGCAGCGGCTTCTGGGTCGAGAAGGGCCGCATCGCCTTCCCGGTGGAAGAGATCACCATCGCCGGCAGCCTCAAGGACATGCTGCTGGGCATCCAGGCGGTGGGTGCCGACGTGTACACCTACGGCGCCAAGACCACCGGCTCGATCCTCGTCAATCGGATGAAGGTGGCGGGGAGCTGAGCGCTTCGCGCACCCGCTCGATGGCTTGCAGATAGGGCGTGATGAAGCCTTCAGCCTTCTCATGCGGCGCCAGCCAGGAAAAGCTGAACACCAGGCCGTCCTCTTCCGGGCTGCCCATGGCCACATGGTCGAAGGTTTCGGGCAGCGGGCCCTGGGCGCGCATCAGGTAGAGGTGCCAGAGCTGTGGATGGCGGCGCGCGTTGCCTTCCACGCCGGCCGGGCAATCGCGTTCCAGGGTGCCCAGGGGCTGCAGGGCGCCGGTGTAGTCGATGCCGGACTCCTCCAGCAGCTCGCGCCGTACCGCGTCTTCCGGCGCTTCGCCGGGCTCCACCGTGCCCTTGGGGAGCTGCATGCTGCGGTCGCCCGGGTGGTGGAAGACCAGCAGGCGCCCCTCTTCATCCACCAGGCAGGCGCAAGCCTTGTGAATGACGGGACGCTTGACCACGATCAAGCGCCGGTCAGGGCAGCCTTCACCGCCGCGCTGACCTGGCCCATGTCCGCCTTGCCAGCGAGCTTGGCCTTCACGGCGCCCATCACCTTGCCCATGTCGCCCGGGCCCTTGGCGCCCAGCTCGGCCACGATGGCCTTCACGGCATCAGCGATCTCGGCGTCGCCCATGCGCTGGGGCAGGTAGAGCTCGAGCACCTTGATCTCGGCCGCTTCCTTGTCGGCCAGGTCCTGGCGGCCGCCCTGGGTGAAGGCGGCAACCGAATCCTTGCGCTGCTTGACCATCTTGTCGATCACGGCCACGACCATGGCGTCGTCCAGTTCGATGCGCTCGTCCACTTCCTTCTGCTTGAGCGCAGCCATCAGGAGGCGGATGGTGGCCAGGCGTTCCGAGTCCTTCGCGCGCATCGCGGTCTTCATGTCTTCGGTGATCTGGTCCTTGAGGCTCATGGCGTTATTCCTTGGAGAGAAAGGCAAAGCAAGAATGACAAGAGCCGCGGCAGGATATCCCTGGCGCGGCTCGAAGTGGCGGCGGAGCGAAGACCGGCGCCGCGGGTGCCAGCAATACTTTAGTAAAGCTTCTTGGGCAGCTGCATGCTGCGCACGCGCTTGTAGTGGCGCTTGACGGCCGCGGCCTTCTTGCGCTTGCGCTCGGCGGTCGGCTTTTCGTAGAACTCGCGGGCACGCAGGTCGGTCAGCAGGCCCAGCTTCTCGATGGTGCGCTTGAAGCGGCGCAGGGCGACGTCGAAGGGCTCGTTTTCTTTAACGCGGATGGTGGTCATGTAGTCGTTGATGGTCGAATTTGGCTCGGGAAGATCGGGCCCGAAGCCGGGGTTCCTCAACTAATGTCTTTTGCGGCCGTTGAGGTATGGCCAAAAGTTAGCCTGCGATTATAGCGCGGATCGGGAAGCCGCCAAACCTTGGGCGCAGGCGGCGGCGCTGGCCCAGGCCCACTGGAAGTTGTAACCACCCAGCCAGCCGGTGACATCCACCACTTCGCCGATGAAATAGAGGCCCGGCTGCTTCGATTCCAGGGTCTGCGAAGACAGCTCCCGGGTGTCGATCCCGCCGGCCGTCACTTCCGCCTTCTTGTAGCCCTCGGTGCCGCTGGGCGTGATCTGCCAGCGGCTGATGCGCTCGGCCAGCTGCGCCAGGGAGCGGTCGGCCGCCTCGTTGACAGGGCGTGCCAGGGCGGCGTCCTGGCCCGCCCAGGCGTCCGCCAGGCGGGAAGGGACCCATTGGGCCAGTTCGTTGGCGATGCGTTTTTTCGAGCGCGCCTTGGCTTCGCGCAGGGCTTCGTCCATCTTCACGCCGGGTGCGAAGTCGATGCTCAAAGGCGTGCCGGGCTTCCAGTAGCTGGAGATCTGCAGCACCGCCGGGCCCGACAGGCCGCGGTGCGTGAAGAGCAGGTCTTCCAGGAAGCTCATGCGCTCCTTCCTGGCACCAGTCTCGATCTGCACCGGCAGCGCCAGGCCAGCCAGATCGGCATAAGGCGCCCAGCCTTCGCCGCCGAAGGTCAGTGGCACCAGGGCCGGGCGCGGCTCCACCACCCGCAAGCCGAATTGGGTGGCCAGCCGGTATCCGAAGTCGCTGGCGCCGATCTGCGGGATCGACAGGCCGCCGGTGGCGATCACCAGTTGTGGGGCGCGGACGGTGCCGCGCGTGGACTCCAGCATGTAGCCCTCGCCATCGGCAAAGCGGACCTCGCCCACCTTGCAAGGCTGCCAGTGCGTCACGCCGCCGGCCGCGCATTCGGCGAGCAGCATGTCGATGATCTGCTGCGAGGGCCCGTCGCAAAAGAGCTGGCCCTTGTGCTTCTCGTGGTAGGCGATGCCGTGATTTTCCACCAGCTCGATGAAGTGCTGCGGCGTGTAGCGCGACAGGGCCGAGCGGCAGAAATGCGGGTTCTCGCCGATGAAATGGCGCTGCGGCGCGCGAACGTCCAGGTCGCGATTGGTGAAGTTGGCGCGGCCGCCGCCGGAGATGCGGATCTTCTCGCCGATGCGCTCGGCGTGGTCCAGCAGCAGCATCTTCAGCCCGCGCTGGCCGGCCTGGGCGGCGCAGAACAGGCCGGCCGCGCCGGCGCCGATGACGATGGTGTCGAAGGTTGAGAGTTCTGTCATGAAGGACAGAACCTTAACTCAGCCGTGCGCGCGCAATCCCCGGCCCTGCTCGATGCCCACTGCCGCCATGCCGCGCAGCACATCGCCCACCACGATCACCGCCGGGCTGGTGATGCCGCCTTCCGACAGCGCCTCGTGCATGCGCTCCAGGGTGCTCAGCACATGGCGCTGCTGCGGCAGGGTGGCGTGCTGCACCACCGCCACCGGAGTATCGCCCGGCAAGCCGGCCAGGAGGCCGTGCTGGATGTGCGCCGCGCCGGATACGCCCATGTAGATCACCAAGGTGAGCCGCGCCTCGCGCGCTGCCGCGGCCAGCTTGCGCCAGTCGGTGGGCTGCTCGGCGGCGCTGTGGCCGGTCTTGGCATGGCCGGTGACAAAGACCACGCCCTGGGCGCGATCGCGGTGCGTCAGCGGCACGCCCAGCGCGGTGACGGCCGCCAGCCCGGAGGTGATGCCGTTGATCACGCTGGTCTCGATGCCGGCCTCGCGCAGGTGTTCCACCTCTTCTCCGCCGCGGCCGAAGATGAAGGGGTCGCCGCCCTTGAGGCGCACCACATGCTCGCCTTCGCGCACCGCGGTGATCATGAGCTTCTCGATGAAGGCCTGCGGCGTGCTCTTGCAGCCGCCGCGCTTGCCGACATAGACGATGCGCGCATCGGGCCGGGCATGCGCCAGGATCTCGTCGTTGACCAGGTCGTCGACCAGCAGCACGGTGGCGGCCTGGATCGCCTTCACGGCCTTGAGCGTCAGCAGATCCGGATCGCCGGGGCCGGCGCCCACCAGGGTGCAGCTGCCTTGCAGGGAAGAGGCGGGGTGTTTCATGCGGCTTGGGCGACGGGAGTGTTGGAAGAGATGAGGGCGCTCAGGCGAAGCACCTGCTCGACCTGCCGTGCGATGGCGGTCGGCACGGGCGCCGCGCCGTCGAGCACGCGGCGGGTGTAGGCCACGGTGCTTTCCAGGTCGATGCCTTCGGGCAGCCCCGGCACCTCGGACAGGGTGCCGGTCTGCAGTGCCTGCAGCTCGATTCGCTCGCCATGGATGAAGCCGTCGACCTGCGCGGTGCGGCGCGGGTCGGCCACGCTTTCACCTTCCAGGCCGCGCGACAGCAGCGCATTCATTCCGAGCAGGCGGAAGGTGTCGGCCATCGCCTGCGCATACGCTGGATGGGTGTAGCTGCTGATCACCAGGTTCTCGCCCAAGCCTGGCTGCATCAGCTTGACCACGCTGTGGCCGGGATTGCGCAGGCCGACGACCTTGCGCACGTCGAGCAGGCGCTTGAGGCCGGGGCACATGAGCTGCGTGCTGGCATGCACCAGTTCACCGTCGGCCACCGCGCGCACTTCGGACAGCGTCGCGATGCCCATCGCTTCCAGTACCGCCGGCGCCGTGACGCGCCGCGCCTCGGTCTGGCTGCCATGCAACAGCACCGGCAGGCCTTCGCGCGCCAGCAGCAGGCCCAGGAGGGGCGTGAGCACGGGCAGCTTGCGCGCGCCGTTGTAGCTGGGGAGCACCACCAGGGGCTTGCGCGAGGCAGCCGGAAAGCGCGCCAGGCGTTCATGGGTGGCATCCAGAAAGCCGGCCATCTCTTCGGGCGTCTCGCCCTTGATGCGCATGGCAATGCAGAAGGCCCCCATCTCGAGGTCGGTCACCTGGCCGTCCAGCACCTGGCCGAACAGGTCGCAGGCCTGCGCGCGCTCGAGCGGCTTCGCGCCGCGCGCGCCGCGACCGATTTCCTTGATGTAGTGGCTGATTCCCATGGGTAGCGCTGATTGTCCCGCAAGCCTTATGCCAAATCGCGTGGGTGCTTATGCCAACGCCGCCACCGGGGTCGCGCCGGCGCGCACCATGCGCTTGAGTTCGGGCAGGCAGGAGCCGCAGTTGGTGCCGCACTTGAGTGCGCCCTGCAGGCCGGCCAGTTTCTGCTCGGCCGTGCCGCTGCTCGCTTGCAGTGCCTCGCCGATCGCGCTTTCCGTGACGCCGAAGCAGCTGCACACGATCTTGCCCTTGGCCGCCACGCCCACCGGCGCGTTCGAGCCCGGGCGCAGGAGCTGGCGCCCGTAGGACTGGGCCGGGAGCTGGTCTTGCAGCAGCGCCTTGATCCAGGCCTGGGCGCTGGTGTCGCCGGCCAGCAGGAAGGCTTCGAGGTGCGCCTCGTTGCCCGGGCCGCCGGTGCGCACCAGACGCGCCGCGCGGCGCTGGCCGTGGCGTGCGTCGGCATAGCGCAGGGTGTCGACGCCGGCCAGGCCCATCAGGGCTTCGACCTGCGCCACCACCGCGTCGGGTGCGGGGTCATGGGCGGCAGCGCGAAACAGCACGCCGGTTCGCTCCGCGCCGCCACCGGCCAAGGTGCTGCCGGCGCCGAAGGGCACGCAACTGGCAAAGGGGAATTCCTTCATCAGGTCGCGCAAGGCCCGCAGGCTGTCAAGCGCGCTGCCGGCCGGCAGCCAGGCGGCGGCCAGCAGGGACCACGGCATTTCGGCCTTGAGGATCTTCACCGCCGCATGCTTGAGCTCGGGCTGCTTCGAGTCGGGGCAGAAGGCGGAAGTGGTGAGCGCATTGATGCCGGCCAGCGGCTCGCCGGTGGAGGAGCGGCCGCTCAGGTATTCGCCGCCCCAGTGCATGGCGACGAAGGCCTGGCTCAGGCCCACTTCGGGGCTGGCCTGCACCGGCAGCACGATGGCGCCGCGGCGGGAGGTGAGGTAGACCAGGTCGCCGTCCTTCAACTGGCGCCGCGCCATGTCCTGGCCGTGCATCTGCACCACCGGCTCGGGCACATGGCCGAACAGCCGGCCCAGGGTGCCGGTGCGGCTCATGCCATGCCACTGG
>DATILH010000140.1:0-1802 GCA_035476655.1 Variovorax sp.
CTGCATGGCGCGCAGCTCGGCGGTGCGGGCCACGACCTTGGTTTCAAGGCTGTCATGCGCGGCCTGGAGGGCCGCGCGGTTGGCCAGCTTGTAGCGCACGGCCCGTTGCCGTTGCCACAGCACCGTGATCAGCAGCAGCAGCACCGAAGTGCCCAGCGCGGCGGTGATGGCAAGGTTGCGCGCTTCGGCGGCTACCGGGGCCACGTCGTCCAGGGCGATCAGGCGCCAATCGGTGCGGCGCAACGGCCGTTCCGATGTGAGGTAGCCGGTGGGCCAAGCGAGCGGTTCGAGTGCCGCATCGCCGTAGGGCCGCGTGCTGGCGATGTCCGCCAGGACGGAGGGTGCCAGCGGCGCCAGCGGCCTGAACTTCCACTCGTCGCGCGACGAGAGGATCACCACGCCTCGCTCATCGACCAGCACCACGTTGCCGGGAAGGTTCTTCCACGCACGCTCCGCTTCTTCCAGGTCGACCTTCACGGTGGCGATCCCGCGCCGCTCGCCCTGTTGCTGCAGGGCGTAAGCCAGGTAGTAGCCGGCGCGCTTGCTGGTGATGCCCACGCCGTAGAAACGGCCGCGTCCCTGCGCCAGGGCCTGCTTCACATAGGGGCGGAACGAGAGGTCGGTGCCGACCGGCGTGCCCGACTCTTTCCAGTCCGACGCCGCCAGGGCCATGCCCGAGCGGTCCAGCACATACAGGTTGGAGGCGCCGGCCGTGACATTGACGCCCTGCAGGTAGCGATTGACCTCGTCCCGCAACACCGGGTTGGCCGGCGCCTCGAGCAGCGCGGCCACGCTGGGCGTCATTTCCAGCAGGGACGGCAGGTACTCGAAGCGCGCGAGATCGCTCTCCAGGCCCGCGCCCACCATGTCGAGCCGATGGCCGGCCGCGCCGCGCAATCGATCGATGCCCGAACGCATGGCCGCATCATGGGCCGCAAGCGCGGCGGCACCGATGATCGCGAGCGATGCGATCCAGGCCAGGGTGCGGGTAAGCCAGCGCTTCACGCCGGTCTCGCCCCGGCTTGCGGCGTTCGGGGTGATGATCTTGGCTCCAGGTAATGTCGCGGCCAGTGTGCCACGAAGCATGCCCCGTTCCCGGGGCAACAAATACGCAATCATGCGTACTTCAGCTCCGTCGCCTTGCCGCGAAATACGCGGTACGCGAACACCGTATAGGCCGCAATCACCGGCACCGAAATGCAGACGCCGAACAGGATCACCTTCAGCGCTGCCGGGCTGCTGGCCGCCTGCCAGATGGTCAGGCGATCGATCACCACATACGGATACAGGCTGTAAGCGAGCCCGAGGAAACCCAGGACGAACACGCCGACGAGCAGCACGAAAGGCAGCCAGCACAGCGGGCCGCGCACCATGCGCGTGTCGAGCAGGCGCCGCACCGTCAGCAGAGCCACCACCGTGACCAGCGGGATGGCCATCAACGCGATCACCGCCGGCAGCGTGAACCAGCGCTCGCGCACCGTGACGCTGATCCAGGGCGTGGCCAGCGAGATCAGCCCCAGGCCGATCACCATGGGGCCCCACGCCAGCTTGGCCCAGTGGATGGCCTTTTGCTGCAACTCGCCTTCGGTCTTCATCACCAGCCAGGCGGCCCCGAGCAACACATAGGCCATCGGGAGCGCCGCCGCGATGGCCGCGGCGAACAGCGGGTAGTTCCAGCCTTCGCCGAACCCGCTGATGTAGCGGCCGAGCATCCAGCCCTGCGCCACGGCGGCGAGCGTGGAACCGGTGAAGAACATGCGGTCCCACATCGGCTTGTGGTCGGCCTTGGCCTTGACGCGGAA
>DATILH010000141.1:0-3574 GCA_035476655.1 Variovorax sp.
ACGGCGGTAGGGGCAGTAACCGGCGGAAGTGCGGCTTGGGCTCGAGGTGTGGCTGGCATCTATGACGGCGAAGAGGGTGAACTGTGAGGCCTAACGTTGGAGCTGAGGGGCCGGAGCCGGCGAGGCGCTTGGGCCGCGAGACCGATGATGACACTGGCGGGCTCGCGGCCCAAGTGCCTTGCCGGTGGAGGTCCACTCGAGCGAAGGGTTAGGCCTCGCGGTTTGGCAGAGTAAGTGCAACACCTTCTTCAACGAGGGTGGGCGAGTTGGCGACACTGCCAGCTTCCTCATCCGGCAAGAATTGGAAGGTGACAGATGGGATATTGCCAGCTCGCCCAAGGCGAACGATACGCCATGGCCAACATGATGCACCGTGGGTACAGCTACCGAGAGATTGCCCGGATCCTGGGTCGAAGCGTCTCGACGATCAGCCGGGAGAGGCGGCGCAACCTGACCCAGCACGACGGACGCTACCGGGCCGAGAAGGCGCATCAGTACGCGATGGCGCGGCGCAGCCGCAGCCGCAAGCAAGACCAATACAGTCTAGAGGAATGGCAGGAGGTGGCCGGCCTGGTGCAGCGCAAGTGGAGCCCCGAGCAGATTGCCGGCCGAGCGCGCGCGATGCGCAGGAGGTGCATGAGCAAGGAGACGATCTACCGCTACATCAGGCGAGAGCGTCGAGCCGGCGGGTTGACCTGGCAGCACCTGCGCATCGTGAGCAAGTTCGGCCGCAAACGCCGGGGAAGCCCGGCTACACGAGGCAGATTGGTTGGCAAGCGGCACATCAGCAAGCGGCCCAAGGCGGTGGAACTGAGGGTGCGCATGGGCCACTGGGAAGGCGACACCGTGATGGGCTCGGACATGCGGCACTGCGTGCTCACCTTGGTGGAGCGCGTCAGCGGCTACGTGATCATCAAGAAGCTGACGGCTCGCACCAAGGAGCAAGCCGCAGCCGCGATCAAGCAGGCCATCAAGGAAGTCAAGCGCAAGGTGCGCACCATCACGCTGGACAACGGCACGGAGTTCCACGACTACAAAAAGGTAGAGGACGAGTGTGCGGTGAAGTTCTACTTCGCCACGCCCTACCACTCCTGGGAGAGAGGCACGAACGAGAACACCAACGGGCTGATCCGGCAGTACCTGCCCAAGGGCATGTGCATGCGTCAGGTCACCCAGGCGGACTGCGATGCCATTGCCTCCGAACTCAACGACCGACCCAGGCGTCGGCTGGGATTCAGAACACCGAGCGAACGCTTCGCTCGGTCTTAGTGGTGTTGCACTTCAAACTTGACTTCAAGGCGCATTCGCGGTGACTCGGTGCCACTGTCAGCGGTGGCCAGGAACCGCGCATATTCGGCGGTGAAGACGCGGTTGCGGTTTTCGGGTTCGGCATGGCCTGCACCGGCGCTGACTTGAGCACCTCGTTCGCCTGAGCTTTGTTCGCCTGCCTGGCCGCCCTGCAGGGCGGCCAGGCAGGCGAGGCGCCGCTGTCGGTGGGGCAGTGGTTGTGGGGTGCTCAGGAGGCCCACGCGTCGCTCAGGGCTGTCGGGGTCTTGGAGCATCTGCCGGCCTGGGCCGCAGCGACGGCGTGCGATACAACCTTGCCCGAAGCCGAAGAAGGTGGGCACGGCAGCGGTCTCTCGTGCCTGGAAGCTTGATGACCGCGCCGCGCCCTACACCGTGCCGATGAAGGCGGTGCCACAGCAGTGTGGCGCGCTGGGGCGCGTCCGTCCAGCACCTCGGTTTGTCCGGGGTGCGCATGGACCGTCCAGCCCGCTTGTTCCTGTGCGCGCGCTGCCGACGCCAGGTCCTGCTGTGCAGCCACTGCGACCGTGGTCAGCGCTACTGCAGCTCGGCGTGCTCGCGCCAGGCGCGTGACGCTGCACAACGAGATGCCGCCCAGCGCTACCAGCGCTCTCGCGGTGGCCGCATGGCCCACGCGGCGCGCACACGACGCTGGCGCAGCCGCCAGCTTGCGCACAGGGGCAGCGCAAATAGTGTGACGCATCAGGGTTCACAGGCCGGGGTCGTGGCTGCTCCACTGGCCGCATGGACACACGACAGCGCCTCATCGACCCTGGACGCCATCGCCGCGGTGACGCCGCCGCAGGACACCACCGAACCCAGCGTGCCACTGGGCTGCGCTCGTTGCTCGGCGCCGCTGGGGACGTGGGTACGCCAGGGATTCCTGCGCCGTGGCCGGCCCCGCATGGGCGCCATGCCGCCGGCGGCGACTTGCGCCGGGCGGCGCCATGACCAAGGCCCCTGACCTGGTCGCGCAGATCCTGCGCCTGCACGCCGCCGAGAAGTGGCGCGTGGGCACCATCGCGCGCCAACTGCACGTGCACCGCGACACCGTGCGGCGCGTGCTCGCGCTCAACGGCGCGCCGGTGCCGTCTTCGCCATTGCGGCCCAGCCGCATTGACCTGTACCGGCCCTTCATCCTGGCCACGCTGGCCAAGTTCCCCACGCTCACCGCCGCACGGCTGTACGTGATGGTCGGCGAACGCGGCTACGTCGGCAGTGGCGAGCACTTCCGCCACCTCATTGCGGCCATGCGCCCGCGCCCCTCGGCCGAGGCCTACCTGCGGCTGCGCACCCTGCCGGGCGAGCAGGCGCAGGTCGACTTGGCTCACTTCGGCCATCTGCAGATCGGCCGCGCGCGCCGCCCGCTGATGGCCTTCGTGATGGTGCTCAGCCACTCGCGCCAGATCTTCCTGCGCTTCTTCCTCGATGCCCGCATGGACAGCTTCCTGCGCGGCCATGTCGAGGCCTTCGCCGCCCTGGGCCTGGCCCGGGTGCTGCTGTACGACAACCTCAAGAGCGCCGTGCTCGAGCGCCAGGGCGACGCGATCCGCTTCAACCCGGCGCTGCTGGCGCTGGCGGGCCACTACCGCTTCGAGCCGCGCCCGGTGGCGCCGGCGCGCGGCAACGAGAAGGGTCGGCTCGAGCGGGCCATACGGTACGTGCGCGACAGCTTCTTCGCCGCGCGCCAGTTCACCGACCTGGCCGACTTGAACGCCCAGGCCCGCGCCTGGGCCTGCGCTCAGGCCGCCGATCGGCGCTGGCCCGAGGACCACCGCTTGAGCGTGCGTGAGGCCTTCGCGGCCGAGCGAGCGAGCCTGCTGGCCTTGCCGCAGCACGACTTCCCGTTGGGCGAGCGCGTGCCGGTGACGGTGGGCAAGACGCCTTACGTGCGCTTCGATCTGAACGACTACTCGGTGCCGCACACCCATGTGCGGCGCACGCTGACGGTGCTGGCCGACGAGCAGTGGGTGCGCATCCTGGACGGCTCGGCCGAACTCGCGCGCCACGCCCGCTGTTGGGACAGCGGCCGGCAGATCGAGGATGACGCCCATGTCCAGCGCCTGGTCGATCACAAGCGCTCGGCCCGGGCCCACCGCGCCTGTGATCGCCTGGCGCAGGCCGCGCCGGCGGCCGCCATCTTGCTGCAACGCGCCGGTGCGCGCGGCGACAACCTGGGCTCGATCACGGCCGCGCTGATGCGGCTGCTCGAGCGCTGGGGCGCTGCGGCGCTGCAGGTGGCCATCACCGAGGCCCTGGCCCGGGATGT
>DATILH010000142.1:0-8382 GCA_035476655.1 Variovorax sp.
CAAGGAATCGGCGCTGCGCGGCCGCGGCGGCGCGGGCTTTCCCACGGGCCTGAAGTGGAGCTTCATGCCCCGCGCACTGCCGGTGCAGAAGTACCTGGTTTGCAACTCCGATGAAGGCGAACCCGGCACCTGCAAGGACCGCGACATCCTGGCCTTCAACCCGCACATCGTGATCGAAGGCATGGCCATTGCGGCCTACGCGATGGGCATCACGGTGGGCTACAACTACATCCACGGCGAGATCTTCAAGACCTACGACCGCTTCGAGGAAGCGCTCGAGGAGGCGAGGGCGGCGGGCCTGCTGGGTGACAACATCCTGGGCAGCAAGTTCAGCTTCCAGCTGCATGCCTTTCACGGCTTTGGCGCCTACATCTGCGGCGAAGAAACCGCGCTGCTCGAATCGCTCGAGGGCAAGAAGGGCCAACCGCGCTTCAAGCCGCCATTTCCGGCGAGCTTCGGCCTGTACGGCAAGCCCACCACCATCAACAACACCGAGACCTTCGCGGCCGTGCCCTGGATCATCCGCAACGGCGGCCAGGCCTACCTCGATTGCGGCAAGCCCAATAACGGCGGCACCAAGATCTTCTCGGTCTCGGGCGACGTCGAGCTGCCCGGCAACTACGAAGTGCCGCTGGGCACGCCGTTTTCCACGCTGCTGGAGCTGTGCGGCGGCGTGAGCGGCGGGCGCAAGCTCAAGGCCGTGATCCCTGGCGGATCATCCGCGCCGGTGCTGCCGGGCGACATCATGATGCAGTGCACGATGGACTACGACTCCATCGCCAAGGCCGGCTCCATGCTGGGCTCGGGCGCGGTCATCGTGATGGACGAGCGGCGCGACATGGTCGAATCGCTGCGGCGTCTGTCCTACTTCTACATGCACGAGTCCTGCGGCCAGTGCACGCCCTGCCGCGAAGGCACGGGCTGGCTGTGGCGCGTGGTCGACCGCATCCAGAACGGCCACGGCAAGCAGGGCGACATGGACCTGCTCAACTCGGTGGCCGACAACATCCAGGGCCGCACCATCTGCGCGCTCGGCGACGCGGCGGCCATGCCGGTGCGCGCCATGATCAAGCACTTCCGGCACGAGTTCGAGGCCAAGATCAAAGCCGTCGAACCTGCGAAGGCCTAAGAACATGATTGAAATCGAACTCGACGGAAAAAAAGTAGAGATCGCCGAAGGCAGCATGATCATGCATGCGGCCGACAAGGCGGGCACCTACATTCCGCATTTCTGCTACCACAAGAAGCTGTCCATCGCGGCCAATTGCCGCATGTGCCTGGTTGACGTGGAGAAGGCGCCCAAGCCCATGCCGGCCTGCGCCACGCCTGTCACCAACGGCATGATCGTTCGCACCCAGAGCGACAAGGCCCTGAAGGCGCAGCAGTCGGTGATGGAGTTCCTCCTCATCAACCACCCGCTCGATTGCCCCATCTGCGACCAGGGCGGCGAGTGCCAGCTGCAGGACCTGGCCGTCGGCTACGGCGCATCTTCCTCGCGCTACGAAGAAGAAAAGCGCGTGGTCATGCACAAGGACGTCGGCCCGCTGATCTCCATGGAGGAGATGTCGCGCTGCATCCATTGCACCCGCTGCGTGCGCTTCGGCCAGGAAGTGGCCGGCGTGATGGAGCTGGGCATGATCCACCGCGGCGAGCACTCCGAGATCACCACCGTGCTCGGCGACACCGTCGACTCCGAGCTGTCGGGCAACATGATCGACCTGTGCCCGGTCGGCGCGCTCACCAGCAAGCCTTTCCGCTACAGCGCCCGCAACTGGGAGCTGTCGCGCCGCAAGAGCGTGAGCCCGCACGACTCCACCGGCGCCAACCTGATCGTCCAGGTCAAGAACAACCGCGTCATGCGCGTGCTGCCCCTGGAGAACGACGCCGTCAACGAATGCTGGCTGGCCGACCGCGACCGCTTCTCCTACGAAGCGCTCAACACCACCGAACGCCTCACCGCGCCCATGCTCAAGCAGGGCGGCGAGTGGAAGACGGTCGACTGGCAGACCGCGCTCGAATACGTGGCCACCGGCCTCAAGAGCATCCAGTCCGACCACGGCGCCAAGTCCATCGGCGCGCTGGTCAGCCCGCACAGCACGGTCGAAGAGCTGTACCTGGCAGCCGGCCTGGTGCGCGGCCTGGGCAGCGAGAACATCGACTACCGCCTGCGTCATGCCGAGTTCAAGGCCGCCGAGGGCGTGCGCTGGCTGGGCACGTCCATCGCCAGCCTGTCTACTCTGCAGCGCGTGCTGGTCGTCGGCTCCAACCTGCGCAAGGAACACCCGCTGTTCTCGCTGCGCATCCGCGGCGCCGCGCGCAAGGGCGCACAAGTGTCCGTCGTGCATGACGCCGACGACGACTGGGCGATGCACCTGGCCTCGCGCGTCGTGGCGCCGGCCGGTCAATGGGCGCAGGTGCTGGCGGGCGTCGCGTCCGCCATTGCCGAAGCCTCGGGCACGACAGCGCCGTTCTCCACCGAGATCGACCCGTCGCTGAAGCAGTCGCAGGGCGAGCGCTTTGCCGCCATCGCCAAGTCGCTGCTCTCCGGCGAGCGCAAGGCCATTCTCCTGGGCAACGCCGCCGCGCACCATGCCGGCGCGAGCTCGCTGCTGGCCATCGCCAACTGGATCGGCGAGCAGACCGGCGCCAGCGTCGGCTACCTCACCGAGGCCGCCAACACCGTCGGCGCGCAGCTGGTGGGCGCCACGCCAGGCAACGGCGGCCTCAACGCCGCGCAGATGCTGGGAGGGGGCCTGAAGGCCGCCATCTTGCTGAACACCGAGCCCGCGTTCGACGCAGCCGACGGCGCGCGCGCCGCAGCCGGCCTGTCGCAGGCCGAGATGGTCATCACGCTCAGCCCGTTCAAGGCCAACATGGACATCAGCGACGTGCTGCTGCCCATCGCGCCGTTCACCGAAACGCCCGGCACCTTCGTCAACGCCGAAGGCCGCGTCCAGAGCTTCCACGCGGTGGTCAAGCCGCTGGGCGAAGCGCGCCCCGGCTGGAAGGTGCTGCGCGTCCTGGCGAACATGCTGGGGCTGCCCGGCTTTGCCTACGAGTCTTCGCAAGACGTGCTCAACGCCGCCCGCGGCGCGCAAGACGCGGCCCAGCCGCTGGTGCAGGGCGGCAAGCTGTCCAACGCCACGTCCGCCGGCGTCGAACTGACCGTCACGCCAGGTCGGCCCGCGACCGCCGCGATCTACCAGCTTGACGGCATCGTGCGCCGCGCGCCGTCGCTGCAACTCACGGCCGACGCGCGCATGGCGCAGGCCGCCGACGGAGTCCCCGCATGATCGACGCCATCTACGGTTACGGCAACGGCCTGCTCGGCGCCCCCTGGTGGTCGACCATGGCCTGGCCGGTCATCTGGAACCTGATCAAGATCATCCTGGTGGTGCTGCCGCTGATGGGCGCCGTGGCCTACCTCACCCTGTGGGAGCGCAAGGCCATCGGCTTCACCCAGGTGCGCATCGGCCCCAACCGCATCGGCCCCATGGGCCTGCTGCAGCCGATCGCCGACGCGCTCAAGCTGCTGACCAAGGAAATCATCAAGCCGACGGTGGCCAACAAGGGCCTGTTCTTCCTCGGCCCGATCA
This sequence comes from Variovorax sp., assembly GCA_035476655.1. Classification (GTDB taxonomy): domain Bacteria; phylum Pseudomonadota; class Gammaproteobacteria; order Burkholderiales; family Burkholderiaceae_C; genus Variovorax. The sequence continues at coordinate 3,597 of DATILH010000142.1, forward strand.
TGACCATCATGCCGGCGCTGGTTGCCTGGGTGGTCATTCCGTTCGGGCCGGACATCGCGTTGTCCAACATCAACGCCGGCCTGCTGTTCCTCATGGCCATCACGTCGATGGAGGTCTATGGCGTGATCATCGCGGGCTGGGCGTCCAACTCCAAGTACGCCTTCCTGGGCGCGCTGCGCGCCGCGGCGCAGATGGTGAGCTACGAAATCGCCATGGGCTTTTGCCTGGTGGTAGTGCTCATGGTGGCCGGCAGCATGAACATGACCGACATCGTCATGAGCCAGGGCCGTGGCCAGTTCGCCGCCATGGGCCTGAACTTCCTGTCCTGGAACTGGCTGCCCCTGCTGCCGATCTTCTTCGTGTACTTCATCTCCGGCCTGGCCGAGACCAACCGCCACCCGTTTGACGTGGTCGAAGGCGAGTCCGAGATCGTCGCCGGCCACATGATCGAGTACTCGGGCATGAGCTTCGCCATGTTCTTCCTGGCCGAGTACGCCAACATGTGGCTCGTGTCCATCCTGGCGGTGGTGCTGTTCCTGGGCGGCTGGCTGCCCCCGATCGACGCGCCGCTGCTCACCTGGATCCCCGGCTGGATCTGGCTGGGCATCAAGACCTTCATGGTCGTGACCATGTTCCTGTGGGTGCGCTCGACCTTCCCGCGCTACCGCTACGACCAGATCATGCGTCTGGGCTGGAAGATCTTCATCCCCGTCACCCTGGTGTGGCTGGTGGTGGTGGGCCTGTGGATGCAGACGCCCTTCAACATTTGGAAATGACGCCATGACGACGCAAGCCATTCAAGGCCCCTCGGCGTTCTCGCTCAAGGACTTCCTGTCCAGCTTCATGCTGATCGAGTTGTTCAAGGGCCTGGCCATCACGGGCAAGTACGCCTTCAGCCGCAAGATCACGGTGCAGTTCCCCGAGGAAAAGACGCCGCTGTCGCCGCGCTTTCGCGGCCTGCACGCGCTGCGCCGCTACGAGAACGGCGAAGAGCGATGCATCGCCTGCAAGCTGTGCGAAGCCGTGTGCCCGGCGATGGCCATCACCATCGAATCCGACCAGCGCGCCGACGGCACCCGCCGCACCACCCGCTACGACATCGACCTGACCAAGTGCATCTTCTGCGGCTTCTGCGAAGAAAGCTGCCCGGTCGACTCGATCGTCGAGACCCACATCCTCGAATACCACGGCGAAAAGCGGGGCGACCTGTACTTCACCAAGGACATGCTGCTGGCCGTCGGCGACCGCTACGAAACCGAGATCGCCGCCGCTCGCGCCGCGGACGCGAAGTACCGCTGAGCGGCAGCACGAAAAGAACAAGATGGACGTCAAGACCGGTTTCTTCTACCTCTTCTCCGCGGTGCTGCTGTTCGCCGCGTTCCGCGTCATCACGGCGCGCAACCCGGTGTACGCGGCGCTCTACCTGGTGCTCGCGTTCTCGCAGGCGGCTGCCGTCTGGCTGCTGCTCAAGGCCGAGTTCCTGGCGATCACGCTGGTGCTGGTCTACGTCGGCGCGGTGATGGTGCTGTTCCTGTTCGTGGTCATGATGCTCGACGTCGACGTCGACCGCCTGCGAGCCGGCTTCTGGAAGCACTTTCCGCTGGCCGGCTTCATCGGCGTGCTGATCGCGCTCGAGATGGCTGCCGTGCTCATGGGGGGCTTTCGCGTGGGCGAGGAGACCCGCGCCGGGGTTGTCGCCGTGCAGGCCGCGGCCGACTATTCCAACACCAAGGAACTCGGCAAGTTGCTGTACACGGAGTACCTGTACCCGCTGGAGATCGCCGCGGTCATCCTGCTGGTGGCCATCATTGCCGCCATCGCGCTGACGCTGCGCGAGCGCAAGGACACCCGCCACGTCGACGCGTCCCAGCAGGTAAGGGTGCGCGCCGCCGACCGCCTGCGGATCATTCGCATGCCGGTCACCACCGCCGCGCCGCCTGCCCAACCCGAAGCCACGCCAGAGGTGAAGGCATGACACTCACCCTCGGACACTTCCTCTCGCTGGGCGCAATGCTCTTCGCGCTGTCGGTGATCGGCATCTTCCTGAACCGCCGCAACCTGATCGTCCTGCTGATGGCCATCGAGCTGATGCTGCTGGCGGTCAACATGAACTTCGTGGCCTTCTCCTACTACCTGGGCGACATGCACGGGCAGGTGTTCGTGTTCTTCATCCTCACGGTGGCCGCGGCGGAATCCGCCATCGGCCTGGCCATCCTGGTGCTGCTGTTCCGCAACAAGTCGAACATCAACGTCGAAGAACTCAACACGCTCAAGGGTTGACCGCAGCCGACGCGCTGCGGACCGAGCCCTTCACCAACAAGAAACATGAGCCAGACCCTCTCTGCATCGACCCTGCTTGCCGTTCCGCTGGCCCCCCTGGCCGGGGCCGTGCTGGCCGGGGTCTTCGGCACCACCTTCGGCGGCAATGTGATCGGCCGGCGCCTCTCGCACAGCGCCACCATCCTGGGCGTGCTGGTGGCCTTCATCCTGTCGGCCATGACGCTCAAGAGCGTGGCCCTCGATGGCGCCCGCTTCAACGAAACCATCTATGAGTGGATGGTGGTCGGCGGCCTGAAGATGGAAGTGGGTTTCCTCATCGACGGCCTGACCGCGATGATGATGTGCGTGGTGACCTTCGTGTCGCTGATGGTGCACCTCTACACCATCGGCTACATGGAAGAAGACGAGGGCTACAACCGCTTCTTCTCCTACATCTCGCTGTTCACCTTCTCCATGCTCATGCTGGTCATGAGCAACAACTTCCTGCAGCTGTTTTTCGGCTGGGAAGCGGTGGGCCTGGTCTCTTATCTGCTGATCGGCTTCTGGTACAACAAGCCCAGCGCGATCTTCGCCAACATGAAGGCCTTCCTGGTGAACCGGGTCGGCGACTTCGGCTTCATCATGGGTATCGGCCTCATTGCCGCCTACGCAAACACGCTCAGCTACGCCGAGACCTTCGCCAAGGCCGAGGAAATCGGCCGCATGGTCTTCCCCGGCACCAGCTGGATGCTGGTCACCGTGATCTGCATCTGCCTGTTCATCGGCGCCATGGGCAAGAGCGCGCAGTTCCCCTTGCACGTGTGGCTGCCCGACTCCATGGAAGGCCCGACGCCCATCTCGGCCCTGATCCACGCCGCGACCATGGTGACGGCCGGCATCTTCATGGTGGCGCGCATGTCGCCGCTGTTCGAGCTGTCGGACACGGCGCTCTCGTTCATCCTGGTGATCGGCGCGATCACGGCCTTGTTCATGGGCTTCCTGGGTATCATCCAGAACGACATCAAGCGCGTTGTGGCGTATTCCACGCTGTCGCAGCTGGGTTACATGACGGTGGCGCTGGGCGCCTCGGCCTACTCGGTGGCGGTGTTCCACCTCATGACGCACGCCTTCTTCAAGGCCTTGCTGTTCCTGGGCGCGGGCTCGGTGATCATGGGCCTGCACCACAACCAGGACATCCGCTGGATGGGCAACGTGCGCAAGTACATGCCCATCACCTGGATCACCTCGCTGCTGGGCTCGCTGGCCCTGATCGGCACGCCGCTGTTCGCCGGCTTCTATTCGAAGGACAGCATCATCGAGGCGGTGCACTTCTCGAAGCTGCCGGGCGCGGGCTTCGCGCACTTCGCGGTGCTGGCCGGCGTGTTCGTCACGGCCTTCTATTCGTTCCGCATGTACTTCCTGGTGTTCCACGGCAAGGAACGCTTCGACCAGGTCCCGCCCCACGAGCATGACCCGAGCGAAGAGCCCGATCCGCACCATCACCAGGACGAGCACCACACGCCGCACGAATCGCCGTGGGTGGTCACCGTGCCGCTGCTGCTGCTGGCCATTCCGTCGGTGGTGATCGGCTACCTCACGATCGGCCCCATGCTGTTCGGCGACTTCCTGAAGGACGCCATCTTCGTGGACGCCGAGAAGCACAAGGCCATGGAGATCATGGCCGAGGAATTCCACGGCGCAGCGCAGATGGCCCTGCACGGCCTGACCACCGCGCCGTTCTGGCTCGCGCTGGCCGGCGTGGCGCTGTCCTACTACATGTACATGGTCAACCCGGCGCTGCCCGCCGCGATCAAGGCCCGTGTCCGGCCGATCTACACGCTGCTGGACAACAAGTACTACATGGACTGGATCAACGAGAACATCCTGGCCCGCGGCGCGCGCGGCCTGGGCATCGCGCTGTGGAAGGGCGGCGACGAAGCCATCATCGACGGCGCTGCCGTCAACGGCAGCGCGAAGCTGGTGGGCATGGTCGCTGCGGTCACGCGTCGCCTGCAGACGGGTTTCCTGTACCACTATGCGCTGGCCATGATCGTGGGGCTGTTCGTGTTCCTGACCTGGTTTGCATCGCCGTGGTCGGGCTGGCTGGGCAAGTAGGAGAACAATAAAAATGGGTTTGCTAAGCCTCGCCATCTGGACGCCGATATTTTTTGGCGCCGTATTGCTCGCGCTCGGACGTGACGACCAGGCGCGCGCCGCGCGCTGGCTCGCGCTGATCGGCTCGGTCATCAGTCTGTTGGTCACGCTGCCGCTGTACGGCCGCTTCGACCAGGCCAGCTCGGCCATGCAGTTTGTCGAAAGCGCGCCGTGGATCGCCCGCTTCAACGTCAACTACCACCTGGGCATTGACGGTATTTCGTTCTGGTTCATCTTGCTTACCGCCTTCATCACGGTGGTGGTGGTGATCTCGGCCTGGGAGGCCATCACCGAGCGCGTGAACCAGTACATGGGCGCGTTCCTCATCCTGTCGGGCCTGATGATCGGCGTCTTCTGCGCACTCGACGGCATC